>JAFEAI010000268.1 GCA_018266475.1 Bacteroidota bacterium
GGCACCTTCAGCCCCAGCCCCAACAACGTGAACGCCACCTACACGCCCACGGCCACCGAGATCGCCAACGGCTCGGTGACCCTGACGCTGACCACCACCGGCAACAACACCTGCACGGCGGTAAGCGACAACATGGCGATCACCTTCACCACCGCGCCCACGGCCAACGCCGGCGCGGCTGTAACGCGCTGCGCGAACAACGCCAGCGTGGTGCTCGGCGGTGCGGTAACCCTTGCCACCGGCGGCGTATGGAGCGGCGGCGCGGGCACCTTCACGCCCAACAACACCACGCTCAATGCCACCTACACGCCCACTGCGGCGGAGATCGCCTCCGGCACCCTCACCCTCACGCTCACCACCACGGGCAACGGCGGTTGCAATCCGGCCACCGACACCAAGGTGATCAACTTCACCCCGGCGCCCACGGTGAGCGCGGGCAGCAACGGCAGCGTGTGCGCCAACAACGCCGCCATCACCCTCAACGGCAGCGTGACCGTAGCCACCGGCGCCACCTGGAGCGGCGGTACCGGCACCTACAGCCCCAACGCCAACACGCTGAACGCCGTGTACACGCCCAGCGCCGCTGAGCGCACGGCCGGCACGGTGACCCTCACCCTCACCAGCACAGGCAACGGCCTGTGCAACGCGGTGAGCAGCCAAGTGACCTACACCATCACCCCCGCGCCCACGGTGAATGCCGGGGCGAACCAAACGCTGTGCGCCAACAATCCCGTGGCCACCTTGCACGGCAGCTACACCGTGGCCACCGGTGCCACCTGGAGCGGCGGCAACGGCACCTACAACCCCAGCGCCAACTACGTGGGCGCCACCTACACGCCCACGGCCACCGAGATCGCCAATGGATCGGTGACCCTGACACTGACCACCACCGGCAACAACAACTGCACCGCCACATCCAGCGCGGTGATCCTGCAGTTCACCCCGGCCCCGGCGGTGAATGCCGGCGCCGATGCCACCCTGTGCGCCAACAACGCTACCGTGGCATTGAACGGCACGGTGGCCGTGGCCACAGGCGGCGTGTGGAGCGGCGGCGCGGGATCCTTCACCCCGAACAACACCACCCTGAACGCCACCTACACGCCCACACCGGCCGAACTGGCGGGTGGCACCCTCACCCTCACCCTCACCAGCACCGGCAACAACAACTGCGTGGCGGTGCATGACGACAAGGTGGTCAACTTCACCCCCGCGCCCATAGTGAGCGCAGGCCCCAACGGCAGCGTGTGCGCCAATGCACCGGCCATCACCCTGGCAGGTTCCGTGACGGGCGCCACGGGCGGCATCTGGAGCGGCGGCAACGGCACCTACACGCCCAACAACACCACCCTTAACGCGGTGTACACGCCCACCGCCGCCGAACGCGCGGCCGGTACGGTGACGCTTACGCTGACCTCTGCCGGCAACGGCAATTGCACCGCAGTGAGCAGCCACGTCACCTACGCCATCACCCCGGCGCCCACGGTACACGCCGGGGCCAACCAAAGCCTGTGCGCCAACAATCCCGCCGCCACGCTGAACGGCAGCTATACCGTGGCCACGGGCGCGGTGTGGAGCGGCGGCAACGGCACCTTCAGCCCGAGCGCGAACAACGTGAACGCCACGTACACCCCCACGGCGGCCGAGATCGCCAGCGGATCGGTAACGCTCACCCTCACCACCGCCGGCAACAACAACTGCGTGCCTGTGTCGGCCAACGTGGTGCTCACCTTCACGCCTGCACCCACGGCCAACGCCGGGGCGGCCGCATCCGTTTGCATGAACAACGCCAACGTGGCCCTGAACGGCAGCGTGACCGTGGCCACAGGCGGCATCTGGAGCGGCGGCGCGGGATCCTTCACCCCGAACAACACCAGCCTGAACGCCACCTACGCGCCCACGCCGGCGGAACTCGCGGCGGGCACGCTCACCTTGACCTTGACCACCACGGGCAACGGCAATTGCATTGCGGCCACAAGCACCAAACAGATCACCTTCACCCCTGCGCCCACCGTAAGCACCGGCCCCAACGGCACGGTTTGCGCGAACAACTCCGCCATCACCCTGGCAGGCGTGGTGACCGGCGCCACCGGCGGCACGTGGAGCGGCGGCACCGGCACGTACAGCCCCAACGCCAACACGCTGAATGCCGTGTACACGCCCAGTGCGGCTGAGCGCACCGCAGGGAGCGTAACCCTTACGTTGACCTCCACGGGCAACGGCAATTGCACGGCCGTAAGCAAGCAGGTCACCTACACCATCACCCCCGCGCCCACGGCCAATGCGGGCGCGGACCGGGTGCTGTGCGCGAACAACCCCGTGACCACGCTGGCCGGCGCCTTCACCGTGGCCACCGGCGGGGTGTGGAGCGGCGGCAACGGCACCTTCTCCCCGGGCACCTCCAACATGAGCGCGATCTACACGCCCACTGCGGCGGAAGTAAGCAACGGCTTGGTGCTGCTGACCCTGACCACCACCGGCAACGGCAACTGCAACGCCGCAACCGACCAGGTGGAACTCCACTTCACCGCAGCGCCCACCGCCAACGCCGGCCCCAATGCCACCGTTTGCGCCAACAACGCAGCTGTTGCCCTGGGCGGCAGCGTAACCATCGCAACGGGCGGCACCTGGTCCGGCGGTGCAGGCACCTTCACGCCCAATGCCAACACCCTGAACGCCACCTATGCCCCGAGCGCGGCCGACCTCGCCGCCGGGCAAGTGACACTGACGCTGACCACCACCGGCAACGGCAATTGCATGCCGGCCACTTCCACCAAGACCATCTTCTACACCCCGGCGCCCATCGTGAGCGCGGGCAGCAATGGCAGCGTGTGCGCCAATGCGGCGGCCATCAACCTCAGCGGCACAGTGACCGGCGCGGCCGGCGGCGTATGGAGCGGTGGCAACGGCACGTTCTCCCCGAACAGCATCACGTTGAACGCCACCTACACGCCCACTGCGGCGGAGATCGCCGCAGGCGGTGTAACCCTCACCCTGACCTCCGCGGGCAACGGCCTGTGCAGCCCGGTGAGCAGCCAAGTACACTACGCCATCACGCCCGCGCCCACGGTGAATGCGGGCGCCGACCAGTCCCTGTGCGGCAACAACGGCACGGCCACGCTCAACGCGGCCATCACCGTGGCCACCGGCGTGCAATGGAGCGGCGGCAGCGGCCTGTACAGCCCCGGCAGCACCGCGCAGAACATCACCTACACGCCCTCGCCCATCGAGGTGGCCAACGGTTATGTAGTGCTCACCGCCACCACCACCGGCAACGGCAACTGCAGCGCCGTGGCGGACCAGGTGCAGATCACCTACACCCCGGCCCCCATGGCCAATGCCGGGCCCAACCAATCCAAGAGCCAGAACAACCCCGCCACCACCCTGGCCGGCTCCTACACCATCGCCAGCGGAATTGCCTGGAGCGGCGGCGCGGGCACATACACCCCCAACAACACCACTGCCAATGCGGTGTACATGCCCACGGCGGCGGAAGTGGCAGCGGGCAGCGTGACCCTCACCCTGACCACCACCGGCAACGGCTCCTGCGCGCCCGCCAGCAGCCAGATGACCATCACCTTCACCGATGCCCCCACTGCAAACGCCGGCCCGGACCAAACGACCTGCGCCAACAACGCCAGCATCTTGCTGAACGGCAGCGTCACCATCGCCACCGGCGGCATCTGGAGCGGCGGCACCGGCACCTACAACCCGAACAACACCTCGCTGCACACCACCTACACGCCCAGCGCAGTGGAGATCGCCGCCGGCAGCGTGACGCTGACGCTCACCACCGTGGGCAACGGCAACAGCAACCCGGTGAGCGACCAAGTGCTCATCACCATTGCCCCTTCCCCCGTGGTACACCCGGGCAGCGCGATCACCATTTGCGCCAACCAGCCGGTTGCGCAACTGGCCGGCGTGGTGAACAACGCCACCGGCGGCGTGTGGAGCGGCGGCGCGGGCTCCTTCAACCCGAACGCCAACAACCTCAACGCCACCTATACGCCCTCGCTGGGCGAGATCGCTGCGGGGACGGTAACGCTCACCCTGACCTCCACGGGCAACGGCACCTGCATGGCCGTAAGCGCCCAACGCAGCATCACCATCGCCCCGGCGCCGGTGGTGGATGCAGGCATTGACCGCACCGTATGCACCAACAACGCCAGCGTGCAGCTTACCGGCTCCGTGGCCAACGCCACCGGCGGCATCTGGAGCGGCGGCACCGGCGGATTCTCGCCGAGCATCAATGCGCTCAACGCCGTGTACACGCCCAGCGCCACCGAGCTGGCCAACGGCGCTGTAACCCTCACGCTCACCAGCACCGGCAACGGCAGCTGCCTGCAGGTAAGCGACCAGATGACCATCTTCTTCTCGCAGGCCCCGGTGGTAAGCGCAGGCGCCAACCGCACCGTGTGCGCCAATGACCCCACGGTAGTCCTGAACGGGTCCGTCACCATCGCCGGCGGCGGCACCTGGAGCGGCGGCACGGGCACCTTCACCCCGAATGCCAGCACCCTGAACGCAACCTACCACCCCAGCGCCGCGGAAGTGGCCTTGGGCACGGCGACCCTCACACTGACCTCCACGCAAAACGGCCTGTGCAACGCGGTGAGCAGCCAGATGACCATCACCATCATCGCCTCCCCGGTGGCGGATGCGGGCAACGACCTCTTCGTATGCTCGAACAACCCGCAGGTGCAATTAGGCGGAGCGGTGAACGGCGCCGGTGGCGGCCAATGGAGCGGCGGCGCGGGCACCTACAGCCCGTCCATCGCCACGCTGAACGCCATCTACACGCCCACGGCAGCTGAAGTGGCAGCAGGCACATTGACGCTTACCCTGACCACCATCGGCAACGGCAACTGCGTGCCGGTAAGCGACCAGGTGTTGATCACCTTCACGGCATCGCCCACGGCGAACGCCGGGTTGGACGGCGTGCGCTGCGCGAACAATGCCGCAGTGCAGCTCAACGGCAGCGTAACCGTGGCCAACGGCGGCGCATGGAGCGGCGGCGGCGGCACCTTCAGCCCCAACGCAAACAGCCTGAACGCGGTGTACACCCCCTCGCAGGGTGAGATCGCCGCAGGAAGCGCAACCTTGACATTGACCACCACCGGCAACAACGGCTGCACGGCGGTGACCGACCAGGTGGCCTTCAGCTTCACGCCCGCACCGGTGGTAAATGCCGGGTCCGCCATCAACGTTTGCGCCAACAACGCCGCAGTCCACCTCAACGGCAGCGTGACCGTGGCATCGGGCGCGCTGTGGAGCGGCGGGTCCGGCACCTGGTCCCCGAACAACAGTACGCTCAACGCGGTGTACACGCCCACTGCGACGGAGATCGCCGCAGGTACGGTAACGCTCACCCTCACCAGCGTGGGCAACGGCCAATGCAACGCGGTAAGCAGCCAGGTAACGGTAACGATCCTTCCCGCCCCCGTGGTGAACGCCGGAACGCCGCTGCAATCCTGCGCGAACAATCCGGGCGTGCAGCTCAATGGATCGGTGCAGCATGCCGCAGGCGGCGCGTGGAGCGGCGCAGGCACGTTCACGCCCAACGCCAATGCACTGAATGCGACCTACATGCCCACTGCGGCCGAAGTGGCCGCAGGCATGGCCATCGTTACCCTCACCAGCACCGGCAATGGCCTGTGCAATGCGATAAGCAGCCAAGTGGCCATCACCATCACCTCCGCGCCGGTGGTGGAGGCCGGCGCCGCGCAAACGCTGTGCGCCAACAACGCGGCCGCGCAATTGGCCGGGCAGGTAACGAACGCGGCCGGTGGCAAATGGACCGGCGGCGCAGGCAGCTTCAGCCCCAATTCCACCACGCTCAATGCCGTGTACACCCCGAGCGCGGCGGAAGTAGCCGCCGGCAGCCTCTGGCTGTACCTCACCTCCACCGGCAACGGAGGCTGCATTGCCTCCATGGATTCGGTGCGGCTGAACTTCACCCCGGCGCCCACGGTGGACGCCGGCCTGGACGCCCACGTATGCGCCAACAGCGCGGCCGTGCAACTGGCGGGCGCCATCACGGTGGCCAGCGGTGCCACTTGGAGCGGCGGGGCCGGCAGCTTCAGCCCCAATGCCAATGCCCTCAACGCCATCTACACCCCCAGCGCGCTTGAGCTGGCTGCCGGCCAGATCAAGCTGATGCTGACCACCACGGGCAACGGGAATTGCTTGGCGGTGAAGGACAGCCTGAAGATCATTGTGGACCCCGTGCCCGTGGTGAACGCCGGTCCGGACCAGCAGATCTGCGCCAACAACCCCGTGCTCAACCTGAACGGTTTCGTGGGCAATGCCCCGGGCGGCCAGTGGACCGGCGGCGCGGGCACCTACTTCCCCAACAGCACCTCCATGGCGGTGCAGTACACGCCCACCCAGGCGGAGATCGCGGCAGGCTCCATCACCTTCACGCTCACCTCCACGGGCACCGTGATCTGCGCGGCAGTGGCCGACCAGATCGTGGTACACTTCACCAGCGCCCCCGTGGTGAACGCCGGGGCGGACCTGATGATCTGCGCCAACAACGCCGCCGTGCAGCTCACCGGCGAGGTGGAAAATGCCAGCGGCGGCAAATGGACCGGCGGCAACGGAACCTACGCGCCCTCCAACACGGTGCTCAGCCCCGTATACACGCCCACGGCAGCGGAGATCGCATCCGGCGGAATGAACCTTTACCTCACCAGTACGGGCAACGGCAACTGCATTGCCGTAAAGGACACCGTACACATCACCTTCACCCCGGCGCCCACCGTGGAAGCGGGAGCTGACATCAGCGTTTGCGCAAACAACCCGGTGGTGGTCCTGAACGGCAGCAGCACCGTGGCAAGCGGGGTGCTGTGGAGCGGCGGCTTGGGCACCTATGCGCCCAATGCGCAAGCCGCAAACGCCCAATACACGCTTTCGCCCTTTGAACTGCAGGCCGGCACCGTGCTGCTGAAACTGACCACCACCGGCAACGGCAACTGCCTTGCGGTGAAGGACAGCGTGGCGATCACGGTGACGCCCGCACCCCTTGTGAACGCGGGCCCCAACATCACCACCTGCTCCAGCGCCCTGCATGTACCGCTGGCAGGCACGGTGTCCGGCGGCGCCACCACGGGCACATGGAGCAGCTCCGGCACGGGCAACTTCTTCCCCAGCGCCAACGACCTGAACGCCACCTACAACGCCAGCGCGGCTGATTCGCTCAACGGCACGGTGAACCTTACGCTTACCGCCACCAACTACGGCCTGTGCAGCGCGGTGAGCAGCATGATGACGCTGACCATCCTGCCCAACGCGGTGGCCAACGCAGGTCCCGACCAGAACATCTGCGCCAGCATGCCCACCGTGCAGCTGAACGGCACCATTGCGGGCAACGCCACCCAGGGGCACTGGACCACCACCGGCGCAGGCACGTTCCTGCCCAACGCCAATGCCGCGAACGCGGTGTACCAAGTGGCGCCGGGTGATGCCGCCGCCGGAACGCTCACCTTCACGTGGAGCGTGAACAGTTGTGACAACGCCATGGACCAGATGGTGGTGGCCATCACCCCGGTCTCCACGGCCAATGCCGGCAGTGACCAGGTGGTCTGCTTCGGCAACCTCAACGTGGTGATCAACGGCACCGTGGGCGGGGCCTCCGGCACCGGCACCTGGAGCACGCTGGGCACCGGCACCTTCGCCAACCCGGCAAGCGCGCTGGCCAACATCTATCGTGCCAGCGCCCAGGATTCCTTGGCGCACGGCGTTTCCCTGGTGCTGTCCGCCACCAACACCGGCGCGTGCCCGGCGGCCTCCGACACCATGCACATCACCATACAGCCTGCGGGCACGGTAAGCGCCGGCCCCAACCTGAGCTTCTGCGCGAACAATGCCACCGTACAGCTTGCGGGCACCTTGGCCGGCGATGCCACGCAGGTGCAATGGAGCACCTCCGGCACGGGTTCCTTCTACCCGAGCAGCACGGTGCTCACGCCCACCTACGTGCCCAGCGCCATCGACACGGCGATCGGCTCGCTGACCCTGACGCTGAGCGCGGTGAACACCTGCAACAACGCCAGCGCCGCCATGACGCTGACCCTGACACCCGCGCCGTACGTGGACGCAGGGCCCGACCAGACCTACTGCGACCAAGTGACGCAGTTCAACCTGAGCGGCACCATCAGCGGGGTAACTACCGTGGGCCACTGGGCCACCACGGGCACCGGCACCATTGCCAATGCGGGCGCGCTGAACACCACCTACACGGCCAGCGCCGCCGACGTGGCCGCAGGGCACATCACCTTCACGCTCACCTCGCTGAACAACGGCAACTGCGGCCCGGTAAGCGACCAGATGACCATCTACCTCACCAACGGCATCATCGTCAGTGCGGGGCCTGATCAGAGCGTGTGCGTTACCTCCGACCATGCCAACCTGCAGGGAACCGTTCAGAACGGATCGCCCTCGGGCACATGGACCACCACCGGCACGGGCACCTTCCAGCCCAGCGCCAACGTGCTGAACGCACACTACTACTTCTCGCCCGCCGACGTGGCCAACGGTGCCGTGGTGCTCACCTTCACGGCCACCAACACCGGCACCTGCCCCAGCGGAAGCGACCAGATGACGCTGACCTTCGGGCACTCCAGCTACGCTTATGCCGGCGTTGACCAGGTGCTCTGCGCCAACGCGCCGATCGCCCACCTGGCCGGCAACTACAGCGGTGGTGCGCAGGGTGCAACATGGTCCACTTCCGGCACCGGCTCCTTCAGCAACAGCACAAGCCCCACGGCCACCTACACGCTGAGCAATGCGGACATTGCCGCAGGGGCGGTGCAGCTCACCCTCACCACCCTCACCAATGGCAGCTGCGCCGTTGCTTCCAGCACCGTGCTGCTCACGGTGAACGCACTGCCCGCCATCACCGCAGGCAGCAACATCATGGCCTGCACCGCAGCACCGATCCAACTTGCGGCCAACGCGGCCAATGCGCCCGGCGGCACCTGGACCACCTCCGGCACCGGCACCTTCTTTGATGCCAATGCCCTGGCCACCCTGTACTACCCCAGCGCCGCCGACAGCACTGCGGGCCACGTAACCCTTACCGTGACCACCACGGGCACCTCGCCGTGCAGCGCGGTTTCCGACCACCTGACCATCACCTTCGGCGGCGGCCTGGCCGCGCAGGCCGGCCAGGATGTCACCGCGTGCAGCACCAGCCCGAACATCGCGCTGAACGGCACCGTGGCAGGAACCAGCACGGGAACATGGACCACGAGCGGCACGGGCTCCTTCAGCCCCAGCGCAACGGCCCTCAACGCCACCTACATCCCGGGTGCGGCCGACTTCGTGATCGGCAACATCAACCTGGTGCTGAGCACCACCAACAACGCGGGCTGCCCGGCGGGCCGCGACACCCTGGTGGTAAGCTACCACGTGCCGCCCACGGTGAATGCGGGCGCCGACCTGCTGCTGTGCGACGGCATCGCGCCGGTGCAGCTCAACGGCAGCGCGCACAACCACGGCAGCGTGCATTGGATCACTGCCGGCACGGGCACCTTCAGCCCTGATGCCTCCGCGCTGAACGCCACCTACACGCCCACGGCGCAGGACAGCATCAACGGAGGCGTGTACCTGGTGCTCACGGCATACGGCACGGGCACCTGCGGAAATGCATCCGACTCGCTCTTCATCGGCGTGGGCCCCACGCGCATCGCACATGCCGGCAACGACATGGACCTGTGCGCCAACGGCGGGCCGATCACCCTGGCGGGCAGCATCACCGGCGTGGCCGGCGGCACCTGGAGCACCAACGGCACGGGCACCTTCACGCCGAACGCCTCCGCGCTGAACGCCACCTACGTGCCCAGCGCACCCGACCTGGTGTTCCAGCAGCTGCAGTTCGTGCTCACCACCACCGGCAACATGGGCTGCACACCGCACAGCGACACCATGCGGGTGGCCATGCACCTGCCGCCCGCAGTGAATGCCGGGGCCGACATCACCACGTGCGACGCGTCCGCCCCCGTACAGCTCGGCGGCACCTTCACCGGCGCTGCGGGCATCCAGTGGACCACCCTGGGCAGCGGCAGCTTTGCACCCAACGCCTCCACCGCCAATGCCGCATACCTGCCCAGCGCGGCGGACAGCGCCATGCAGCATGTGCGCCTGGTGCTCACCACCACCGGCAGCCCCTTCTGCCCGGCTGCAAGCGATACCGTGGCCATCTCCTTCGTGAACCCGCTCCACCCGGCCTTCACGGCAGGCAATGCCTGCACCGGCCTGCCCACGGCCTTCACCGATGCCAGCACTTCCGCAGGGGCCGCCATCATTGGCCGCGCATGGGACCTCGGCAATGGCACCACCGCCACCGGCCAGCAGGCAAGCACCACCTATGCCGCAGCGGGCCAGTACACCGTAACGCTCACCGTATATGCGCAAAACGGCTGCAGCGCCACGGCCAGCCAAACCGTGGAAGTGATGAACTCGCCGGTGGCCGGCTTCTCCATCAGCGGGGATGCCTTCACCGAAGAACCCGTGGTCATCACCGACAACTCCTTCGGAGGCAGCCACTGGCAGTACAATTTTGGCGACGGCACCGGCTCGCTCATGCAGCAGCCGAACCACATCTATGCCGCCGCGGGGCAATACATCATCGTGCAAACGGTGAGCAATGCCGCCGGGTGCAGCGCCCGCGATTCCATCCTGGTCTCCATCAAGGAGAACAAGATCGTGCCGCCCAAGATGCCTGATGCCTTCAGCCCGAACGGGGACGGCGTGAACGACATCTTCTATGTGCGCGGCGGGCCCTTCAAGACCCTGCACCTGCAGATCTACAACGGCTGGGGCGAAAAGATCTTCGAGACCGAAGACCCCGAATTCGGATGGGACGGCACCTATAAGGGCAAGCCCGAGACCAACGGCGTGTACGTGTACTCCGTAACGGCCACCTCCGTGGACGGCCAGGAATACGACCGCTCCGGCAAAGTCACCCTGGTGCGCTAAAAAGAAACAAGACCATGAAGCGGACAAACGCATTCCTTCTGTTCACGGCCTGCATCCTGGCAGGCGGAACCTCCCGCGCACAGGACGCGCACCTGTCGCAATACGACGCGGCGGCCATCCAGCTGAACCCGGCGCTGACGGGCATGTACGAGAACAGCGACTTCCGCGTGAGCGGCAACCTGCGCAGCCAATGGACCAGCCTGGCCAGCAACTTCATGACGGCGGCATTCGCCGTGGACCTTTCCAAGGACCGGCGGTTCGGGGTGGGCGCCTACCTGAACAACTACAACATGGCCGAAGTGATGAACACCTTCCAGACCGGGATCACCGGGGCCTGGAACGTATCCAGCCCCAAGGCCAAGCACACCCTGTCCGCCGGGATCAACCTGGGATTGATCTACAAGAAGGTGAACGACTCCAAGCTCATTTGGGACGCCCAATATGAGCGGGACCACTTCAACGGGGACCTGCCCTCGGGTGAAAACTTCCGCAGGGCGGGGCGCATCATGCCGGACCTGGGCATCGGCGTGGCCTACCGTTCGGTGGACCGCAACCGGATGGTGAACCCCTTCGGCAACTTCGCCCTGTTCCACGTCACCAGCCCGGATGAATCCATCTTCCGCGAAGAGCGCAGCCCGCTGCCCATCCGCTGGTCGGTGAACGGCGGCGCCTACATCACCGTAAGTGAAGGCGTGGACATCATTCCGCAGGGCCTGTACCTGCGCCAGGGCGCCGACCAGCAGGTGCAGGCCGGCGTATTGGGCAGGGTGGACCTGATGAACGGCGTGTACAGCGTGCTCGCCGGCGGCAGCTACCGCGTGAACGACGCCGTGATCGCGCAGGTGGGCATCAAGCACGGCAACAACATGTACCGCTTCAGCTACGACGTGAACACCTCGCCGCTGCGCAGCTACACGCGCAACTACGGCGCCTTCGAGTTCTCCATGGTGTACTACGGCACCCTCTCGGGCCGCTCCAGGCGCATGACGAGCAGCACCTTCTAGCGGCGCATGGCGCCCAAACGGCCGGGGCCGGAACCGCATTGCGCGGCTCCGGCCCCGGCCGTTTCCACCCCGCGGATCCGCCCGACCTTTGCACGCACGCACCATGGCCGGCCTCTACTTCCACATTCCATACTGCCACAGGGCATGCACCTACTGCGATTTCCATTTCAGCACCTCGCTGCGCACCAAAGGGCCGGTGCTGGCGGCCATGCAGCAGGAATTGCGCATGCGCATCACCGAGCTGGAAGGCGCCGCGCCGGGCTCGGTCTATTTCGGTGGCGGCACGCCCAGCCTGCTTTCCCCGGAGGAGCTGGGCGGCCTGTTGCATGAAGCACGGGCGCTCGCCAACGTGCGGTCGGACGCCGAGATCACCGTGGAGGCCAACCCGGACGACATCACTGCGGAACGGCTTGCCGCATGGGCCGAACTGGGCATCACCCGGGTAAGCCTCGGCATACAGAGCTTCCGCGAAGAGCGGCTGCAATGGATGAACCGGTCGCACAACGCCGCGCAATCGCGCAGGGCCATTGCCCTGGTGGCCCGCGCCGGCCTGCGCTCCTGGACCATGGACCTGATCTACGGCCTGCCGGGCATGACCCTGGCTGAATGGGACGAGCAGCTGTCCATTGCGCTCCACCATGGCGTGCCGCACCTTTCCGCCTACTGCCTCACGGTGGAGCCGCGCACAGCCCTGCACAAGCAAGTTGCGGACCGCCGCACACTGCTGCCCGACGATGACGAACAAGCCCGGCAGTTTGAACATGGCATAGCGCGCCTGGCGGATGCCGGCCTGGTGCAGTACGAGATCAGCAACTTCGGGCGCCACGGGCATTTTGCCGTCCACAACACCAGCTATTGGACGGGCGCGCCCTACCTCGGCATCGGGCCCTCGGCACATTCGTTCAACGGTACCCGCAGGCGCTGGAACGTGGCCAACAATGCGCGCTACGTGGCGGGCCTGGCGCAAGGCACGCCCTGGTGGGAGGAGGAGGTCCTAACGGCGGCCCAGCGCATCAACGAACGCCTGCTCACCGGGCTGCGCACCATGTGGGGCGTGGAGCTTGCCGGCCTGGGCGAAACATTCCTCCGGCGGAACGCATCCGCAATTGCGCATTACCTTGCGCTGGAGGAACTGGAGCAACGCGATGGGCGCCTGCTATTGACCCAAAAGGGGCGGAACTTCGCCGACCGCATCGCCTCGGACCTGTTCATGCCCCCCCAATGATCGCCGAGATCACCCACCAAGGCCGCACTTGGCGCATTGCGCTCAACGCCCCCATCGACCTCTCCATCCCGTTGGATGCCCGCAGCACCGGGCCGCTGGCCTGGCACGTGGGGCCGCCCGCCTTCACGCCGGTGAACGACGGGGAGCGCACCTACAGCGTGGAAGCCGGAGCTCCCGTGAACTTCCGCAACGTGGCCTTCAACCCGCACGGCAACGGCACCCACACCGAAAGCGTAGGCCACATCGCACGCATCATCCACCCGGTGGGCAACCTGCTCCAGCGCTACTGGTTCACCGCCCAATTGGTAAGCGTGCTGCCCGAGGAGCGGCGCACGCCCGAAGGCCCTGCCCGGGTGGTCACCCTGGAGCAGTTGCGCAATACCGTGAACGAACGCCCGCCCGAGGCCCTGGTGATCCGCACCTGGCCGAACGGCCCGGAAAAGCGCACACGGCATTGGACCGGCAGCGACCCGCCGTTCGTTGAAGCCAGTGCCTGTGCCTGGCTGCGCAGCATCGGGGTGAAGCACCTGCTGCTGGACCTGCCCAGCGTGGACCGCGAGCAAGACCAGGGCAAGCTGGCCGCACACCACGCATTCTGGGACTACCCGCGCAGCACCGACCTCAGCCGCACCATCACCGAGATGATCCACGTGCCGGACGAAGTGCGCGACGGCGAATACCTGCTGGAACTGCAGCTGCCGCACTTCATCAACGACGCGGCACCCAGCCGCCCCGTGCTCTATGCACCCCTGCCATGAACATTGAGCGGTTCCGCGAACTGTGCCTTTCCAAGGCCGGCGCCACCGAGGAAACGCCGTTCGGGCCGGACACGCTCGTGTTCAAGGTGGGCGGCAAGATCTTCGCACTGGCCAGCCTTTCACCCTTCGACAGCGTGAACCTGAAGTGCGACCCTGAAAAGGCAGCCGAACTGCGCGAAGCGCACGAAGGCATCAGGCCGGGGTACCACATGAACAAGAAGCACTGGAACACCGTGCTCACCGACGGAAGCGTGCGCGATGCCCTGATCGGCCAACTGGTGGAGCACAGCTATGGACTGGTGGTGGCCGCATTGCCCAGGAAGCTGCGCCACGCATTGCACCCTACGGTTTGACCTGGCCGGGTCCCCAGGGATAACCGCCCCACTGCCGGAAAAAATACCTTCGCCCCATGAACGCAAAGCGCAACCTGGGCCAGCTGCTGCTCGGCTATTTCTTCCGCGGCCTGCTGCTGGTGGTGCCCGTGGCCGTGATCGCCCTGGTGGCCTTTGAAGCCCTGGCCTGGCTGGACCAGATCGTGCATGTGGACATCCCCGGCCTGGGCCTGGTGATCGTGCTCGCCAGCATCGTGGTCATCGGCTGGCTGGGTTCCACCTTCCTGTACCAGCGCCTGGCCGAGATCGGTGACGACCTGCTCAGGCGCGTTCCGTTCCTGAAGACCGTGTACGATGCGCTGAAGGACCTGATGGAAGGGCTGGTGGGCAGCAAGAAGAAATTCGACCGGCCCGTGCTGGTAACGCCGTTGGACGGCTCCGGGCTGGGGCAGCTGGGTTTCCTTACCCAGGAAGACCTCTCGCACTTGGGCATCGGCGCCGACCATGTGGCGGTGTACGTGCCCTATAGTTTTGCCTGGAGCGGCCGCCTGTTCATCGTCCCGGCCTCTGCGGTCACGCCCATCCAAGCGAAGGCCGCCGAGGCCATGAAATTCATCCTCAGCGGCGGCGTAACGCGCGTGGACGAGGAATGAGGTGCGCCTCCGCCCCTTTCCTGGCGGCGGCCCTGGCCTTGTTGCTGGCCGCAGGGCAAACGCGGGCCCAAGTGGCGCCGTCCATGGGGGCCTTCCAGTTCAGCACTGGCGTACACCCCACGTTCGATGCGGCGTTCGAGGATGCCTCCACAAGGGAGGTGGAGCGTTTCTGGCAGAACGAGCTCAAGGCGATCAGCATGAAGGTGTCCGGCCGCAAGGAGCTCACCGGCCATGCCGCGCGCATTCCCGCCGCTTCGCCCGACACGCTGCAGGTGCTGCTGGCGGTGGAAAAGCCCAAGGGCGGCCTCTACACCACCGCCCACATCGCCTTCCTCACCACCTCGGGCTATGTAAGCCCCGATTCGCGGGAGCGCGAAGTGGCCGCTTGCACGGAATGGGTGCGCCAGCGCATGGTCACCCTGCAGCGGCAATTGGCCCAGGCCGCGCTGGACCGCGGCCAGCGCCAGCTGGATGACAACAACCGGCAACTGGACCAGCTGAAGCGCGAAGGGCAGCGCGCCCAGGACAACCTGCGCCGCTCGCAGCAGCGCATTGAACAGGCCGTGCTGGACAGCGCCGAGGCCGCGCGGCAGCTCCGGCAATTGTCAGCCCCGGACAGTGCTTCACAGGCCGACAGTGCCACGGCGGCCCTGCGCAATAAACAGGTGCGCAAGGAACAGGCCACCTGGCAGGACAGGGCGAAGCGCGCCGCCTACGCCAAGCAAGGCTTGGAAAAACGGGTGAAGGACCTCCAATGGGCCATCCGGAAGAACGGCGAGGACCAGGCCGGAAAGCAGGCCGCCATCGAGCGGCAGCAGGCGGTGGTGAAGCAATTGCAGGAAAAGCTACAGGCCATCCATTGATGGCGCAGCAGGCATGACCGGGGACCCTTCCTCCACGTCCCGCCGCAATGCGGTGCTGCTGCTGCACCTCACGGTGTTCATCTGGGGGTGGACCGGCATCCTTGGCAAATGGATCGACCAAAGCGCACTGCACATCGTGTACGTGCGCACCGTGATCGCCTGCATCGGCCTGGTGGCCGTGGCGCGGTGGATGCGGGTCTCCCTCTCGCCCCGCACTCCCGACCTGGGCCGCTACCTGCTCACCGGCCTTATCGTACTGGCGCACTGGACCACCTTCTACCTCTCCATCAAGCGCGGCAATGCCTCGGTGGCCGTCACGTGCCTTAGCACAAGCACCTTCTTCACGGCCATGATCACCCCGTTTTGGACCAAGGAGCGCGTAAGCGGGTTCGAGGTGGTGCTCGGGCTGGTGATCATCGGTGCGCTGCTGCTGATCTTCGGGCTGGAGGTGCAATACCGCGAGGGCATGCTCCTGGGCGTGCTGAGCGCCCTGCTCAGCGCCTGGTTCAATGTGGTGAACAGCAGGCTGGTGCGGCGCGGCGAGGCCGTGCGCATCTGCTTTTACGAACTGCTGGCCGTGCTGGGCGGCATGGGCCTGTGGCTTGCCGTGCAGGGCGACCTGCCGCCCCCCCTGTGGCACATGCCGGCCCATGATGTGGCGGGCTACCTGGTGCTGGGGCTGCTGTGTACCACCTTCGCCTTCACCGCCGGCATCCACGTGCTCAAGCGCCTGTCGCCCTTCACGGTGATCCTCACCGTGAACCTGGAACCCGTGTACACCATCCTGATCGCCCTGTTGCTGTGGCCCGCCAGTGAGCGCATGCACTTCGGCTCCTACCTCGGCTTCGCGCTCATCCTGGCCTGTATCTCGCTCAATGGGTGGCGGCAGCGGCGGCAGGAGACAAAAGTGGTGAAGCCGCAGGTGTTCGCCCAGGGCTGATCGCGCTCAAGGCCCGTGGTGCACGGCCTGTGGGTCCAGGCTGATGTGCTCATCGCCGGGGCGGTAGTCCACATAGTTCACGAAGAACTGCAGCATCTCGTCCGTGGTGCGCATGTTCCCGGTTTCGGGGGCCCGCACCATGCGCGGCGGGTCATACGGATTGTTGCGGTTGGCGCGCGTATTGTCGAAGACCGCCTCCACATGGATCACCGAACCGCCGGGAATGTGCAGCATGCGCGGGAACGTGTATGCGTACTGCCAGCGGAAATCCCAATCGGGGATGCGCACCAGGCGGATGGTGTCGCCGGCGGGCGTGGTGGCGTATGCCAGAAAGGACTTCCCCAGCAAGTGCAGGTGCGGATTGATGGTGAGCACGCTGATGTCACCGGGCACCTGCAGGCTGGTGCGGAAGGTCATCACCGTGTCGGCGGGGATCACCAACGGCGGCACCACGGGGCTCATGCCCAAGGTGCCAAGTTGCAGTTCCTTCATGGGCCGCTCCGGCGGTGCAGGTGTGAACCACAGGTTGAAATGCGACCTGTCCATGGTGTCGCGCATGCTGGGGCCGTAGTGCATGGTGTTCAGCAGGAATGCGCCCTTGCGCGGAATGCGGTAGCCCCCGATGCCGGGGGGATAAACGGGCGGTGAAAGCCCGGGCAGGTAGTTCACCATGTTCGGCGTAAGCGCGGGCCACGTGCCATCGTCGTTCTGCAGGTGCAGTTCCGCATAGGCGTCCAGGCTCTTGGTGCGGTCCGCATCAATGTAGGCGGGTCCTGGCGGCTCCTCCTTCCTGGCCCCGGGCGCATAGCTGATCATGGCCCCGTTCATGTGGTGTACGTAGCGCCGCGTGCCGGGCACAAACTCCACCGCAGCAAGGAAGGTGTCCCGTTCCAGGAGGAACGGCGCCTTGGCGATGATGAAGCGGTCCCGGTTGTCGCCGGGTATGTGGAACGTGTCCGGCAGCCACACCACGGCGTCCGGTGGCCGGCCTGCCGTGCGCATACTTCCGCTGGCCGTGGCATAGGAGGCGATGGGCGGCAGGCCGGAAGTATCGCCGGGCAATGCCCCTTGGTCCACCCATTTGGCGATCATGGCGATCTGGCGCGCGTTCAGCACCCGCTCCCCGAGGAATCGGCTGTAGGACGTGTCGGCGGGCCAGGGCGGCATCCATCGGCCCACCACCATCTTGCGCACGGTCTTCGCCTTTCTGCGCACATCGTGGAAGCTCACCAAGGGGAACGGGCCGGCCTGCCCCGTGCGGTGGCAGCCCATGCAGTTGGCGCGGATGATCGGCGCCACCTCGGCGAAGGTCACCGTATCGGGCAGGCCCTCCACCAAGGGCACCATGTCCCTGCCCTGTTCATGCGGCCCTTGCCGCGAACAAGCGGCAACCAACGCACAAAGCCCGGCAAGGATCCAAGCCCGTGGAAGGTGATGCCGCCGCCACGGAATCCTCATTCGTCGTCGCATTCCACAATGCACCCCACGGCCACCACTTCCGGCTGTGGCCGGCCCGTGGCCAGGAACTTGTTGAGCGCATCCGCCAGCCAGGTGTGCCGGGCCTGCAATTGCTTCCTGCCCTGCCGCACGGGCCTGTCATCAAATGCCCCGCGGTACATCACCTTTCCGTCGGGCCCGGCCACAAAGCATTCCGGGGTTACCCGCGCCTGCAGCGCCAGGGAAAGCGCGCAGGCGCTGTCCATCACTTGCGGAAACCCGAATGCACCTGCGGCCGAAAAGGCCCTTGCGGCCTCGCGCTCCATGAAAGGCCCGGAATAGAGGCCCACCACATGTACGCCTTGGGGGGCGAACGTATCTGCAAGGGCTTGAAAATCGGCGGTGTACAATTGGCAGATCGGGCAATCGGGGTCCATGGTGATGAACACGGTGGCCTTTTCACCCAGCATGGAACGCAGGCTGCGCTCCTCCCCTTGCACGGTATGCCAGCGGCTTTCGAACAGCGGGGCCACGGTGGCCGCAGGCGGCGCACAGCCTGCCGCTGCAAGCAGCAAGAATGCAGCCAAGACACGCAAGAAGCACATGGCGCAAAGCTACGGGCACCAACAGGCACTATTGGACCGGCACGGCCAGGGCCAGTACATGGGCATCGGGATCGGCCAAGTAGGCCACGCGGTGCCCCCAATCGCGGTCCGTGGCCGGGTCCACCAGGAGCGCACCGGCCCCAAGCGCACGCTGCACCGCCCGGTCCAGGTGATCCACCAGCAGGTAAAGCTCGCACCGCGGCACCCCGTGCCCTTGGGCCGGGTGTGGCAGGGGACCGCTGATGATGCGCGCGATGCCTTGCTCGGGCATCAGGCCCAGCTTCACGCCGGGCCCAAGGCTGAACTCCGTCATGCCGGGCACCTCCAGCACGGGTGCATGGCCCAGCACCGCCTTGTAGAACGCAGTGCTGCGCGCCTGGTCGGCCACGTACAAAATAAATTGGACGGCTGTGGTCTGCATGCGCCGAAGGTCGGCATTTCCGTGCGTTTACCAACGCTGCCGGGGCCGGTGGAGGCCTGGTGGGGCCATGCGATCCAGGGCCATCGGGCCTTGATTCCTTTCCTTGCGCGGGGTCTTGCACCGCCACCCCGGATAACACGGAAGAGACTCCGGAACAGGGGCAGGCCGCCACTAGGGCCAAAGGCCCGGCATTATCCCTGCCCTACGCTCACGCGTAGGGCAGGGATACCAAATGCGTGATCGCCAGGGCTGAAGGCCCGGCCTCATCGCCAGGTGCGGTAAGGTCGGGCCTACAGCCCTCCCCGATGACAAGGTGCATCGCTGCCCAACGCGCAAGCGTTGGGCAGCGATGAGGTCGCGCCTTCAGCGCTCATCAGGGCCTTTCCCGGCAAGATAAGAAGACCCGATAGCCCCGCCATGCGACCCCGCTTCTTGCCAGCGGTGGATTGCCTGTGTACCAGCTTAGGATAGGAGTCCCTTGCACTCTCGCACCCTTCGACCCTTCGGCACGCTCAGGGTTCAGGGCAGCGTTGGCACTCTCGCACCCTTCGACGGGTTCAGGGCAGCGTTGGCACTTTCGCACCCTTCGGCCCTTCGGCAAACCCGATCTTTAGTGCAGCATTGGCCCCCTCCCACCCATGGGCCTGCGTGTGATGATCCTCACCGGCATCCTTTCCGCACTATTCCATCTTTGTCCCGGAAAAAACCAATGGGCATGAAAGCGAACATGGGCAATACCGACCGGCTGCTCCGGTCCATTGCGGCGGTCATCATTGTGCTGCTCTACTTCACCGGGGTGATCACCGGTACACTTGGCGTGGTGCTGCTGGTGCTTGCCGCCGTGTTCGTGGCCACCAGCTTCATCAGCTTCTGCCCGCTGTACACCCTGTTCGGCATCCGCACCAACAAGAAAGCATCCTGACCTGATGCGCGGCTGGGGATTTACGGCGATCGGCGTGGTGCTTGGCGCGGTGGCGGGCTGGTTCTACTGGCGGCACTGGGGCTGCACGAACGGTTGCGCCATCACGGGCAGCCCGGTGAACAGCACGTTGTACGGCGCGGTGATGGGGGCCTTGGTGATCAATCTGTTCCGGAAGGACAACGCTGCGGAACAAGCCCGGGACAAAGGCGATCTTCATGGGTGACGCGAAACAAAAGCCCGATGGAATGATGCGGCAGATGCGCGGGCCTTGGGGGCCGGTGCGCTGGATCCGCCTGGCCTTGGCCGGGGCCCTGCTCATGGCGGGCATCTATTCGGGTGATGCGGTGGCGTATGCCTTGGCCGCGTTCCTCGGCCTGCAGGCGGTGCTCAATTTCGGCTGCTGCGAATCCGCGTGCGGCACCGGCCTGCCTGCGGCGGAAGTGGCCGACGACGGCGATGTGGCCTATGAGGAAGTGGGAGATCCCGCGCAGAACGCCGCACAAAGGCGCTGAAGAGCGCCCTGCGCCGGGCATTACCCGGCCATTTGAGCCTGGCGCAGTTCCACCACGCCGCGTCCCAAGGCCACCCGCCCTTCCGCACGCAACTGTTGCAGCAGGCGGGTGATCACCTCCCTGGGCGAACCGAGCTCATCGGCGATCTGCTGGTGCGTAAGCTGCAGCGTGCGGCCCCCGGTTGCTTGTGCGCGCTTCAGCAAATAGCTCCACAGCTGCTCATCCAGCTTGTGGAAGGCCACCACCTCAAAGGCCTCCAGCAATTCCTCAAAGCGCTGGGCCTGCACCTCGTTCACGTACTTGCGCCATTCCGGCCACGCCATCCATTCATCCACGTACCGCACGGGCACCATCAGCAGCTCCGCATCCTCCTCCACCACGGCACGCACACTGCTCATGCGCTTGGCCACGCAGCAGGTGAGCGAGGTGGCGCAAGTCTCCCCCGGCAGGATGTGGTACAGGTAGCGCTCGCGCCCGTGCCGGTCCTGGGCCAGTATGCGCAGGCTTCCCTTTTCCACGATCGGGATGTGGGTGATGGCATCGCCAACGGCCATCAGCTCGGTACCTGCCGGCACGTTCTTGCGGACCGCCACGCGCCCAAGTTCGCGCTGGAGGGAGGGATCGGTGAACATGGAGCGAAGATAGGCCGAACCTGGCGCGGGCACTGGCCTACCGCTGCCGGGCTTGTCCGCTGCCGGGCTCACTCGCTGCCCTGTGACAGCCGCGTCCGGCGCCCGGCAGGCTTTGGGGCCGCATTCCCCTTGGCCGGCTTAAGCTGTTTGAGCCAGGTCACCTCCTTTTCCTCCAGGTGGCGCCACCGCCCGCGCGGCAGATCCTTTTTGGTAAGGCCGGCGAACATCACGCGGTCCAGCTTCACCACTTCGGCGCCCAAGGCGCTGAACATGCGCCGCACCACGCGGTTGCGGCCCATGTGGATCAACAGGCCCACTTCCCGCTTGGAGCCGCCCGCGAAGCTGGCCTCATCGGCCTGTGCGGGCCCGTCCTCCAGCATTACGCCTTCCACCAGCTTGTGCAGCTCCTCCGCCGTGAGGTTGCGGTCCAGCGTGGCATGGTAGAGCTTCTCGGCACCGTGGCTCGGGTGGGTGAGCTTCTTGGCCAGGTCGCCATCGTTGGTGAGCAGCAGCACGCCGGTGGTGTTGCGGTCCAGGCGGCCCACGGGGTAAAGTCTCTCATGGCATGCGTTGGCCACCAGGGACATCACGGTGTGGCGCTCGCGGGGGTCATCCGTGGTGGTGATGGTGTCCTTGGGCTTGTTCAGCAGCACATAGCGCTTCTGCTCCATGCGCAGGCCCTGTCCGCCGTATTGCACCTTGTCGTCCGGGTGTACCATGGTGCCCAGCTCGGTAACCACCTTGCCGTTCACCGATACTACGCCGCTGGCAATGAGCTCATCGCATTCGCGGCGGCTGCCCACCCCGGCGTGTGCCAGGTATTTGTTCAAGCGCACCAAGCCCTCGTTGGCTGGGTTGGGAAGGCTGAAGCGGTTGCTGCGTTCGCCCTTTCGGAAGGGCCGGCGGGCGCCCGCGTCGCCTTCCTTGAAGGTGCGCTCATCCCGGCTCTGCGTCTTCCACGGCTTTGGCGACCGCCCTTCAGCGCCTTGCTTTTCGCCGCGCGGCCCGCCTTTGGGCCCGCCTTCCTTGCGCCACGGCCGGGCCTCGTCAACCTGCCCGCCCGGCCTCCTTGCCCGGCTTGGCGGCAGGGCTTCACCATCGCGCCGGAAAGGCTTTCGGGCGGCAGGCCCCGGCCTTTTCCCCGCAGGGCCGGCATCGCCCTTGGCGCGTTTGCGCCAAGGCGCCTCCCCGCTGCTTGCGCGATCATCCTTCCCGGCGTGTTCCTCTCCGCCACGTGCCGCGCGGCTTTTGGGCCCCGTTGGCTTGCCCCCCCTGCGGGGTGCGGGTCCTTTGCCGGCCTTGGCCGGTCGTTCGCCTTGGAAAGGCCTGGTGTGCGTGCGTTTGCTCATAAGGTGGGATAGAATGCGTCAGGGATGTGCAGGAACTCCGGGCCCGCTGCGGTGTGCGTTATGCTCAGCACATCGAACCGCAGCTCGATGTCCTCTTCCACGGTTTGCAGCAGTTCGGTGGCGGCATTTAGCAGCATGCGCCGCTTGGCGGGGCCCACGGCCAGCTCCGGAGGCCCCCAGCGGGCACTTCCCCGGGTCTTCACCTCCACCACCACCAGGAAATCACCGTCGCGCGCCACAATGTCGATCTCGCCGCGGCCGCTCCGCCAATTCCGGTGCAGCACGGTAAACCCGTTGGCTTCCAGCCAGCGGCTCGCCAACTGCTCGCCCTCCGCGCCTTTCCGGTTGTGTTCGGCCATGGAAAAACTTTCACCTGTGCGTAACCCGGAAAAGGGGCCTCGCGTTGGATGGACAAAGTTCAGCATCTTTCGCTCGCAGTCACCGATCCAACCAACATTCCCATGAAAGGACATCTCCGCACCCTGGCCCTGACAGGCACACTATGCTCCGCCCTGCTGGCCGCCCAGGCCCAAAGTTTTGAGGGCACCATTGAATTCACCAAGACCACCGGCCCGGTGGTGACCAACTACAAGTACTACATCAAGGGCGACCATGTGCGCATTGAGGAGCTAAGCTCGCGCGGCGCGGTGCAGGGCATCATGCTGGTGGACAACCACGACCGCACGGTAACCGCCCTGAGCCCGGACCGCAAGCTGTACATGGACGTGCCCAACATGCGGCTGCCCAAGGAGTTCAAGGCCGAGGTGAAAAAGACCGGGGAAATGAAGGAGATGGCCGGCTACAAGTGCGAGAAGTGGATGGTGAAGAGCCCCGCGGAAGACCGCCAACTCACGTACTGGGTGGCGCAGGACGCCTTTGATTTCTTTGTTCCCATGCTGGAAACGCTGAACCGCAAGGACGAGCAGGCCCTGTTCTTCCTGAAGATCGACGGCGTGAAGGGCGTATTCCCCATGCTGGGCACGGAACAGAAGATGGATGGCAGCGAAGTGAGCCGCCTGGAGGTGACCAAGGTGGCGCGGGGCGCGCAAAAACCTGACCTGTTCCAGGTTCCGCCCGGGTTTGCCAAGTTCGAGCGGAACTAAGCGGATTCAGCCTTCCGTGAAGCTCAACGCGGTGCCTGCGGGCCCCACGTTGAGCTTCACCTGCTTTCCGAGCACCATGGCCCGGTTGTCCGCAAGGTGCCCCGCGGGCATGCCGTAGCAGACGGGAAATTCGCCGCCCGCCACGGCACGGGCCACAATGGCCTCGGCGGAAAGGCCGAACGGGTCGGCGGGATCCTTGTCCCGCATGTCGCTCATGCCGCCCACCACCAGCCCGGCAAGGTTGGCGAACAGGCCGCCCAACTTCAGGTTCATCACCATGCGGTCCATGTGGTACAGCAGTTCATCAAGGTCTTCAATGAAGAGCACTTTGCCGCGGGTGCCCAGGTCATACGGCGTGCCGCGCAAGGCATACAGCAGGGACAGGTTGCCGCCCACCAGCTCCCCATGGGCCACCCCCTGCCTGTCCAAGGGATGGGCGCCCTGCCGCAGCAGCGGGGGGCACTCCCCGAAGAGCGCCTGCCTGAGCGAGCTGGTGGTGCCCTCGCCCTTGGCGGCGATGTTGAAGGGCATTTGGGCGTGCAGCGAGGCAACGCCCAAGCCGTGCAGCGCCGAATGCAGCACGGTGGCATCGCTGAATCCGATGATCCATTTGGGGTGCTTCCGAAGGATCGAAAGGTCCACCAGCTCCAGCAGGTGTACCGTGCCATAGCCGCCCCGCGCACACCATACCGCCTTCACTTCATCATTCTCCAGTGCCGCCATCAGGTCGGCCGCGCGTTCCCCGGCGGTGCCGGCCTGCTGGAAATGCTTGCGGCCCACCCCCTGGCCCAGCACGGGCCGCAGGCCCCATGCCCTGGCCATGGCCATGGCCGGTTGAAGTTCGTCCACGGTGATGGCGCGTGCCGTGGGCACAATGGCAATGGCATCGCCTGGGCGGAGCGCGGGTGGCAGGATCATGGGCGCGAAGGTCGCAGATCGGGGCGGCAAAAGACCGCGCACCGGGCCTCCCGGCCCTTCCATCACCGGCGAAAATGCCGAACTTTGCAAGAAATGGACCGGGCCGGGCAACTTTCGCCGCCCCGGTTGCATCATACCCCTTGCAAGGCCATGACGGATGAGCAATTGGTAGCGGGATGCCTTCGGCACGACCCGATCGCCCAACAAGCGCTCTACCAGGTCTATGCACGGAAGATGATGAGCATCTGCATGCGTTATGCCTCAGGCCGGGACCAGGCGCAGGACATCCTGCAGGACGGCTTTGTGAAGGTGTTCCAGAAGATGGACCACTACAGGGGCGAAGGGCCGCTGGGCGGCTGGATCGCGCGCACCATGGTGAACACGGCACTGGACCAGATCCGCCGCGACAAGCCTTACGCGCACAGTTTGGACCTCACCGATGCGGAGCACCTGCACGCGGTGGACGAGGAAGTGCTGGCGGCCATGTCCGCCGACGAACTGCTGGCCCTGATACAGGCCCTGCCGGCGGGCTACCGCACCGTGTTCAACCTGTTTGCCATTGAAGGCTATTCGCACAAGGACATCGCGGACATGCTGGGCATCTCGGAGAACACCTCCAAATCACAATTCATGAAGGCGCGGGCCTACCTGCGCAAGCTGCTGCCCAAGGGAACGGCTGAAATGCACGGATACTGACCATGAGCGACCCGATCAAGAACCTGTTCCAGGAGCGCCTTGCAGGCCATGAGGCGGATGTGCCCGCCGGGGCATGGGAGCACATCAGCGGGCTGCTGGCATCGGCTGCCGCCGGGGCATCGCTGCGCGAAAGCCTCCAGGGCAAGTTCCAGGCCCACGAGGCGCCCGTGGACCCTTCCGCATGGGCGCACATCAGCGGCAGGCTCGGGCATGCCGGCAGCGGCACGGCGGCAGGCCACGGCATCCGCTGGGGATGGATCGCCACCGGCGCAGCCGCCGTGGTGGCCACCACGGTGCTGCTGCTGCTGAACCTGCAAACCGGTCCGGCCGCACAAGTGTTGCCTGAACAACACCGCACGGAGCAGGTCATGCCGGAGCAACCGGCTACTGGTGCCGCCGCCACCGAAAATGCGCAGGTGGAGATGCCTCCCGTTCACCCAATGCCGCAAGTTGCTGCAAAACACACGGCGGAACCCCGGGTTTCTGCGCCAAGGGCCGTGGTGGAACCGGCACGTGAAACGGCCATGCCGGAACAGCAGCGTGAAGCTGCGCCTGCCATCCCCGTACCTGCCGCAGCTGCGGAAACCGCCCTTGCGAGCCAGCCGGATGGCCCTGTGCCCGCCAGCGGCACAGCCCCAAGTGTGCCTGCCACCACGCAGGAAACCCGGCCAACCGCCGCAACTGGCGCCGTGCAACCCGCACCCGAGCATGGCCCCAAGCACGATGCCGCCAAGGCAGGCGCCGAATCTTCCCCTTCGGACCCCGCAACCGCCGCAGCAGACCCCTTCCACCGCAACATGGACAGCGGCATCATGATCCCCAACGCCTTCAGCCCGCAAGGCGACGGAATAAACGACGTGCTGGAAGTAGTGGCCACCGGGTATGAACGGGCCGACGTGCGCGTGATTTCCGTGCAGACCGGCATGCTCGTGTTCCAAACAAACGACCTGGCCAACCGGTGGGACGGCCGCCTGGCCAACGGCAGCAATGCCGAGGAAGGGTATTACCGCTGCGTGGTGATCCTCACGGACAAGGACGGGCGCCAGCGCGTACAGTCGGAAGTGGTGCGGTTGTTCCGCTAGAACCGGTAAAAATGAAAATGAAGAACAAACTTTCCCTCGTGCTGCTTGCGGCCCTGATCGGCACCGCCCCCGCGCTGCTGGCACAAACCGTACACTTCAACAACGTGGAGGAATACGATGCGTGGAAGGCGCAGCAGGCTGCGCAAACCCCGGCCACGCCGCCGGCGCACCCCGCCCCGCCCGAGGGCGCCCCGGGCACCGAACGCGACGGCGTGGCCTCCTGCAACTGCTGGATCACGCCCAATGCCAGCTACACCACCATCAACAACAACACGCAGTGGAACGCCAGCGGGTATGGCAACGGGGATGACGGCTCCTACGGCCCGATCAACCTCCCGTTCAGCTTCTATCTCTACGGCCAGTACTACACCCAGGCCTACATCAACATCAACGGCAACATTTCCTTCGGCACGTACAACGGCACGTACAGTTCTTCCTCATTCCCCATGACCGGCCCCGCCCTGGTGGCTCCTTTCTGGGCCGACGTGGACCTGCGGGGCGGCACCGTTAACCAGAACAAGGTGCAATACAAGGTAACGCCCACGGCCCTGTATGTGAACTGGACGAACGTGGGCTACTACAGCCAACAGACGGACAAGCTGAACTCCTTCCAGGTGATCATCACCAATGGGGCCGACCCGGTGATCTCCGGCACGGCCAACGTGTCCTTCTGCTACGGCACCATGCAATGGACCACCGGCAGCGCCTCGGGCGGCACCAACGGCTTCGGTGGCACCGCCGCCACCGTGGGCGCCAACAAGGGCGACGGGGTGAACTACATCCAGTTCGGCCGCTTTGACCATGCCGGCACCAACTACAACGGGCCCTTCGGCGCACCCGGCGGCGTGGGTTGGCTCACGGGCAAAAGCTTCAACTTTTCCACCGACATCACCACGGGCAACATTGCCCCGGTGGTGGCCGGCCAATCGGTGTGCGACACCCTTGAGATCTGCACCGGCGTGCCCACGCAGCTCATCGTGGATTTCCTTTCACCCGAGCCCAACCAGATCACCACAGCCACCTCCACGGCACCCACACTGAGCAACTACACCATCGTCTCCAACACGTCCGGCAATACCGCATCCATCACCACCCAGGTGCTGGCCGCACTGGCCGACACCGGCTACCATGTGGTAAACTTCTCCGGAACGGACAATGGCACCCCGGTGCAAACCTCCATCCTCAACATCGTCATCCATGTGATCGCTTCCCCGCAGCTGGTCTCCAACACCTTGGCGGTATGCGACAATGCCGCACCGGTGGACATGCTCACGGTATTGGGCGGCAATGCGCCCGCCGGCGGCACCTGGACCGCGCCGGACGGCACGGGCCATACCGCGTTCTTCAACCCGCTCGCCGATGCCCCGGGCGTATATTCCTACGCCGTTTCCGCCGGTGGCCAGTGTGAGGCCACAGGCACCGCCACCATGTCCATCGTGCAGCACGTCAATGCCGGAAATGACCTTGCGCTCGCCTATTGCTCCTCGGACGCTCCGGACCCGCTCTTCCCGCACCTCACCGGCAACCCGGAGGCCGGTGGTGCGTGGAGCACCCCCGCAGGAGCAGCGTTCAACGGTACCGTGGAGCCCGCCACATTCACCTCGGGGATCTATACCTACTTGGTGGCCGGTACGGGGCCTTGCCCCAATGACACCGCATTCATCACCTTAGCCATACCCCAGGCGGTGCATGCGGGCACGGACGGCTCCGCCACCCTGTGCCACGATGCCGCCCCCTTCAGCATGCGCAGCAAGCTGGGCGGCGCCCCGGATGCCACGGGGCAATGGACTTCGGGCAATGGCGATGCCGCGCCCGACCTCTTCAACCCCGCCACGGACACTGCGGGCACCTATACCTACACCGTGCAGGCCATTGCACCATGCCCCGGCCAAAGCGCGCAGCTGATCATCCATGTGGACCCCCTGCCGAATGCGGGCTTGGACAGCGCCCTGGTGATCTGCGCCAACGGCAACCCCACCCCGCTCTTCCCCTTGCTGGGCGGATCTCCCGATGCTGGCGGGCAATGGCTCAAGCCGGACGGAGGCCCCCTGCCGGACGGAATCCTGCTGCCGGCAACCAACCTGCCCGGCGACTACCGCTACGTGGCCATCGGCCCGGGCACCTGCGCACACCGGACTGACACCGCCCTGGTGCAGGTGCAGATCAACCCTGTGCCGGTGATCACCTTCACCGCCGCCCCCGACAGCGGTTGCGCCCCCTTGGAAGTAACCTTCACCAACACCACGGACTCCGTGTACATCGGCAACTTCTGCCAATGGGACCCGGGTGATGGCACCGGCTATGTGGAAACCTGCGGAACCTTCACCCACACGTACACCAATGCGGGCTGGTACCATGTGAAGCTGAAGGTAACCACGCCCCAAGGCTGCACGGACCAGTTGATCGTGCCCGGCGCGGTGCTGGTGGACCCTGCGCCAAAGGCCACCTTCGTATTCACCCCCAACCCGGGCACCGCCGGCAACAGCAAGCTGGTCTTCTCCGCCACCGACCCCCATGCCGTGGACTTCCTGTGGACCTTCCCGAACAGCTCGGTGCAGACCGGCCAGCAGGCCACTTACCTCTTCCCGGACGATAACAACGCCAAGTACCAGGTGTGCCTGAACGTGGCCGACCGCTACGGCTGCCAGGACACCTTCTGCGACAGCGTGCCCATCGTGGTGCCCAACCTGTGGGTGCCCACTGCCTTCACCCCGGACGGCAACGGCATCAACGACGTGTTCAAGCCCGTGATGATGGGCCTGGACCTCAGCGTGTACCACATGATGGTGTTCAACCGCTGGGGCGGGCTCGTGTTCGAAAGCACGGACCCTGAAAAGGGCTGGGACGGCACCCGCGGAGGCAGCCAAGTGCCTGAGGGCGCGTACATCTGGCGCATCACCTACAGGCCCATGCACACGGCCGACCTGCAGGAGAAATTCGGCACCATCACCCTGCAACGCTGACAACACCTACCGCACCCGCGCATCCCCCCTGCCCGGTTCATTTTCAACACGATCGGATTACATTGCACCCGCCCCAAAAACACAAGGCCCGAAAGCGCCTTCCGCCCATGATGAAAAAGCTACTTCCCGCCGCGATCCTGTACTGCACCGCCGTTAGCCTGGTGCAGGCACAGGGCACCAACCTCACCTGGCAGCAATATGATGCCATGAAGGCCGCAGGCACGCTGCCTTCGGAATTCCACCTTACCTACCCTGCGGCGGCGCCCGTGCCCGTGCATGCGGCAAGCATGGCCAAGGGAGGAGGAGGCACCGGCGGTGAATGCAATTGCTGGAAAACCCCCGACGGCAACTACACCACCATCGACAACGCCACCCAGTGGAACGCTTCGGGCTTCGGCAACGGTGACGACGGGTCCTACGGTCCGGTGAGCCTGCCGTTCAATTTCAACCTGTACGGCAACGTGTACAACACGGCGTACATCAACATCAACGGCAACATCTCCTTCGGCGCACCGATCTCCACCTACAGTTCCAATGCCTTTCCCGGTAACGGCAATGTGATGGTGGCACCTTTTTGGGCGGACGTGGACCTGCGCGGCGGCGCGGCCGGGCAGAACGTGGTGCAGTACAAACTGACCAGCAATGCGCTGTACGTGAACTGGACCAATGTGGGCTACTACAACTCCAGGACCGATAAACTGGCCACCTTCCAGGTGATCATCAGCGACGGCACCAACACGGATGTGGGCGTGGGCAGCAACGTGTCCTTCTGCTACAAGGAGATGGGCTGGACCACCGGGCAGGCCTCCTGCACGGGCAGCCCCAGTTGCACATACGGGAACCAAACCTACTCCTGCAGCAATGCCGGCAATGCAGGCTACGGCTTCTGCGGCGTGCCCGCCACCGTGGGCGCCAACCGCGGCAATGGCGTGGACTACATCCAGTTCGGCCGCTTCAACCACCCCGGCACCGACTACAACGGGCCCTTCGGCGATGCCAGCGGCGTGGGCTGGCTGGACAACAAGAACTTCGTGTTCAACACGGCCGTGAGCACGCAGAACATTCCGCCCATCGCCAGCAGCACCTCCCTGTGCGACACCGTGGACGTGTGCGTGCATGAGCTGGTGAACTTGGACGTGAACTTCCTCTCCCCGGAGCCCGGGCAGATGACCTCCGCCGGCTATACCATCACCCCGCCGCTGAACGCCGTCATCACCGAAACCAACACCAGCCCGGCGAACACCGTTAACCTGCACCTGCAGTTCGTGCCCACGGTGGCCGACACGGCCAACGGGGGCATCCACGTGATCACCTACACGGCCACCGATGACGGCGCACCCCCGCTCACCTCCACCGTGTCCACGGTGATCCGTGTGTTCTACGTGGCAGCGCCCCCGCCCGTGATCACCGGCGATTCCATCGCCTGCGCCGACCAGGGCGTGGTGATCACCGCCTCCGGCGGCTTCCAGCACTACCAATGGTCCAACGGCTGGAACGGCGAGACCGTACTGGTGGGGCCCGGCACCTATTTCGTGCAGGCCAGCACCGGTGCTTGCGTCATGGTTTCCAACTCCATCACCGTTACCGAGGCGCCCGTACCCGCCCCGGTGATCAGCGGCGTGCTCTTCAACTGCGGCGGCGAACCTGCCACCCTTACCGCCAACCAGCCCAACGGGCAGCCCTACACCAGCTACAACTGGAGCAATGGCAGCCATGACCCCTCCATCAGCGTAGGCACCGGCTCCTACTCGGTGACCGTGGGCAATGCGTTCGGCTGCCAAGGCACCTCCGCCCAGGTGAACGTGCTGAGCGCGAACGCCCCCACCGCCTTCTTCAGCGGCAACCCCAACGGCAACGTGTTCCCCGGCACCACCGTGGTGTACACCGACCACTCCAACGGCAACGGTGCCACCATCACCTCCTGGGCCTGGAATGCGGACACCCTGGGCTCCGGCAATGCAACCACCTTCGCCCCCACCTTCCACACACCGGGAATCTACCCCATCACCCTTACGGTAACCACCTCCGACGGCTGCACGCACACCTACACCTACAACCAAGTGGTGGTGCCCACCGAGATCGTGGTGCCCAACGTGTTCACCCCCAACAACGACGGCAAGAACGACGCCTTGGTCTTTGAGGGCGCGCAGTTCTACCCCAACACCTCCCTGAAGGTCTTCAACCGCTGGGGCAATGAGGTGTACTCCAACGCCAACTACAAGAACACCTGGAAGCCCTCCAAGGACATCCCCGAGGGCACCTACTTCTTCATCCTCCGCCTGGAAACCGGCAAGGAATACACCGGCAACGTGACGCTGCTGCGCTGAGGCACGGCTGCTGATGATCGAGAAAGGGGCTGTCTCTGCGGAGGCGGCCCCTTCTCCTTTCCCGCGCCCTTGCAGGAGCGCCGAAGCCGAACGTGCATCCCCGGAACCTTTTCCGGGACATGGACACGGCCTCCTGCTTTATTTCGCATCCCCATGAAGGTAATCGACCACCTGCGCAACAGCCAGCGCACCTTGTTCTCCTTTGAGATCCTTCCGCCGCTAAAGGGCAGGGACATCCGTTCCATCTATGCGGGCATCGACCCCTTGATGGAGTTCAAGCCCAGCTTCATCAACGTGACGTACCACCGCGAAGAAGTGATCTACAAGGAGCGCGGCCAAGGGCTGCTGCAAAAAATCCGCCTGCGCAAGCGGCCCGGCACTGTGGGCATCTGCGCCATGATAAAGGCCAAGTACGACGTGGACACCGTGCCCCACCTGATCTGCGGGGGCTTCAGCCGCGAGGAAACCGAGGATGCCCTCATCGAGCTCAACTTCCTGGGAATCGACAACGTGCTGGCCCTGCGCGGCGATCCCGAAAAAAGTGAGAGCCACTTCATACCCGAGCGCGACGGCCATGCCCATGCCGAGGAGCTGGTCCGGCAGATCGCCGGGCTGAACCGCGGCAAGTACCTCTACGAGGAGGAACAGGAGGCCGCCCCCACCAGCCTGTGCATCGGTGCGGCCTGCTATCCGGAGAAGCACCCCGAGGCCCTGAACCTGGCCACGGACATGGCCTACCTGAAGCGCAAGGTGGATGCCGGCGCCGAATACCTGGTAACCCAGATGTTCTTCGACAACCAGCGCTACTTCAGTTTCGTGGAGCGCTGCCGCGCCGAAGGGATCCATGTGCCCGTCATTCCCGGCCTGAAGCCGTTGACCACCTTGCGCCACGCGGCATTCCTTCCCAAGACCTTCCACATCGACCTGCCGGACGACTATGCCCGCGAACTGGTGAAATGCACCAACGACGACCAGGTGAAGGCCTTGGGGATCGAATGGACGGTGC
>JAFEAI010000269.1 GCA_018266475.1 Bacteroidota bacterium
GCTGGACCCGTATCGGTGAGGGAGCTTTCATCTTTTCTCTTCGTGCCATTGTTTTCCTGTTTTGATCCGGTTGGATCCAACTCCGGAGCGGTCAATGTATTTCAGGCAAGGACAGTTGTTAGTTGGCAGGGCTGCACCGCAGGATGGTCAACGCGCTTGTTGGGGCCACCGGCAACTGCGAAGGGACAACCTAGTACCGCTCCTCCATCAACGCAGCGTCTTCCCCAACCAGCCATCCAGTATCGCATTGAACGCCGCAGGTTGTTCCATCATGGCGGCATGGCCGCATTGGTCGATCCAGAACAGGTCGCTTTGCGGGATCAGTTGGTGGAACTCCTCGGCCACGTGCGGCGGGGTGATGGTATCCTGTTTGCCCCAGATCAGGCACACGGGCATTTTCAGCTTGGGCAGCTCGGCGGCCATGTTGTGCCTGATGGCGCTCTTGGCCAAGGAGAGGATGCGGATCAGCTTGGCCTTGTCATTCACGGTAACGAAGCATTCATCCACCAGTTCGTCGGTGGCGAACTTGGGGTCGTAGAAGGTGACGGCCACCTTCTTGCGGATGAACTCCTTGTCTTCGCGGCGCGGGAAACTGCCCCCGAAGGCGTTTTCGTACAGGCCGCTGCTGCCGGTGAGGGTAAGCGTGCGCACCATGTCCGCATGCTGGCTGCAATAGACCAGGGCCACATGGCCGCCCAGGGAATTGCCCAGCAGGTTGATGTCCTTCAGGCCAAGGTGCTGCACGAAGCGGTCCAGGAATGCGGCCAGTGCCTTCACGTTGGTGTTGAGCATGGGCAGCGAATACAACGGCAACATGGGCATGATCACGCGGTACTTGGCCCGGAAGTGCTCCGTGGTGTCGCCGAAGTTGCTCAGCGCGCCGAACAGGCCGTGCAGGAACAGCAGCGGAGGACCATCCCCCGTGTCGATGTACTTGAACTCACCCGATTCCTTCAGCGCTTGCGCCATGCTTCACCGATGATGCCCAAATGTAGGGGCTGCAGGCAAACGACGGATGTTCACGCAGGGCTATGGGTGTATTACGCCCTGCGGGCGGCATTCCCCAAGGCAAAACCACGGATACCCACGGATGACTTTAGGATCGCCGCTCCATGATCCGGGCAAAACCGCCCTCTTCCGTGCGGGTCCGTGGTTCAGCCGCAGCTTTATGACCCGGCTCTACACGTGTACCGGTTATCTGTTCCCGTCTTCGTGGTAACAAACAGCGCTGGATGATCACGCCTCAGCGGGACAGCAGCACATAGCCGGAGTTCCGGAACACCTCATGGGGGAACCAGCGCGCCGCCCCGGGCAGGCGGGCCAGGTCGGCAGGGCGCACCAAGAGATGGGAGACCTGGTATTGCTGCAGCAGCGCGGCGGTCCCGCCCATGGGCTGCTCCATGCCCTTCATCAGCAGGTCGCGGTCCGCATCGCGCCGGGCCTGGTCCATGTACGGGTTGCCCATGGTGCTGGCGGTGGCCACCACATGGCGGCCCGCGGGCAGCATGGGCCAAACGGCGAGGTCCTTGTCACACAGCACCACCCCGGCCCACGGCACACGGCGGTTCACCAGGTCCACGGCCATGGCCCCTGCGGTGTCCGCCTGGAAAGCCAGGTCGCGGTTGCGCACCGATGTGGCGTCCCTGCGCGTGACATAAGCGGGGTAGTGCAGGGTGCAGGCCAGGGCCACCGCCACGAAGAATGCAAACGCCTGCACCGGGTTGCCGTGCTCGGGGCCTTCCCCATTTCCTGCGGGATTGCGGCGCCATGCCCATTTCACCAGCTCCACCACGGCCACTCCGGCAAACACCGAGAGCGCCGCCGTGAAGTAGAAGATGAAGTGGAACGTGGGCAGCAGCGGATGCACCGGTAGCCCATAGTGCATCCGCAGCACGGCAGCGGCATAGCTGTACAGGAAAAGGGCCATCGCCACCAGCGGCCAGGCGAACAGGATGGTGCTGCCCAGCGGCGATGCACCGCTCCAGGCCCGCTTGCGCCAAAGCGCCCAAATGCCCATGGTGGCGATGAGATAAATGACGGAGGCCGTGTGGAAGGCCAAAATGCGGATGTGGCGCAGCGTGAGGCCGTAGTAGGTGTACATGAAACCCGCGTCGTTGGAGGCCACGGAGCGGTTGGTGAGCAGGTGCCAGGTCAACGGCAATGTGGCAACGATGAAGGCCGCGCCGGCCCACAGGCTGGCCAGCACCCTGGCCTTGGCCGCAGGGCGGTCGCCGCCGCGGACCGAGGAGGCCACCTCGCGGATGGTAAGGATGGCGATGATCAGCACGGAGATCATGGCCGGCCCGGCATGGGATAAAAAGGAAATGCCGGCCCAAAACCCCGCCAACATGGACGGCGCGATGCGTTTGGAGCGGAATGCACGGTCGATCAGGACCAGCTCCACATAGAAAAACCATTGGCTGAAGGAAACGGGGATCAGCCGGGCCGAATAGGTGGCCACCACATAGCTGGGCGCCTGACCGATGATGAAGAACAGAAAGACGGCCGAAGCGGCCACGGCCCGCACGGGCCCCAGGAAATACCAGCACATCAGGAAGAACGAGACCGGTGCCAGCAGGTTGGCATACGGCCCCAGCTGCACGATCGCCAGGGATGCAGGCATGCCCCACAGCCAGGCCACGGCACCTTCCAGCCAGGTGACCAGCGGCGTGTACCACATGCCGCCGCCCAAGTACACCGGATCCCCGCCGTAGTGGCCTTCGAGCAGGGCGCGCAGAAAGGCCTCGTCACGGTGAAAATCCACCGTGGACCCGCGCTCCAGCCCGGCCACCTGCCGCACTGCGGGCACCAGGGCAAGCACCAGCATAAAGAGGAATGTGAGCACGGCCATCCATGCGATCCGGCGGTTGGCCGCCTGGTATTCCTGGAACGGCGTGCGCATCACCTCGCAGGGGCGGTGTTTTTCAGGAAGTCGATCTCCTCATCCTGTTCTTCTTGGTCCTGTTGGAACGGCGTGGCGCAAATGCGCATGGACAAATGCCACCCGGTGAGCGTTTGGCGAAGCCGGATGCGGCGGTCCCAGAGCGGGTTTGCGCTTCGCAGCACGTATTCGTCCGGGTCCCACGTCCACGTTGTTGCCTCATTGCCGCCTGTATGGCGGGCCAGCTCCAGGGTGCCGTCCTGGCGCAGTGCAATGCCGTCCGGAAGGGCATCCAAGTTCAGGAAGAAGGAGGTGCTGCGATGGTAGGTGCCCACCAATGCGGATCGCGGAATGGCCGGCCAGGCCCACCGGAATGCCAACGCACCCAAGGCGGCAAGCACCAGCACCAGGCCGGCCACCAGGTGCCAGGATGCGGAATGGGGGGACTTCGAGGTCATCAGGTGCTGTGCAGCGCGCCTCTAACGGAACGGCTTGTAACCGGGTTTCCCGGCCAATGCCAACATGGGTTTGTCGCTGGGGGTGTCACCGTAGGCATATACCTGGGCATCCCGCAGCTGGCCAAACGCCGCGTGGATGCGCCGCACCTTTTCGGCGCCTTTGCAATTTGGCGTGGACAACTTGCCGGTATAGGTCCCGTCCATGGTTTCCAGTCCCGTGGCGATCAGGCCCAGGCCGTGTTCACGGCACCAATCCTCCACCCACAAGGCGCAGGAAGCGGTAACGATCACCACTTCATGGCCCTGCTCCTGGTGCCCCTTAATGCATGCCATGGCGCCGGGCCGCAGCAACAGCGGTATCCGTTCCCGGCAGAACCGGGCGGCCAGCTGCTGCCACCTGGCCGTGGGCCGGCCTGCAAAAGCCAGGCGCACCAGTGCTCGCTTGGGGGCATCGGCAGGACAGGCCTTCAGCTTGGCCAGGCACCAAGCGGGAAGCACGCATGCAAGAAGCAGGTACAGGCGGAACCAGCCCTTGGCAAACGCCAGGAACTCAAGCATGGTGTCGGCGCGGGTGATGGTGCCGTCCAGGTCGAAGAAGGCGAGGGTCCTCATAGCCGCAGGCGCTTGAAGATGCCCTCGGGAAGGAGGGTGATGATGAGCATGACCCACCGCCAGCGGCCCAGCACGTACACCGTGTTGCGCTGCTTGCGGAACGCGGTGAAGATGCCTTGGGCCGCCTGCCCGGCCGTGGCGGTGAGCGGTGCGGGCAGGGGCAGCCCCTGGGTCATGGCGGTGCGCACGAAGCCGGGCTTCACGGTGAGCACGTGCACGCCCGAGGGGTGCAGGCGGTTGCGCAGGCCGCTGAGGTAGGCCGTGAAGCCGGCCTTGGCGCTGCCGTAGAAGTAGTTGCTGGCGCGGCCGCGGTCGCCGGCCACCGAGGAGATGCCGATGATGGTGCCCGTGCCCCGCGGCTCCAGGTCGCGCGCGGCCTCCTCCAGGATGCTCACCGCCCCGGTGTAGTTCACGGCAATGGCGCGCAGCCCGCCCCCGGGCACCTCCTGCGCCTCGGCCTGCCCGGGCAGCAGGCCGAATGCCGCCACCACAATGCCCGGCCGGGGATCGAGCCCCGCATAAAACGCCGCATGGCCGGCCAAGTCCTCGGCATCGAAAGGCACGGTAATGCAGGAGGCCCCGGTATCGCGCTGGATCTCCTGGCACAGTGCTTCGCCGGCCCGGGTGTCGCGCATGGCAAGCACCAGGGGATGCCCCTCCTGCGCGAATTTCCGCGCCAGGGCCATGGCCATGCCGGAGCCCGCGCCAAGGATGAGCACGCGCCGCGGATCGAACGCTGCCGGGGCAGCGGCCTCACCCAGCAGGCCGAGCCGCTCGGAGAGGGCGGTGCGGAAGCGGCCCTGCCCATAGCGCGCCACCACTTCACGGAACCGGGGCAGCTTCGGATAGGTGCGCTCCACCATGGCGGCGGACATGCGGGCGTCCTTCACCATGTAGATGCGCCCGCCGGCAGCGGCCACGCGCTCATCCAGCCGCTGCAGCACCTCCAGGGTGCCCTTGCGCAGGGGGATGTCCAGGGCCAGCGTGTAGCCCTCCATGGGGAAGCTGAGCAGGGCTGCGGGATCCGCAGGGCCGAAGCGCTTGAGCACCGCCAGGAAACTCACCATGCCGTTGCGGCGCAGTTCCTCCAGCACTTCGCCCATCAGGGCACGGCCACCTGCCAGGGGCACCACGAACTGGTACTGCACAAAGCCGCGCCTGCCGTAGATCTTGTTCCACTCCCCCACCGCGTCCAACGGATGGAAGTAGGGGCCGTAATGCACGTACGCGGGCTTGCCGGACCCGTCGGCCTTCAGGTTGTACAGCAGGTTGAAGATGCGCACGGTGAACGGCGAAAGCACGAAGCCGGGGAAGAAGAACGGCACCTTCAGGCGCACTTTGCCATGCGGCTTCAGCGGATGCTTCGCCGCATCGCCCTTCAGCTCGGCCGCTTCGGCATGCTCGCCCAGCAGCAGCACCGAACGGCCCTGGTGGCCGCCCTTGGCCATCAGGTCGATCCAGGCCACGTTGTAGGTGGCGTGCTTGTGCTCCTCGAACTTCGCGAAGAGCGCATCCAGGTTGCCGCACTTGATGCTGCGCTGGCGGATGTATGCGCTGGACACGGGCTTCAGGCGGATGGTGGCCTCGGTGATGAACCCCGTAAGGCCCATGCCGCCGCAAGTGGCATTGAAAAGGTCGGCGTTTTCGCCCGGCGAGCATTCCACCGTCCGCCCGTCGCCGGTGATCAGGGCCATGCGCTCCACAAACGCCGAGAAGCTGCCGTCCACATGGTGGTTCTTGCCGTGGATGTCGCCCCCGATGGCGCCGCCGATGCTGACGAGCCGCGTACCCGGGGTGACCGGAAGGAAAAACCCCTGGGGCACGATCCGCAGCAGCACCTCCTCCAGCAGCAGGCCCGCACTGCAGCGCAGGGTGCCCTTCTCCTTGTCCAGCTCGAAGACCTCCTTGAGACCGAGGCCGCTGATCATGCGGCGGCCCAGCGAGGCATCGCCGTAGGAACGGCCATTGCCGCGCGGGGCCGCGCCCTGCAGCCGGGCCACCAGCTGCGCCGCCTCCTGCCCGTCGCCGGGCCACCATACCGTGCCGGGCACCTCCGGAAAGAGGCCCCAATTGCTCCACCTGCCGTGTTCAGAACGCATAGAGAATGATCGCGAATGAGATGACCCAGCCCAGGATGATCAATTGGATCGGCCGGTCCCTCAATACCAGTTTCGAGGGATCGCCCGTCCGCTTTTCCACCAGCGTAAGCTGGAAATAGCGCAACATGCCCAGCACCACGAAGCCGCTGGTGATGTACACCTTGTCGGTGCCCAAGCGCAAGGTGACCTCCCCGCTCACGGTGTACATGATGTAGGACTGCACCACCAGGGCGGCAAGCATGGCCATGCCCGCATCAACAAACGCCAGGTTGTAGCCGTGCAGGCTGGCCCGCAGCTTTTTGCCGCCATCGGCCTGCACCAGGTCATCGCGCCGCTTGGCAAGCCCCAGGAACAGGGCCAGCAGAAAGGTCACCAGCATGATCCACTCGGAGTTGGGCACGCGCGCCAGGATGCCGCCGGCATGCACCCGCAGCAGGAAGCCCAGGGCGATGATGGCCACGTCCAGGATGGGAACGTGCTTCAGCCCCAGTGAATAGAACAGGTTCATCACCATGTAGGCCGCGACCACCAGGGCAAAGCGCGGCTCCGTGAGCCATGCACCCCCCAGGGCGGCAAGCGCCAGCAGGCCGCTGGCCCAGGGAACCATGGCCGGGTTCACCTCGCCGGCCGCAATGGGCCGGTGGCGCTTCACCGGGTGCTGGCGGTCCTGCTCCACGTCGCGCAGGTCGTTCAGCAAGTAGATCGCGGAGGCGGCCAGGCTGAAGCAGAGAAAGCCCAGGGCCGTGCGTTCCAGCACGTCGCCATGGAGGATCACCCCGGCGAAAAAGGCGGGGAACAACACGAAGCCGTTCTTCACCCATTGCTGCACGCGCAACAGCCGGGGAAGCGTGGAAAGCCTGAACGGACGCGGGCTGCGGTCCGTGGCGGTGGCCGCAGGGGAATGTTCCGCAGCGGGGGGATGCTCGTGTTCAGCCATGGTGGCACGGGGCGGGGGAAGGCCGGAAAGTAGGCAGCCATCAGCACATGGCGGCCATGGGGGGTATCGCAAAATGTCGTTTCATGGGCCGTTGTGGAAAAATGCTCCACAATCTCCCACCATCAAAATCCATCGTATCAATAGGCAATTTGTGCAACCAAAGAGAAATGGATTACGTTTGCGGGGCAATAGTTTTGAACAAAGTGGAGTTATAGGGAGGAAAGTGGGGCAACGGGTCTACCTTCGCCGCCGCTACGCTCCGATGAACACGCATGCTCAACCTGCTCGGCGAATACGATGTGCGGCTGGACGCCAAGGGGCGCCTGGTGCTGCCTTCCGCGCTGAAGAAGCAGCTTGCGGATTCGCTCCCGAAGGGCTTCGTGATCAACCGCGACGTGTTCCGCCCCTGCCTGGTGCTCTATCCGCACGCGGTGTGGGAGCAGACCAGCCGCATGCTCGGCAGGCTGAACCGCTTCGTGGAGAAGAACATGGAGTTCATCCGGCGCTTCACTTCCGGGGCCACCCTGCTGGAACTGGACGCCAGCGCACGCCTGCTGCTGCCCAAGCCATTGATGGACGACCCCAAGCTGGGCAAGGAGCTCAAGCTGGTGTGCCTCGGCGACCGGGTGGAGGTGTGGAGCAAGGAGGGCTATGCGCGCATGCGCAAGGAAAAGGTGGACCTCTCGGCGCTGGCCGAGGAAGTGATGGGCAGCCTGGGCAATGAGGACGCCCCAGGCCACATATCATGAGCCCGTCCTGCTCAAGGAAAGCATCGATGCACTTGCCGTCCGCCCCGACGGGGTGTATGCCGACGTGACCTTCGGCGGCGGCGGCCACAGCCGCGCCATCCTGGACCGGCTGGGACCCCGCGGCGCATTAGTGGCCTTTGATCGCGATGCCGATGCGCGCGCCAATGCGCCCGATGACAAGCGTTTTTCCCTGGTGGCCTCCAACTTCCGCTGGATCGCCAACCACCTCCGCTTCCTGGGAAAGTTCCCCGTGGACGGGCTGCTGGCCGACCTCGGCGTGAGCAGCCACCAGTTCGACACGGCGGACCGGGGCTTCAGCTTCCGCTTTGATGCGCCGCTGGACATGCGGATGAACCAGCGCGCCAAGCGCACCGCCGCCGACCTGGTGAACACGCTGGATGAACAGGCCCTCACCGCGCTGCTGCGCAAATACGGTGAGGTGGACCAGGCGCACAGGGTGGCACGCACCATCACGGCCGGCAGGGCCAGGGCGCCCATCACCTCCACGGGCCAACTGGCCGCCCTGCTCCGCCCCTTGGCACGCCCGGCGGAGGAACACAGCCTGCTCGCGCAGGTGTTCCAGGCCCTGCGCATCGCCGTGAACGATGAGATGGGTGCCCTGGAGCAGCTGCTGCTGGCCAGTGCCGCCGTAGTGAAGCCGGGGGGAAGGCTGGTGGTGATCAGCTACCACAGCCTGGAGGACCGGATGGTGAAGAACTGGATGCGTGCCGGCAGCCTCGACGGCACCGAGGAAAAGGACCTGTACGGCAACAGCCTGCGCCCCTTCAAGCCTGCGGGCGGCAAGGCCGTGCAGCCCACCGTGGAGGAGAAACAGCGAAATCCCCGCGCCCGGAGCGCACGCATGCGAACAGCGGAAAGGCAATGAACAAGGTGAAGGACAAGCCCAGGGAAGCGCGCAGCAACGCGCCAGCCAAGCCCCGCTCCGCCTTTTCGCGCGGCCTGGTGAACGTGCTCAACGGCACCTTCCTCACCCGCGAAAAGGTGGTGGGCAACATGCCCTTCCTCCTGTTCATCGCCGGGCTGATGCTCTTCTACATCGGCTACGGCTACTGGACCGAGCGCACCGTGCGCGACCTGGACCGCACCAGCAGCGAGCTCAAGGAAATGCGCTCCGAATACATCACCGTGCGCAGCCAGCTGGAGCGCTCTGAGCGCCAAAGCCAGGTGGCGGAGGACATCGGCGACATCGGCCTGCGCGAAAGCCGCGTGCCTCCGTTGCGCATCAATGTGGACCACAAGGAACTGAAGGCCATCCGCACCGGCGAATGAACGACCAGCGCCCATACCGCCTGCGCGCCGCCCTGGTCCATGGCGCCCTCATGCTCTTCGGCGCGGCCATCGCCGTGAAGCTCTTCACCATCCAGCTTGCCGAGGGCGAAAAATGGCGCGCCAAAGCGGAAAATGTGGCCACCGCCATGCGCACCGTCACCTCCGAACGCGGCCACATCTTCAGCGACGACGGGCGCCTGCTGGCCACCAGCGTGCCCGAGTACGAGATCCGCATGGACATGCGCGCCGACGGCCTCTCCGACGCGCTGTTCGCCGCCAACGTGGATTCGCTCAGCTATGCCCTCGCCCAATTCTTCGGCGACCGCACCATGCAGGAATACCGCCGAAGCCTCGTGGAGGCGCGCGCACGCCGCGACCGCTACTTCCTGGTGCGCCGCCGCTGCGACCATGAGCAGTTGCAGGCCCTGCGCCAAATGCCCCTCTTCCGCCTGGGCCGCAACAAAAGCGGGTTCATCGCCGACAAGCACATGGTGCGCATCCGCCCCTTCGGCCGCTTAGCCTCCCGCACCGTGGGCTACATGCTGAAGGACAGCACCGCCATCGGCATGGAGGCCGGCTACGCCAACTGGCTGCAGGGCATCTCCGGAAAACGCCTGGAGCGGCGCCTCACCGGCGGCGTGTGGATGCCCGTGGACGGCGGCGAAGGACAGGAACCCGTGCCCGGAAGCGATGTACACACCACCATCGACATGAACCTGCAGGACGTGGCCGACAACGCGCTGGCCACGCAGCTCCGCAGGAACGGCGCCCACCACGGATGCGTGGTGGTGATGGAGACCAGGACCGGCTACATCAAGGCCATCAGCAACCTCACCCTGCAGAAGGACAGCTCCTACGCCGAGGACTACAACTACGCCCTGGGCGCCAGCACCGAGCCGGGAAGCACCTTCAAGACCGCCGCCCTGATGGTGGGCATGGAGGACGGGCGCATTTCGCTGGACCAGATCGTGGACACCCGGGGCGGCAAGCGGCGCTTCTACGACAAGGTGATGAGCGATTCCCATGACGGCGGCTACGGCCTGATCACCTTGGGGCGCGCGCTGGAGGTGAGCAGCAACACGGGCATCTCACAAGCCATCGACAAGGCCTACAAGAGCGACCCCTCGCGCTTTGTGGAGGGCCTGCGCGCACTGGGCTTCGGGAATCCCCTTGGCGTACACATCCCGGGCGAAGGCATTCCCGTGCTGCGCGGGCCGGAGGACAAGAAAATGTGGAGCGGCGTGAGCCTGCCCTGGATGAGCATCGGGTACGAGGTGAGCGTGACCCCCATGCGCATCCTCACCTTCTACAACGCCATTGCAAACAACGGCCGCATGGTGCAGCCCCAGTTCGCCACCATGGTCTCCCGCAACGGAAAAACCCTCGAGCGCTTCCCGCCCGTCACCCTCAAGGAGCACATCTGCTCGGCCGCCACGCTGGAGAAGCTGCACGGCGTGCTGGAAGGCGTGGTGGACTCGGGCACCGCCGTGAACCTGCGCAGCGCGCACTTCCGCATCGCGGGCAAAACGGGCACCGCACAGATCGCCGCCGACAAGGCCGGATACAAGGTGAACGGCCTGAGCTACCAGGCCTCCTTCGTGGGCTACTTCCCGGCGGACGCGCCGCGCTACACCTGCATCGTGGTGGTGAGCTCGCCCACCCAGCGCGGCATCTACGGCAACGTGGTGGCCGGGCCCGTGTTCCGCGAGATCGCCGACAAGATCTACAGCAACCGCCTGGAGCTGCAGAACCCCGTGGCCGCCGCCGATACCCACTTCCGCACCCCCGTCTCCTTCAGCGGATACCGCAGCGACCTGGTGGCGGTGCTGGAGGAACTGAAGATCCCCGTGAAGTCGGAAGGTGACGGCGAATGGGCCTCCACCAATGCGGCGGACAGCGCCGTGTCCGTGGCCGCACGCGCGATCCCCGGGGAAGGCACCGCCATGATGCCCAACGTGCTGGGCATGGGCCTGCGCGATGCCCTCTTCATCCTGGAAAACCGCGGCCTGCACGTGCGCCTCAGCGGCAGCGGCATGGTCAAGCGCCAGTTCCCCGCACCCGGGTCACGCTCGGCCAAGGGCTCCACCGTAACCCTTGAACTCTCGTTATGAAGCCGCTCAAGGACATCCTCTACCGGACGCAGCTGGAGCAGGTGCTGGGCGATACCGGCATCCTGATCGACCGCATCACCTTCGACAGCCGAGCGGCAGGGCCCGGCTGCGCCTTCGTGGCCGTGCGCGGCGTGCAGAGCGACGGGCACCGCTTCATTGATGCCGCCGTGGCGAATGGCGCCGCCGCCGTGGTCTGCGAAGACCTCCCCAAGCAGATCAATGCGGAAACCACCTACGTGCGCGTGGCCGACAGCCGCCATGCGCTGGCCATTATGGCCGGCAACTTCCACGGCCACCCCGACCGCAACCTCAAGCTCTCCGGCGTTACCGGCACCAACGGAAAGACCAGCGTGGCCACCCTGCTGTACAAGCTCTTCAGCGCCCTGGGCCACACGTGCGGCCTGATCTCCACCGTGGAAGTGCGCATCGGCGAACGCGCGCTGCCCGCCACCCACACCACGCCCGACCCGCTGCAGCTCAACGAGCTGCTCGCCCGCATGGTGGAGCAAGGCGTGGAGCATTGCTTCATGGAGGTGAGCAGCCATGCCGTGGTGCAGGAGCGCATCGCAGGGCTGCACTTCATCCAGGCCATCTTCACCAACATCACCCACGACCACCTGGACTACCACGGCACCTTCGATGCCTACATCCAGGCCAAAAAGGGCTTCTTCGACGCGCTGCCCCCCGAGGCCCATGCGCTGGTGAACGCCGATGACCCGCGCAGCGCCGTGATGGTGCAGAACACCAGGGCCGCCAAGCACACCTACGCCGTGCGCAACATGGCCGACCACCGCGCACGCATCATCGAGAACCAGCTCACCGGCCTGCTGCTCAACATCGACGGCCACGACATGTACTCCCGCCTGGTGGGCGCCTTCAACGCGAGCAACCTGCTGGCGGTGTACTCCGCAGCCGTGCTGCTGGGCGAGCAGCCCCTGCCGGTGCTTACCGCACTAAGCAACCTGGAGCCGCCTCCGGGCCGCTTCCAGGTGGTGCGCGGCAAGGGCGGGGTGATCGGCATCGTGGACTACGCGCATACGCCCGACGCACTGAAGAACGTGCTGGGCACCATCGCCGAGGTGTGCGGCGACCGGGAGCGCGTGGTGACCGTGGTGGGCTGCGGCGGCGACCGCGACCGGGCCAAGCGCCCCGTGATGGCCGCCATTGCCGCGGCCATGGGCCGCAGCGTGGTGCTCACCAGCGACAACCCGCGCAGCGAGGAACCCATGGCCATCATCGGCGAAATGCGCAAGGGCATACTGCCGGCCGACCTGCCCCGCGTGTTTGTGAACGCCGACCGCCGCGAGGCCATCCGCCAGGCCGTGGGCATGGCCGCCCCGGGCGATGTGGTGCTGGTGGCCGGCAAAGGCCATGAGCAGTACCAGGAAGCGCATGGTGTGCGCAGCCACTTCGACGACGTGGATGTGCTGAAGGAAACCCTTGAACTCCTGCGCAAGTAATGTTCTACCACCTCGTCACCGGCTTCCACCTCCATTTCCCCGGCAGCGGCGTAGTGGAGTACATCAGCTTCCGCGCCGGCATGGCGCTGATCCTCTCCCTGGTGATCTCCCTGCTCTTCGGCAAATCCATCATCCGCCTGCTGCACCGCAGGCAGGTGGGCGAAACCGTGCGCGACCTCGGCCTCGAAGGCCAGGTGCAGAAGCAGGGCACCCCCACCATGGGCGGCCTCATCATCATCGGCGCCACCGTGGTGCCCACGCTGCTCTTCGCCCGACTGAACAACATCTACATCCTGCTCATGCTCCTGGCCATGGTGTGGCTGGGCACCATCGGCTTCATCGACGATTACATCAAGGTCTTCAAAAAGGACAAGCGCGGGCTGGCGGGCACCTTCAAGGTGATCGGCCAGGTGGGCATCGGCCTGGTGATCGGCTTCACCGTCTACTTCCATCCCGCCATCCGCACCAAGGTGGAAGTGCCGCAGGTGCTCGCCGAACAGTTTCCCGAAAACGAGGTGACCCGCCTGGTGGAGGAAAACGGCAACGTACACTACCTGCTGGACCGCAGGCAGCCCAACACCACCATTCCCTTTGTGAAGGGCAACGAGCTGAACTACTCCTCGGTGATGGGCCTGTTCGGCCGTGAAGCCCGCAAATACACCTGGGTGCTGTACGTGCTGGTGGTGGTGTTCATCATCACCGCGGTAAGCAACGGGGCCAACATCACCGACGGCATCGACGGCCTTGCCGCAGGGTCCAGCGCCATCATCGTCCTCGCCTTGGGCGTGCTCACCTACATCGGCGGCAACATCGTGTTTGCGCAGTACCTCGATGTGATGTTCATCCCGGGCATCGGCGAACTGGTGGTCTTCATCGGCGCCCTCCTGGGCGCCTGCATCGGTTTCCTGTGGTACAACGCCTACCCCGCGCAGGTCTTCATGGGCGATACCGGCAGCCTTGCGCTGGGCGGCGTGATCGCGGCACTGGCCATCCTGGTGCGCAAGGAACTGCTGATCCCCGTGCTCTGCGGCGTGTTCCTGGTGGAGAACCTGAGCGTGATGCTGCAGGTGTCCTGGTTCAAGTACACCCGCAAGCGCTACGGTGAAGGGCGCCGGATCTTCAAGATGGCGCCGCTGCACCACCACTACCAGAAGCTCGGCTACCACGAGAGCAAGATCGTCACCCGTTTCCTCATCGTGGGCGTCATGCTCGCGGTGTTCACCCTGGTAACCCTGAAGCTGCGATGAGCGCGGGCACGGCGACCGGAAAAGGGCTGGTGGTGCTGGGCGCACAGGAAAGCGGCGTGGGCGCGGCCCTGCTCGCCAGAAAGCTGGGCATCCCGGTGTTCGTGAGCGATGCGGGCCCCATCCCCAAGGCCTTCAGCGACCGCTTGGACGAGGCCGGCATCGCCTATGAACAGGGCGGTCACACGGTGAACCGCATCCTGCAGGCGGACGAGGTGGTGAAAAGCCCCGGGATCCCCGAAACCGCCTCCATCGTGCGCGCGCTCCGCGCCAAGGGCGTTCCCGTGATCGCCGAGGTGGAGTTCGCAGGCCGCCACGTACACGTGCCCATCATCGGCATCACCGGCAGCAACGGCAAGACCACCACCACCCTGCTGGTCCACCACATCCTGCGCAAGGCGGGCATCAACGCCGGCCTCGCCGGAAACGTGGGCACCTCCTTCGCCGGCCTGGTGGCCCGCGAAAAGCACGACGTCCTGGTGCTGGAGCTCAGCAGCTTCCAGCTGGACGGCACCCGCACCCTGAAGCCGCACATCGCGGTAATCACCAACATCACCCCCGACCACCTGGACCGCTACGAGCACCGCATGGAAAACTATGTGGACAGCAAGTTCCGCATCACCATGAACCAGGGCCCCGGGGACCACTTCATCTACTGCGCCGACGATCCGCAGACCCGCGAAGGGCTCAAGCGCCATGACGTAAAGGCGCGCCGCTGGCCCTTCTCCATCCGCACCACGCCCGAGCAGGGCGGCTTCCTGCAAAACGACAGCATCCACATCCACATCAACCAAACGACCTTCACCATGAGCATCCTGGAACTCGCCCTGCAAGGCAAGCACAACGTGTACAACTCCCTGGCCGCAGGCATCGCCGCCCGCGTGATGGAAGTGCGCAACGACGTGGTGCGCGACGCCCTCGCCGACTTCCGCAACGTGGAGCACCGCCTGGAGCGCGTGGGCATGGTGAACGGCGTGGAATTCATCAACGACTCCAAGGCCACCAACGTCAACAGCACCTGGTTCGCCCTGGAGAGCATGGAGAAACCCGTGATCTGGGTGATGGGCGGCGTGGACAAGGGCAATGACTACAACGAACTGCGCGACCTGGCGCGGCGCAAGGTGAAGGCCATCATCTGCTTGGGCAGGGACAACACCAAGATCCACCAGGCCTTCGGCGACATCGTGGCCAACATCACCGATGCCGACACCGCCGACAAGGCCGTGAACACCGGCTACGAAATGAGCGAGCCCGGCGACGTGGTGCTGCTGAGCCCCGCCTGCGCCAGCTTCGACCTGTTCGAGAACTACGAGGACCGCGGACGCAAATTCAAGGCCGCCGTACGGGCGCTCTGACCCCAACACCCGCCAACGACATGCAAACCCGGAAGACAGCGGAACTGGCCACACGGCTCATCGCCTTGCGCAGCGAGGCCTTGCGCGAGGTGAAGGCCGCGCGGAACAAGCTTGCCGCCGCCCTCACCCTGGGCGGCGTGGAATACATGGACGACAGCGCATCCACGCAGCTGGATGCAACGCTCCTCTCCATCATGGACCTGGGCAGGCCGCTCGTGTGGATCGCCGATGCCGCACTGCTGCCCGCCATCGACGGGCGCATGATGGAGTTCATGCACGACCACGTGGACGGCGCCGTGTTCCACGGCGAAGGCGACCACGCCCTGGCCGAGCTGCTTGACGCGGAGCTGGGCCGCATCTACCTCACCGACACCTTGCGCACCGCGGTCTTCACCGCGCGCGAACTCGCCCTCCCCGGCGGGCGCGTGCTGTACAGCCCCGGGCGCGCAGCCATGCCCGGCGGGCCGGACCAGGCGGCACGGAGCGACGAGTTCAGGAAAGCGCTGAAGGACCTCTGACACGCGGCCGCCATGCACAACCCTCCGATGAGCAACCTGCTGGAGCAGCACCTCAAGGGCGACCGCACCATTTGGGTGGTGGCCCTGCTGCTGGGCGTTACCAGCCTGCTCGCCGTGTACAGCGCCTCCTCGTGGATGGGGTGGCAGCACAGCGGAGGCACCTTGCGCATCCTGGTGAAGCACGCCCTGATGCTGGCCGCCGGCGGCGGCATCATGTACGCCGCAAGCAAACTGCGCTTCACCGTGTACTCCAAACTGTCGCAGGTGTTCCTGGGCGCCACCGTGGCCCTGCTCCTGCTCACCCTCCTGGTGGGCAGCAACGTGAACGGCGCCTCACGCTGGCTGGCGATCCCCGGCGTGGGCATCACCTTCCAAACGAGCGACCTGGCCCGCGTGGTCATCATTGCGTACATGGCCCGCGTGCTGGCGCGCCACAGGGAGGAACCCTGGACCTTCCGCGAAGTGGCGCTCCGCCTGATCCTGCCCGTGGGCGCCGTATGCGGCCTGATCCTCCCGGCCAACTTCTCCACGGCGGCCCTGCTCTTCTTCACCTGCATGGTGCTCATGTTCATCGGCCAGGTGCCCGTGAAGCACCTGCTCGGCATCTGCGGCATTGCCGCCGGCGCATTCGCCCTGCTGCTGCTGCTTTCCAAGGCCAACCCCGAACTGCTGCCCCGCCTGCAGACCTGGCAGTCCCGCGTGACCAACCACGGCGGCACCGACCGCGACGCCAACTACCAGGTGAACAACGCCAAGATCGCCATCGTGCACGGCGGATTCCTGCCCAACGGCCCGGGCACCGGCACCTCGCGCAACTACATGCCGCACCCGGAAAGCGACATGATCTACGCCTTCATCATTGAGGAATACGGCTCCATCATCGGCGGGCTCGGCCTGCTGTTGCTGTACCTGATCCTGTTCTCGCGCGCGGTGCGCATCGCCAACCGGTGCGAAAAACCCTTCGGGGCGCTGGTGGCCATGGGGCTGGCGCTAAGCCTGGTGCTGCAGGCCCTGGTGAACATGGCCGTAGGCGTGAACCTGGTGCCCGTCACCGGCCAGCCCCTGCCCTTGGTGAGCATGGGGGGCACCAGCATGTGGTTCACCTGCCTTTCGCTCGGCATCATGCTCAGCGTGAGCCGCAGCGTGTACGACGGTGCGCACGGCGGCGCCAACCCTTCCCAACCCCCTGCCGCAGATGGCCACGCCGCCGCTTAGGGTACTGATCAGCGGGGGAGGCACGGGCGGCCACATCTTCCCGGCCATCGCCATCGCCAACGCCGTGAAGGAGCTGGCGCCCGGCACCCGCTTCCTCTTTGTGGGCGCACGGGGAAAGATGGAGATGGAGCAGGTGCCCGCCGCCGGGTACGAGATCGCCGGCCTTCCCGTCCGCGGCTTCCAGCGCAATGCCTTGTGGAAGAACATCGGCCTGCCCTGGCGACTGCTGCGGAGCCTGTGGATGGCGCGGCGCATCGTGCGTTCCTTCAAGCCCGATGTGGCCGTGGGCGTGGGCGGATATGCAAGCGGACCCATGCTCGCCGCTGCCCAGCGCGCGGGCGTGCCCACCCTCATCCAGGAGCAGAACAGCCATGCGGGCGCAACAAACCGCCTGCTGGCCAAGCGCGCCTCCATCATCTGCACCGCCTATCCCGGCATGGAGCGCTTCTTTCCGAAGGACAAGCTGCGCCTCACCGGCAATCCCGTGCGGCAGGACATGGTGCGGCTGGACGGAAAGCGGGTGCCCGGCATGGCGCACTTCAACCTGCGGGAAGGCGCGCCCGTGGTGCTGGTCACCGGCGGAAGCCTCGGCGCGCGCGGCATCAACATAGGCGTCCTGGCGGCACTGGAAGCCCTGCGCGACGGTGGCATTCAGCTCATCTGGCAAACGGGAAAGCCCTTCCATGCCCAGGCCCTGCAAGCCGTGGCCCAGGCACGCTACGCCGATGCGCACGTGCATGATTTCATCAGCCGCATGGACCTGGCGTATGCCGTGGCCGACCTGGTGGTGGCCCGCGCGGGCGCCATCAGCGTAAGCGAGCTCTGCCTGGTACACCTGCCGGCCATCCTGGTGCCGCTGCCCACCGCCGCAGAGGACCACCAGACCAGCAATGCACGCGCCCTGTCCGGCCACGGCGCCGCCGTGCTGGTGCAGGATGCCGACACCGCGGGCAAACTGGGGCCCGAGATCCTGCGCCTGGTGCACATGCCCGCGGAACGCGCCAAGATCCGCGAGGCCATGGCGGGCCTCGGCCATGCAAATGCGGCCGGGGCCATTGCAGCCGAAGTGGTGAAGCTGGCACGCCCTTCCGCGAACACAAAAACCAAGCAACCCTAGCATGGAGCGCCCGGACCTCATCTACTTCATCGGCATCGGCGGCATCGGCATGAGCGGCCTGGCACGCTACTTCCGCCGCCAGGGCGCACTGGTGGCCGGCTATGACCGCACGCCGGGCGAAGTGGCCGTGCAGCTCGCACAGGAAGGCATTGACGTGGGCTACAGCACCGACCCGGCGAACATCCCCGAGGAGTTCCGGAAGGCCGATGCCGCACAGGTCCTCGTGGTGCGCACACCGGCCGTGCCCATGGACAACCCCCTGATCGCCTACTGGCAACAACGCGGCGCCCCCATCAAGAAACGGAGCGAAGTGCTGGGCCTGGTGACCATGGACCGCAGGACCATTGCCGTGGCGGGCACCCATGGAAAAACCACGGTCAGCACCATGCTGGCCCACCTGCTCACCACCGCCGGCATTCCCTGCAACGCCTTCCTGGGAGGCATCAGTGCGAACTACGGCACCAACGTGCTGCTCAATTCCAACGCGGTGCTGAACGTGGTGGAGGCCGATGAATACGACAGGAGCTTCCTGGCCCTGCATCCCGAGGAGGCCATCATCACGGCCATGGACCCGGACCACCTCGACATCTATGGCGATGCCGAGGCCATGTACCGCGCTTATGCCGATTTCGCCGCACTGGTGAAGGGGCGCATGTTCGTACACCGCCGCGTGATGGAGCAACTGCGCCGCCACGCACACGGGCCGATCGATGCCGTGCCCTACGCGATCGACGATGCCGAAGGACCGCATGCCGAACACATCACCGTGCAGGACGGGAACTATCAATTTGACCTGGTGGCCCAAGGGCAGGTCCTGAAGGGGCTCACCCTGGGCATGCCCGGCAGGCACAACGTGGAGAATGCCGTGGCTGCCGCCGCCATGGCCCTGTACGCAGGTGCGGACCCTGCGGCTGTCCGCAAGGGCCTTGCCTCCTTCCGCGGCGTACACCGGCGGTTCGAAGTGCGCGCACGCACGCCGCACAGCGTCTTTATCGACGACTATGCCCACCACCCCACCGAACTGGAGGCGTGCATCCGCAGCGTGCGCGAACTGTACCCGGGGCGAAAGATCACCGGCATCTTCCAGCCCCACCTCTTCAGCCGCACGCGCGACCTGGCCGACGGCTTCGCACGCAGCCTCGCCCTGCTGGACGAGCTGATCCTGCTGGAGATCTACCCCGCACGGGAGGAGCCGATACCCGGCATTAACTCCGCCTGGTTGCTTGAACAAGTAGGGACCACTAACAAGGCACTGTGTACAAAGGAGCAGCTACTGCCGCTTTTGGAAGGCCGTGATGTGGACATCTTGCTGGCCCTTGGAGCAGGGGATATCGACAAGCTGGTACCGGCCATTGAGGCCATGATGAACCGGAAGGGATGAGCAAGGCCAAGCGCATCGTGCGGGCAGCTGCGAAGGTCGCGGCGGGCGCCGCCGTGCTCGCGGCCCTGGGCTTCGTGGAGCGCAGCGGCAACAGCGCCCCGGTGCGCGACATCCAAGTGGAGATGCAGGCTGCGGGCGACATGCACTTCACCGATGCGGACGCGCTGAGGCAGGAAGTGGCCAACGGTGCCGGGCCGGTGATCGGCACGCCGATGGACAACGTGGACGAGGCCGCCATGGAGCAGCGCCTGCGCGCCATCCCCTGCGTGGCCGAGGCCGACGTGTACCACACGATGGACGGCGTGCTGCACGTGCGCGTGCGCCAGCGCGAACCCATCGTCCGCATTGTCAATGCAGACGGGTCCGGGTTCTACATCGACCGCGAGGGATGGACCATGCCGCTGGACCCCAACTACACGGCGCGCGTGCTGGTGGTCACCGGCCAACTTGCCGAACCCTTTGCCGCCTGCGCGCCGGTGAACGTGGCTGCGGGCAACGACAGCCTTGTCCTGCATTCGCACAGCCGCGCCATCCACGCCATGGCCACCACGCTGGGCCAAGATCCCTTCTGGAACGCGCTCTTCACCCAGGCCGACCTGGACGCCGAAGGCAACATCACCCTGATCCCCGCCGTGGGCCTGATGCGCGTGCGCATCGGCGACGGCACCCGCCTGCAGCAGCGCCTGGCCAAGCTGCGCCTGTTCTACGAGCAGGGCATCCCCCAGGCGGACTGGCGCAAGTACGATGCCGTGGACCTGCGGTTCGACGACCAGGTGGTATGCAGCAAACGCCCTAAAAACTGAACCGGCACAGCCCCGAAACCGCGCACCCCGCGCCACAAGAAGAACATGGAGAACAACCAGGAAATAGTCGCAGGCCTTGATATCGGAACCACGAAGATCGCCTGCATCGTGGGGCGCAGGAACGAGCAGGGCAAGCTCGAGATCATGGGCATGGGCAAAAGCCGCAGCGACGGTGTGAACCGCGGCGTGGTCACCAATATCCAGCGCACCGTGGAAAGCATCAAGGCCGCCGTGCAGGAGGCCGAGGAAAGCGCCGGCGTGGAGATCACCACCGTGAACGTGGGCATTGCCGGCCAGCACATCCGCAGCATGCACCACCGCGGCATGATCACCCGCAAGAGCTTAGAGGAGGAGATCCGCCAACAGGACATCGACCAGCTGATCGACGACATGTACAAGCTGGCCATGGTGCCCGGCGAGGAGATCATCCATGTGCTGCCCCAGGAGTACATCGTGGACAGTGAGCAGGGCATCAAGGACCCCATCGGCATGAGCGGCGTGCGCCTGGAGGCGAACTTCCACATCATCACCGGCCAGGTGACCGCCGCACGCAACATCAACAAGTGCGTGGCCCGCGCCAACCTGGACGTCACCGAGCTGATCCTGGAACCCCTGGCCAGCGCCGATGCCGTGCTCGCCGCAGAGGAAAAGGAGGCCGGCGTGGTACTGGTGGACATCGGCGGCGGCACCACCGACATCGCCATCTTCAGCGACCACATCATCCGCCACACCGCCGTGATCCCCTTCGGCGGCAACGTGATCACCGATGACATCAAGATGGGCTGCGCCATCCTCCGCGACCAGGCCGAGCTCCTCAAGAGCCGCTTCGGCAGCGCCCTCGCCAGCGAGAACAAGGACAATGAAGTGGTGTGCATTCCCGGCCTGCGCGGGCGCGACCCCAAGGAGATCAGCCTGAAGAACCTCGCCAACATCATCCAAAGCCGGATGGAGGAGATCCTGGAGCACGTCTACTTCGAGATCAAGAACAGCGGCCTGGAAAAGCAGCTCAGCGGAGGCATCGTGCTCACCGGCGGCGGCGCCCAGCTTAAGCACCTGCGCCAGCTCACCGAGTACGTCACCGGCATGAGCACCCGCATCGGATACCCCAACGAACACCTCGCCAACAGCAAGGTGGAGGCCGTCACCAGCCCGCTGTTCGCCACCGGCGTGGGCCTGGTGCTGCGCGGATTCGACTACCTGGACCGCCAACGCAGCAGGCACACCCCCGAACCGGCCACCAAGGTGAAGGACCACAGCAAATCCCGCGTGGGCAACTTCTTCGATTCCGTGCTCCGCGGCGCTTCCGACATGTTCAAGGACGACGAAGCCTGATCCCACGCACAGCGCACCCTTTCCATAGAACCCTGTAAATCCCTGTCCCCATGAAATTCGACCTTCCCAGCGAGCTCTCCTCCATCATCAAGGTGATCGGGGTGGGCGGCGGCGGCGGAAACGCCGTGAACCACATGCACGCCCAAGGCATCCAAGGCGTGGACTTCATCATCTGCAACACCGACAAGCAAGCCCTGGACACCAGCCCCGTGCCCGTGAAGTTGCAGCTTGGCCAGGAGGGGCTCGGCGCCGGAAGCATGCCCCAGCGCGGCAGTGCAGCCGCCCAAGGCAGTATCGAGGAGATCCGCGAGCTGCTCGGCAACCGCACCAAAATGGTCTTCATCACCGCCGGCATGGGCGGCGGAACGGGCACCGGCGCCGCACCGGTGATCGCCCGCGCGGCCCGCGACATGGGCGTGCTCACCGTGGGCATCGTCACCATGCCCTTCCATTGGGAGGGCCGCAGGCGCAAGAACCAGGCCGCCGAAGGCGTGGAGGAAATGCGCCAGGCCGTGGACACCCTGCTGGTGATCAACAACGACCGCCTGCGCGACCTCTACGGAAACCTGGAAATGGACCAGGCGTTCGGCCATGCCGACAACGTGCTCTCCACCGCCGCCCGCGGCATCTCCGAGATCATCACCAAGCACGGAAAGGTGAACGTGGATTTCGAGGACGTGCGCACCGTGATGACCGGCAGCGGCGTGGCCATCATGGGCATGGGCGAGGCCGAAGGTGAAGGAAGGGCCATGCGCGCCGCCGAGGAAGCCCTGTCCTCTCCGCTGCTCAACGACAACGATATCCAGGGTGCCAAGTACATCCTGCTCAACATCGCCCTCGGCACCAAGAACATCTCCATGGATGAGATGACCGAGGTGACCGAATACGTGCAGGATGCCGCCGGCAGCACCGCCGATGTGATCTGGGGCTATTGCACCGACGAGACCCTCGGGGACCGCATCCGGATCACCTTGATCGCCACCGGCTTCAACCAGAACGAGATCTCCGCAAGCCTCGAACAACGCCTCCAGGAGAAGAAGGTGACCCCCTTGGGCAGCGACATGCCCACCGTTATCACCGCACCGATCACCAACCCCCTGCAAACGCCGCTGCCGATCGAAAGGGCACCTGAGCCGACCTCCTTCGAGATGTTCATTAAGCCGGTGGAAGCCACCGCTCCGGAGCAGCCTCGCATGGACTTCGTACCGCCGCCCGCACCGGCACCGCGCGTGGAAGCCAGGCCGCAGGAGAAGGTGGTACACACCCTGGCCGAGGAGGAACCCGCGGCCCCCGCTGCCCAGGGCTTGCCCCAGGCCTCCACCACCCCACAGCAGCCCGAGCCGTTGCCCGCCCAGCTCACCCCTGCGGAGCACCAGGCCCGTGCGGAGGACCGCCTGGCCTACATGCGCGGCATGAGCATGCGCATGCGCACCGCTGCCGGATTGGCCGAAATGGAGCGCGAACCCGCCTACAAGCGCCGCCAGGTCGACCTGGAGGAGGGCCCGCACAGCACCGACAGCAATGTGAGCCGATTCACCCTCACCGAAAGCGCCAACGAGGCCGGGCAGCGCCAAGTGGAACTGCGTCGCAACAATCCGTTCCTCCACGACAACGTGGACTGATCTGCGCCATGGACTTCCAGCAACGCATCGACGCCGACATCAAGGCCGCCATGCTGGCGCGGGACAAGGACCGCCTGAACGTGCTGCGCGCCATCAAAAGCGCCCTGCTCCTGGAGCTTACCAAAGAGGGAGGTTCGCATGAGGTGGGCGCGGAAGCAGCCGTGAAGATCCTGCAGAAGCTGCACAAGCAGCGCATGGAGGCCGCTGCCATCTACCACCAGCAGGGCCGCGCCGACATGGAGGCGGAGGAATCCGCGCAGGCCAAGGTGATCGAGGAGTACCTGCCCGCAAAGCTGGGCGGCGATGAACTGGCCGCCCTGGTGCGCGAGGCACTGGCCGCGGCAGGAGCCTCCTCCATGGCCGACATGGGAAAAGCCATGAAGGCAGCCAACGAAAAAGTGGCCGGCAGGGCCGAGGGCGCGGCCGTGGCCGCCATGGTGAAGAAATTGCTCAGCGGAAGCTGAGCACCGTACAGGGTAGGAACAGTGGCGGCGTGCGTTGAAAAACGCGCGTCGTCGCTGCGTTGGCACCATGCGTTCGTGGCGTCCGATCGCCACGGTTCCACTGCTTCAGCGGTCCGCCCATGGCCGTTCAGGCATTGATCCCCGCCGTACCCAAGCCGCTTCCCGCCGTGCGGGATGAAGCATCTTTCGGCGGATGCCCGCTCACCCGATCGTCCACACGTTCTCCCCGCGCAGCAGCGCATCCAGGTCGCCTTCGCCCTTGCGCTGCTTGGCCAGGGCCACTTGGGCGTTCATCTTGGTTTCGTGCGTGTGCCTGTCGGCAACGTAGAACACCCCGAACGGCCGCGGCAGGGCGCCTTCCTTGCGCGGGTCATCGAACAGGCGCACCAGGATGCTTGCCTTGAAGCTGTCCCGTTCATCGTGTACCCACACCTCGTCGATGGAATGGCTGCCGTCCGCCAGGTCAATGATCACCGGTGAAAAGCCTTCCAGCTTGATGCCCTTGGTGCCGTTGGCGAAGAGCAAGGGCTTGCCATGCTCCACGAACACCGTGTGCATGGGCTTGGTGTCCTTTTCGGTGAACACCTCGAAGGCGCCGTCGTTGAACACGTTGCAGTTCTGGTAGATCTCCACCAAGCTGGTGCCGTGGTGCTCTTCCGCGCGCAGCAGCACCTGCCGCATGTGCTTGGGGTCGCGGTCCATGGTGCGGGCCAGGAACGTACCGTCCGCGCCTTTGCACAGGGCCAAGGGGTTGAACGGATGGTCGGTGCTGCCCATGGGCGTGCTGCGGGTAATGGCGCCTTCGGGGGATGTGGGCGAGTACTGGCCCTTGGTAAGGCCGTAGATCTCGTTGTTGAAGAGCAGCACATTGAGGTTGACGTTGCGCCGCAGCAGGTGGATCAGGTGGTTGCCGCCGATGCTGAGCGAATCGCCGTCACCCGTGATCATCCATACGCTGAGGTTGGGCTGCACGCTGCGCAGGCCGCTGGCAATGGCCGGTGCCCGTCCGTGGATACCGTGCATGCCGTAGGTGTCCAGGTAATAGGGAAACCGCGAGGAACAGCCGATGCCGCTGATGAACACGATCTCCTCCTTGGGCCGTCCGAAGTGCTGCAGCACGGTCTCCACCTGCTTGAGGATGGAGTAATCGCCGCAACCGGGGCACCACCGCACTTGCTGGTCGCTGCCGTAATCGGTCTTTTGCGGCGCGGCCGCCGCAGGTTGCATGGTGCTCATGGCTTCAACAGGTCAAGTACGCCCTGGCGGATCTCCGCCGAGGTGAAGGGCAGGCCCTGTACCTTGTTCAGGCCGCGGGCGTCCACCAGGTACTCCGCGCGCAACAGCTGGCACAACTGCCCGCCGTTCATTTCAGGCACAAGGACCTTCCTGTAATTCTTCAGCAAACCGCGCAGACCGGGGTTGAACGGGAACATGTGGCGCAGGTGTACATGGGCTGCATCGTGCCCTTCCTTCTGCAATTCCAGCATGGCCGTGCGTATCGCCCCGTAGGTGGACCCCCAGCCCACCACCAGCAGTTCGCCCTTCTCCGGGCCGCTGTCCAAGCGGATGGGCCGGTAGGTGTCCGCGATGCGCTGCACCTTCTCCGCGCGCAGGCCCACCATCCGCTCGTGGTTCTTCGGATCGTAGCTGATGTTGCCGGTCCTGTCCTCTTTTTCGATGCCGCCGATGCGGTGCTGCAGGCCCTTCATGCCGGGGACGGCCCATGGGCGCACCCCTTTTCCATCGCGGGCGTAGGGCAGGAACCGGCCTTCGGCATCATGGATGGCGGCCTGGTCGCGGGCGGGATCGTTGGCAAACGGCGGCTTGATGGGCGCAAGGTCCTTGGCCTGCGGGAAGCGCCACGGTTCGGCGCCGTTGGCGATGTAGCCATCGCTGAGCAAGATCACGGGGGTCATGTGCTCCACGGCAACCTTCACGGCCTCAAAGGCCATTTCAAAGCAATCCGTGGGGCTGCTTGCGGCCAGCACGGGGATGGGGGCTTCGCCGTTGCGGCCATGCAAGGCCTGCCACAGGTCGGCCTGCTCGGTCTTGGTGGGCATGCCGGTGCTGGGCCCGCCCCGCTGCACGTTCACCACCACCAACGGTATTTCCAGCATGCACGCCAGGCCCAGCGCCTCGCCTTTCAGCGCGATGCCGGGCCCGCTGCTGGCGGTGGTGCCCAGCGCCCCGCCGTAGCTGGCGCCGATGGCCGAGCACACGGCGGCGATCTCATCCTCGGCCTGGAAGGTCTTTACGCCGAAATGCTTGTTGCGTGAAAGCTCGTGCAGGATGTCGCTGGCCGGCGTGATGGGATAGCTGCCGTAGAAGAGCTCCAGCCCGGCCTTCTGTGCGGCGGCGATCAGGCCGATGGCAACGCCCTGGTTGCCGGTGATGTTGCGGTAGGTGCCCTTGGGCATGGCCGCAGGCTTCACTTCAAACCGCGTGGTGAAGGTCTCGCTGGTGTCCCCGAAGTTGTAGCCCGCCTGCAGCACGCGCAGGTTGGCCTCCAGCAGCTCCGGCTTGTTCTTGAACTTGTTGGCCAGGAAAGCGCGCGGGCGGTCCAGCTTGCGGCTGTACATCCAGTGGATGAAGCCCAGCACGAACATGTTCTTGCTGCGGTCCTTCTCCTTCATGCCCAGCGCGGTCCCCTCCAGGGCATTGCGCGTGAGCTTGGTGATGTCCACGCTGTTGAGCACGTAGTTGTCCAGCGATCCGTCGGTGAGCGGATTTTCCTCATCGGGATAGCCGGCCAGGCGCAGGTTCTTCCCGTCGAAGCCGTCGCTGTTCGCGATGATGATGCCCCCGTTCCTCAGCTTTCCGAGGTTGGCCTTCAGCGAGGCGGCGTTCATCACCACCAGCACATCGCAGGTATCGCCGGGGGTGAAAACGTCCACGCTGCCGAAGTGGAGCTGAAAGCCGCTGACGCCGGCCAGCGTGCCCTGCGGTGCGCGTATTTCCGCGGGATAGTTGGGAAACGTGCTTACATCGTTCCCGAAGAGCGCGTTGCTGTCGGTGAATTGCGCCCCGGTGAGCTGGATCCCGTCGCCGCTGTCGCCGGCAAAGAGGATCACCACTTTTTCGCGGGCCTCCACCTTTTTCAGGCGGGGCGTTGGTAGCGTGTCCATTTCGGGGTGCAAAGGTACGGGCCTGCCCCGGCCATTGTCCTGATGCGGGTCAGGGCCATCGGGTCTTGATCCCTTTCCTTGCGCGGGGTCTTTCACCGCCACCCCGGATAACACGGAAGAGATTCCGGAGCAGGGGCA
>JAFEAI010000026.1 GCA_018266475.1 Bacteroidota bacterium
AGCGTGATCAAGTAGGCCCAGCGCCCCAGCCCCTTAGCCGAAGGGCCGCTCCGAAAGGGGCGGCCCTTCGTGCGTTATTGAGCCGGCACAAAATGATTGCCGATCCGACCTTTTGGAATTCCCTTGATGATCTGGCGAGGGGCTTCGGCTCCTCGGATGCAGTGCATCCTGCTGAGCGGAACCGAAGCAGGAGCGCCGCCACGCTTATGCTCTGCCCAATGTCTCTGATCACTTGGCAGGCAACCGTCAACTATTCATGGCCGGCACAATAGTGCCACGGGCCACAAGCCCAGGCCACGGGCAATGACCTGTTCCTCCCCTATGAAAGTGGGGATCGGATCAGATCTTGGGCTTCAGGTCGTAGATCTCCCGCACTTCTTCCAGCCTGGTCTCAAAATCGAAATGCAGGTCGATCAGTTCGCCCGTGGCCATGTTGAACACCCAGCCATGCACGGCAGGGATCCCTCCGCGGAGGAAGGATTTTTGGAACACTGCGGTTTTGATGACGTTCAGGCATTGCTCCTCCACGTTGATCTCCACGAGCCTGTCATACCGCTTTTGCTCATCCGTGATGGCATCGAGCTCCTTGCGGTGGAGGCGGTAGACATCCCTGATCCTGCGCAGCCACGGGTTCAGCAGACCGAGGTCCTGCGGTTCCATGGCCGCCTTCACGCCGCCGCAGCCGTAGTGGCCGCACACCACCACATGCTTCACCTGTAGCGCTCCGATGGCATACTCCACCACGCTCAGCGCATTCAGGTCGGTGCTGCCCACCACATTGGAGATGTTCCGGTGTACGAAGACCTCGCCGGGCATGGCGCCCATGAGTTCCTCCGCCGTCACGCGGCTGTCGCTGCAGCCGATGAACAGCACTTCCGGTTTCTGCCCTTGCGCCAAATGCTTGAAGTAATCGGGATCAACCGCCTTTCGTTCGGCGATCCACTTGCGGTTGTTCTCAAAAACCCGTTCAAACAGCGTAGGCATGGCTTGTGGCATCTTCAGCAAAAGAGATCTGGTTAATGTAAGCGGAACTTTTCCGGTTCAAGCCCCGGGTGGCACGTGATCATGATCGGGCGGCCTTCAGCGTGTTCAACAGGAGGCTGGTGACGGTCATCGGCCCCACGCCGCCGGGCACCGGGGTGATCCACGCGCATTTGGGGGCCACGCGTTCAAACTCCACATCGCCGCAAATGCGATAGCCGCGTTTGCGGGATGCATCCTCCACCCGGTGGATGCCCACGTCCACCACCACGGCGCCTTCCTTCACCATGTCCGCCGTGATGAAGTTGGGCTTGCCGATGGCCACAATGAGGATATCGGCCTGGTGCGTAATGGCGGGCAAGTCCCTGGTGCGGCTGTGGGCGATGGTGACGGTGCAATTCCCCGGATAGGCATTGCGGCTCATGAGGATGGCCATGGGCGTGCCCACGATGTTGCTTCGCCCCACCACCACGCAGTGCTTTCCTTCGGTGGGCACCTCATAGTGCCTGAGCAATTCCACGATGCCGTTGGGGGTGGCGGGCAGATAGCCGGGCAAGCCGAGCATCATGCGGCCCAGGTTCTGCGGGTGGAAGCCGTCCACATCCTTGCCCGGTGCAATGGCCAGGGTGATGCGCTCCTCGTTGATGTGCTTGGGCAGGGGCAGCTGCACGATGAACCCGTCCACGGTGGAATCGTTGTTCAACTGGTCCACCAAGGCCAGCAGGTCCTCCTCGGTGGTGGTGGCCGGCCTTCGGAGCAAGGTGCTTCGGAAGCCAACCTCTTCGCAGGCCTTCACTTTGCTGCCCACGTAGGTTTGGCTGGCGGGGTCCTCCCCTACGAGCACGGCGGCCAGGTGGGGCGCCCTTCCCCGGGCCTTGAGCACTTCGGCCGTTGCGGAGGCAATGCGGCTGCGTACGGCCATTCCGCATTCCGTTCCGTCCAGCAGCCTGTAGGTAGTGGATGTCTCCATCGTGGCCCCGAAGCTACTCCTTTCAGGGCTACCGGAAGGTGTCTTCGGTCACCTCCGCATGCCTTGCGCCTGCTGCATGCGCTGCATCATGGCCTGCATCTTGGTCTTGTCGCCCATCATCTTCATCATCTTGCGCGTCTCGTCGAACTGCTTCATCAGCTTGTTCACCTCGGCCACGTTGGTACCGCTTCCCGATGCGATGCGCTGCCTGCGGCTGCCGTTGATGATGGCCGGTTCGCGGCGTTCCGCTGGGGTCATGCTGCTGATGATGGCCTCGATGCCCTTGAAGGCGTCATCGGGGATGTCCAGGTTCTTCATGGCCTTGCCGATGCCCGGGATCATGCCCATGAGGTCCTTCATGTTGCCCATCTTCTTGATCTGCTGGATCTGCTGGAGGAAATCATCGAAGCCGAACTGGTCCTTGGCGATCTTCTTCTGCAGGGCGCGCGCCTCCTTCTCATCGAACTGTTCCTGGGCGCGCTCCACCAGCGACACCACGTCGCCCATGCCCAGGATGCGGCCTGCCATGCGGTCGGGGTGGAACTCGTCCAGGGCCTCCATCTTCTCCCCGGTGCCGATGAACTTGATGGGCTTGTCCACCACGCTGCGGATGGTGAGGGCCGCGCCGCCTCGGGCATCGCCATCGAGCTTGGTGAGCACCACGCCGTCGATGTCCAGGCGGTCGTTGAATGCCTTGGCGGTGTTCACGGCGTCCTGGCCGGTCATGGCGTCCACCACGAAGAGGGTTTCCTGCGGGGCGATGGCCTTCTTGATGGCGGCGATCTCGTCCATCATGGCCTGGTCAACAGCGAGGCGGCCGGCGGTGTCTATGATGACGGCGGTGAAGCCGTGCTGCTTGGCGTGGGCAATTGCATTGCGGGCAATGCTCACCGGGTCCTTGTTGCCGCGCTCGCTGTACACGGTGATATCAAGCTGCTTTCCCAGTGTTTCCAGCTGGTCGATGGCGGCAGGGCGGTACACATCGGCTGCAGTCAGCAGCACGCGGCGCCCCTTTTTGCGGAGGTAATTGGCGAGCTTGCCGCTGAAGGTGGTTTTGCCCGAGCCCTGAAGGCCGCTCATGAGCACCACGGTGGGATTGCCCGAAAGGTTGATGCCCGCGTTGCGCCCGCCCATCAAATGGGCCAGCTCATCGTGGGTGATCTTTACCAGCAACTGGCCCGGGCTTACAGCGGTGAGCACATCCTGGCCCATGGCCTTTGCCTTCACGCGGTCGGTGAACTCCTTGGCGGTCTTGAAGTTCACGTCCGCATCCAGCAGGGCGCGGCGCACCTCCTTCATGGTTTCGGCCACATTGATCTCGGTGATCTGGCCGTGGCCCTTGAGGACCTTGAAGGCCCTTTCCAGTTTGTCGCTCAGGTTCTCGAACATTCCAGCAGGATAAGGGCCGCGAAGGTAATTCCTGCGCGCACGCCACATTCCTGGCTGCACAAGCTACGGCCGGACCACAAGCCCTTGCCACAGCCCGAACCCTGCTCCGGTATTTCCCGTAGGAACAACCGCGATCCTCCCCCGGCTTGTCCCATGGTGCGAAAACTACTCTCCCTGCTCACCTTCCTGATACTCTTTGCGGCCACGGCGCGGGCCACGCACATTTCGGGGGGTGAGATCTACTACCAGTGCTTAGGCAACAACAAGTACAAGATCACCCTGGTGGTATACCGTGATTGCGCGGGGATCAACCTGAACAACTCGTACACCTTGGACGTGCAAAGCCCGTGCGGCAACAAGACGCTGACGGTGACCACGCCGGGGGGCACCGAGATCTCCCAGCTGTGCCAGGCCCAGATGGGCAACAGCACGTGCAACGGGGGATCGCTTCCGGGCATCCAGCAGTACATCTATACGGGCACCATCACCCTTCCCCCCTGCAACTATTGGACGATCTCCTGGACCCAACCGTGGCGCAACGGGGCCATTGCCAACCTAGTGGCGCCGGGCAACAAGAACGTGTACATCGAAGCCAAGCTGAACAACCAGGCGGCGCCCTGTGACAACTCCGCGCAGTTCACCAACACGGCCATTCCCTACGTCTGCGCCGGCTATCCCATCTCCTACAGCTATGGCGCCTTCGACCCCGAAGGCGATTCGCTGAAGTACACCTTCATCACGGCGATGAACACCGGCGCGGTGAACCTGCCGTACGTGGCCCCGTACACCGGTGCCCAGCCCATATCGGGCATTACGCTGAACCCGCAGACCGGTCAGGTGAACTTCACCTTGAACCAGGTGGGCAACTGGGTGGTGGTGGTGCGGGTGGACCAATATGATGACGCGGGCCATTGGATCGGCTCGGTGATGCGGGACATGCAGTTTATCGCCTACCCGTGCTCCAACATACCGCCGGACCCGGCCACGGGCACGGTAGCCGGGCTTACGGGCCAGGCCACGCAGACCGGCCCTCGTTCCATTGAGATCTGCGAATCCGGCAATTTCTGCTTCGATGCGGTGATCTCCGACCCCAACACCGGCGATGTGCTCACGGCCACCTCCAACATTGCGCAAAACCTGCCCGGCGCCACCATCACCTACAGCGGCACCAACCCGCTAACGGCCCATGTATGCTGGAACGGCGTGGCCAACGCCTCCGGCTTCTTCCCGTTCATCATCACCGCCAACGACGGCGCGTGCCCCATCCCCGCACTGCAGACGTACGTGTACTCGGTGCATGTGCTTCCCGGATTGATCATGGACCCGCCGGACGTACTAGGCGAATCCTGCGCGGGCAATGGTGACGGCAGCGCAACGGCATACGTGGCCGTGGGCACGCCACCCTACCAGTACAATTGGAGCACCGGGGAGACCACGCAAGGCATTGTGGCCGGCGCAGGCACCTACCAGGTATCGGTAACCGATGGCAACGGCTGCGCGGCCCCGCCCCAAACGGTGGTGATCGGCGTGGCCAACCAACCGCCCGCAGCCCATGCAGGGCCCGACCTGATCGGCTGCACCGGATCACTGCCCCTCCTGCTCAGCGGATCGGTGACCAATGCCGCAGACGGTGCGTGGAGCGGAGGCACCGGCACCTTCAGCGGAGGCGGCCTCCATCCGTCATACATGCCTTCCGCGGCCGAGCTTGCACACGGCAGCACCCAGCTCTTCCTCACCACCACCGGCGATTCGCCCTGCGGCCAGGCACAGGATACGATTACGATCACCCTGCCGAACAGCTTTGCAGGCGGGCATATCACCTCCGTAAGCGCCTTGTGCAGCGGGCAGGCAAGCGGCACCGCCTCCTTTGCGCCTGCCGATCCGCAGCTGCATTACGCATGGAACGACCCGGCGGCGCAAACCACGGCCACGGCCAGCGGACTTGCGGCGGGCACCTACACCGTACATGTCACCGACAACCACGGCTGCGACACCACGCTTAGCACCTCCATCACCGCACCTGCCGCACTGGCCATTGCGGGCCTGGCCGTGGTGGACGAATCCTGCCTGGGAACAGGTACGGGCAGCATCACCGCCACCGTCACCGGCGGCACACCGCCCTACCAGTACATCTGGAGCAACGGTGAAACCACGGCCACCATGCACGGCACAGCAGGCTCCTACAGCCTGTCCGTCACCGATGCCAACCAATGCGCGGCCGTGCAGGGAAACGCTACCATCGCCGCGTTGGGCCAGCCCAATGGCGCCTACGCCGGTGCGGACATCACAGCCTGCTTCACCAGCCTTCCCGTGCAATTGAACGGCACCGTGGTGAACGCCACCGGGGGCACCTGGGGGGGTGGCAGCGGCACGTTCAGCAACACGGGATTGCAGCCCACATACATGCCGTCCGCAGCTGATCTGATGGCCAACGGTGTGCAACTGGTGCTTACCACCACCGGCAACACCAACTGCCCCCCGGCCTCGGACACTGTACACATCACCCTGCCCACGAGCTTCTTCGGAGCGGCCTTGGCCACCCAGGCACTCACCTGCCAAGGAGACCAGTCCGGCAGCGCCTCCTTCACCCCGGGCGGGCCGAACCTCAGCTTTCTCTGGGACGATCCCGCAGCGCAAACCACCGCCACGGCCAGCGGGCTTGCAGCGGGCATCTACACGGTACACGTCACCGATGCGCACGGCTGCGACACCACGGCCACCGCGGTGATCAATGAGCCTTCCGCCCTGATGGCCCAATCCATCAACGGAGCCGCACCGTCCTGCGCAGGCTCCGGCAATGGCACGGCCACGGTGCAGCCCACCGGGGGCACTGCGGGCTACAACTTCCAATGGAGCGCCAATGCCGGCGCACAAACCACGGCCACGGCCACCAACCTCTCCGGCGGCAGCTACAGCGTGGTGGTGACCGATGCCAACGGCTGCCATGCCTCGGCGGGGATCACATTGGCCGAGCCGGCCCCGCTGGCCCTGCTGGCCCAAGTGGCCGACACCGTATGCGTGAACGCGCCGGTGCCATTGACGGCGCAAGCTACCGGCGGCACGGGCAGCATCACCATCACGTGGGCAGGCATCGGTACCGGCGATTCGCTCCAGCATGCCTTTGCCTCCTCGCAAACGGTGCAGGTTTCTGCCACGGACCAGCACGGCTGCACCGCCCCCGCACTGCAAGTCCCGGTCACTGTGCTGGACCTCTCCCAAGCGGTGCTGCACACCGCCGGCGATACGGCCTTCTGCCCCGGCGGCACCGCCACGGTTTCCGCCTGGCTCACCGACTATCCGGGGCAAGCCACCCTCTCCTGGCCTGACCTTGCCGCATCCGGGCAAGGCCCCTTCACGATCACCACGGCCTCCAGCCGCAGTTTGTCCGTAACCGCCACGGACGCCTGCGCCAACACGCTCACCAGCCTGGTCGCCATCACCGTGCAAACCCCACCTTCCATCACCCTTCCGCCGATCCTCGCACAAGGCTGCGCGCCGCTCACCGTGCATTTCCCGGCCGGGCTCACCAACCAACAGGTATCCTATCTCTGGCAATTCGGCGACGGCAGCTCCAGCACCTCCATGGCCCCCGTGCATGTATACCAGGCCGGCAGCTACACCGTGGACCTTGCGGTGACCACACCGCTGGGCTGCACGGCCCATGCGGCAAACACCAGCCTGGTGGAAGCATACGCCACCCCGGTCGCGGCATTCACCGCCACTCCCTGGGAAACCAATGCCGACCATGCCGATGTGCAGTTCACGGACCTCTCCACCGGGGCCGTCAGCGGCTGGACCTGGAGCTTCGGCGATGGCGGGATCAGCGCCTCCCCTTCGCCCACGTACCACTTTGTGGAACCCGGAACCTGGAACGTGACGCTCCAGGTGACCGATGCACACGGATGCACCGGCAGCGCCGAGCACGTGGTGAAGGTGAACCCGGTGTATGACATCACCTTCCCCAATGCCTTTACCCCGAACCCGAACGGCGGTGGCGGAGGACTCTTCAATCCCGCGGACTTGAGCAATGATGTGTTCTATCCCTTCATCCGCTTCGTGAAGGACTTCCGCCTGCGGATCTTCAACCGCTGGGGCGAGCTGGTGTTCGAGAGCAATGACGTGAAGCGGGGCTGGGACGGCTACTACCGGGGGCAGCTCAGCCAGCAGGACGTGTACGTATACCAGCTCTGGGTGCGCTTTGTGGACAACAAGGAGGCACAACGCATGGGCGACCTAACCCTGTTCCGTTGACCATGAAGCCCAGGACGCCCCGCATCCTTTCCGTGCTATCCGCCACGGCAGTAGCCTTGCACAGCTTGGCCCAGGACCCGCAGCTAACCCAGTTCTATGCGGCGCCCATGTACCTGAACCCGGCCCTGACGGGCAACACAGACCAGGACCGCATCGCGCTGAACTACCGCCTGCAATGGCCGGGCATAGGACCCGGGTACCGCACCTACGCCGCCGCCTACGACCACCACAGCGCAAACCTCAGCAGCGGGTTCGGGGGCATGGTGCTGCACGACCGGGCAGGAAGCGCAGGACTTGCGTTCACGCAGGCCTCCTTCTGCTACTCCTACGAAGCCCGCATCAACCGCAAACGGGCCATTCGCGCCGGTTTGAAGGCCGGGTACACCACGCGCACCTTCAACTGGGGCGATGTGGTCTTCGCCGACCAGATCATCCGCGAAAATGCGACCACCTCCGTGGAGCAGGCCATGATGCAAAGCATCTCCTACTTCGATTTCTCGGGCGGCCTGATGTACTACACCGAGCAATTCTGGGGCGGCATCTCCGTGAACCACCTCAACCGCCCGCAACAAAGCCTGTACCTCAGCGGGGATGCACGGCTGCCTATCCGCACCAGCATTGACGCAGGCTACAAGTTCCCGCTGGACGGCAAGCCCTTCCGGCACAGCGAGACCATGATGACCCTGGCCGCACACTACAAGGCGCAGCAGAAGTGGGACCAGCTGGACCTCGGCGGCTACGTGGATTACAAGGACGTCATCTTCGGCATGTGGTACCGCGGCCTCCCCGCCCTGAAGGCCTACCAACCGGGCTATTCCAATGATGACGCATTGACCCTGATGGCCGGGTACAGCACGCCCTACCGCCTGCGCATGGTGTACAGCTATGACATCACCATCTCCAAGCTCACCGCGAAAAGCGGCGGCGCACATGAGATCAGCTTGGTGTATGAGTGGGCGCAAACTGGAAAGAACCGGAAATACCGGTCCGTGCCCTGTCCGAAGTTCTAGACCGGACGATCCGCCGTGTGCGTGAGGGGGAGAGAGGAAGAGAGGAAGAGAGGAAGAGAGGAAGAGAGGAAGAGAGGAAGAGAGGAATCTCCTTCTCCCGCCGCCTCACATCCGCTCCGGTGCTTCGATCCCCAGGCACCAGAGGGCCCTGCTTGTGGCGGCGGCCACCGTGCTGCTCAACCGCAACCGGAATGCCTGCTTGGCGGGATCCTCCTCCTTCAGCACCGGCACGCTCTGGTAGAAGGCATTGTAGGCCTTCACCACCTCGTAGGCGTGGTTGGCCAACGCGGACGGCTCCAGCTTCGTTGCCGATTCGTTGAGCACCGCCGGGAACTGGTGGAGGAGCTTGAGGACCGCTTTCTCCTCCGGCAAAAGTTGGTAGTTGGCGGTGGCCGGTTGTACTTGCTGCCCTGCCAACCTCCGGCCATCCACGGGCACCTCCTCCGCCTTCCTCAGCAAGGAGCGGATCCTGGCGTACGTATACTGGATGAACGGGCCCGTGTGGCCCTGCAGGTCGATGCTGGCCTTGGGATCGAAGAGCATCCGCTTGGCGGGATCCACCTTCAGGAGGAAATACTTCAGGGCGGCCAGGCCGATCATTTCGAAGAGCGCATCCCGCTCCGCCGTGCCGAGGGCATCCAGCTTGCTCAGTTGCTCGCCGGTGGCACGGGCTTCGGCCACCACCTCGTCCATCAGGTCATCGGCATCCACCACGGTGCCTTCCCTGCTCTTCATTTTCCCGCTGGGCAGGTCCACCATGCCGTAGCTGAGGTGGAACAGGCCATCGGCCCAGGCAAGGCCCATTTTTTTCAGGATGATGAAGAGCACCTTGAAGTGGTAGTCCTGCTCGTTGCCCACGGTATAGATCATCCGGGAGAGGCCGGGGTACTCCTCAAACCGCTTGATCGCGGTGCCGATGTCCTGGGTCATGTACAAGCTGGTGCCGTCGGCGCGCAGGAGCACCTTTTCGTCCAGCCCTTCGGCCGTGTTGTCCACCCACACGCTGCCGTCCGCCTTGCGGAAGAACACGCCGCCCTCCAGTCCCTTCAGCACGTCCTCCTTGCCCAGCAGGTAGGTTTCGCTTTCGTAGTAGTTCTTGTCGAAATCCACCCCAGCGCGTGCATACGTGGCATTGAAACCGGCGTAGACCCAGCCGTTCATCCTCTCCCACAAGGCGCGCACCTGGGGATCGCCGGCCTCCCATTGGCGCAGCATTTCCTGCGCCTCGCGCAGGATGGGCGCCGTTTTGGCCGCCTCTTCAGGCGCCATGCCCTTGGCCTCAAGCGCCTTCACCTCCGCCTTGAGCGCCTTGTCGAATTCCACATAGTACTTGCCCACCAGCTTGTCCCCCTTCAGCCCGCTGCTTTCAGGGGTTTCGCCATTGCCGAATTTGCGCCAGGCCACCATGCTCTTGCAGATGTGGATGCCCCGGTCGTTGATCACCTGCACCTTCACCACCTGGTTGCCCGCCGCCTGCAGGATGCGGCTCACGCTGTAGCCGAGGAAGATGTTGCGCAAATGCCCCAGATGCAGGGGCTTGTTGGTGTTGGGGCTGGCATATTCCACCATCACCTTGCGGCCGGTGGCGGGAAACCGGAGCAGGTCCGTGCCGGATGCCTCGTGCAGGAAGCCGGCCCAATAGGCATCGGCGATCACGATGTTCAGAAAGCCCTTCACCACATTGAAGCGTTCCACGGCCTCCACATGCTTCACAAGATGGTCCCCAATGGCGTTCGCCGTTTGCTCGGGCCCCTTGCCGCTGAGCTTGAGGAACGGGAACACATTGATGGTGACATCCCCTTCAAACTCCGGGCGCGTGGGTTGGAAACCGATCTTTTCAGCGTCGGGCGCAGCGCCGTACAATTCGCGGAATCCCGCCAGCAAGGCGGGGAGCAGTATCTGTTGAAGGCGGTCCTGGAACATGGGAGCGGTTGTTCAGTTTACGGGATCGGACGGGATACAAGCGGAGAAATGCCATGTTTGGCCGGTGGCCCCTTCCATAGCCTCTTGCGGTCCTGGCAGGTCCGGGGAGGAACCGCAAGAGGAACCCAAGGGGGCCCCGCAAGGGTGCGCCCGGCCTTCACCATTCATCAACGTGCGCGCAGGATGGGGAAGAGCGGCTCCATCACCGTAAGCACATGCTCGGCCATGGAGTTGCGGGTGTCCAGTGCGGGATTGATCTCCACCACATCGAGCGTGGCGGTTCGCGGTTCCGCGCAAAGGCCGGTGAGCAGGGTGCGCGCCTCCTCCAGGAAGAGGCCGCCGGGCACGGGCGTGCCGGTACCCACGGAGATGGACGGGTCGAGGCTGTCCACATCGAAGCTCACATGCAATTTCCCGCACACGGCCAGGTACTCCAATGCTTCCTTCACGATGGTGCCCGCTCCTTTTTCGCGCAGCTCCTGCACGGTGACCACCTTGATGTTGTGCTCCTTGATGATGGCCTCCTCCTCCGGTTCATAATCGCGCAGGCCGATGATCACCAGGTGCTCCGGCAGCACCTTGGGTTCATTGCCGCCGATCTTGCGCAGCCTGTCCCATGCGTCCAGCGTGAACATGCGGGGCCTGTTGTGCCCCTTCACCTCAATGTTCATCAGCAGGGCCAGGGGCATGCCATGCACGTTTCCGCTGGGCGTGGTCCACGGGCTGTGCATATCGGCATGGGCATCGATCCAGATGACGCCAAGGTGCTCGTTGGGGTAGGCCATTTTAGTGCCGGACACCGAGCCGATGGCGATGGAATGATCGCCCCCGATGACGATGGGGAAGATGTTGTTGCGCTGGTACTTGTACACCTCGTAGGCCAGGTCGCTCTCAAAGCGGATCAATCCGTCGATGTGGTGCGCATTGGGCGATTGCTTGTCGTCCTCGTAGAGCACATCGTTCTCGTCGCGCAGGATGCTTTCCTCGGCATGGCCGAAAAGCTCGCTGCCCATTTTCCATGCCGCCACGCGGAGTGCGCTCATACCCATGCTGGCGCCGCGTGTACCGGCCCCTATCTCCGAGGCTGCTTCGATCAATCTGACTTCCATGGTCGGGGGATCCTTAATCAAGGCTGCGAAGGTAACCCCGCCCCTTTGGCGGGATCCGGCGCATGGCCGGGCCTTTTTACGCGGTGATGCGGCAGCGCCACGCTCAACCACGCATAGCCGATAAGCGCGGCCACCGTGGAGGAGATCAGGATGGTGGCCTTGGATTCCGCCACCAGCAGGGGGTCGCTGAAGGCCAGCAGGGTAACGAAGATGGACATGGTGAAGCCGATGCCGCCCAGGACGCCCACGCCTATCAGTTGCCGCCATTTCACGCCTTTGGGCATGGCGGCCACGCCCAAGGCAATGCTGGCCACGCAGAAGAGGCCGATGCCGAGCGGCTTGCCCACCACCAGGCCCAGGAAAATGCCCCATCCATTCGGGGTAAAGAGGTTGTGGAACCAATCCTGCTCCAGCACAATGCCCGTGTTGGCCAAGGCGAACAGGGGCAGGATGCCGAAGGAAACCGGGCGGTGCAGCACATGCAGCAGCTTTCCGGAGCTGGAGCGGGGGCCGCCGTCGCCAAACGGGATGGCAACGGCCAGCAGCACCCCGGCGATGGTGGCATGCACGCCCGAATGCAGCATCAGGAACCACATCACCGCGCCAAGCACGAGGAAGGGCGCGATGTGCTTCACCCCTGCCCTGTTCAGCGCCAGCAGCAGGAGGAAAATGGCGAGCGCACCGGCGAGGAAAGCCCAGTGCAGGGCCGTGGAATAGAACAAGGCGATCACCACGATGGCGCCCAGGTCATCGATCACCGCCAACGCCGTAAGGAACACTTTTAGCGGCAGCGGCACCCGGTTGCCCAGCAAGGACAGCACGCCGATGGCGAAGGCAATGTCGGTGGCCATGGGGATGCCCGCACCGGCGTGCGTGGATGTGCCGTGGTTGAACAGCATGTGGATGCCCGCCGGCACCAGCATGCCCCCCAGCGCCGCCAAGGCGGGCAGCATGGCCTGTTCGCGTTTGGAAAGTTCGCCCTTGATGAGCTCGCGCTTCAGCTCCAGGCCCACCATCAGGAAGAACACGGCCATCAGGCCGTCGTTGATCCAATACTCGAAGGTACCGCCCGCAACGGGCCAGTGCCAGATGGCCAAATAGCCCTGCTGCCAGGCGGAATTGGCCAACGCGAGGGAGACCACCGTGCAGAGCACCAGCAGCAATCCCGCAGTGCGTTCATTCTCCAGCAACTCCTTGAACAGGCGGGTGGCTCTCATGGATCTTCCCCGGCACTGCGGCTGCAATGCGGCCTGCAAGAATAGCGCACACCGGCGCGGCGGCTATTTTCGGCGCATGGATGCAACCCGGAACAACATCCGCACGCAAGCATGGGTGCTGGCCGCAGGCGCGGTGCTGATGACGTTGAAGTTCCTGGGGTGGCGCATCACGCACAGCAATGCCGTGCTGAGCGACGCGCTGGAAAGCATCGTGAACGTGACCGCCGGGGGCTTTGCCCTGTACAGCCTGGTGCTGGCGGCAAAGCCGCGCGACAAGGACCATCCGTACGGGCACGGCAAAGTGGAGTTCATCAGTGCCGCCCTGGAAGGAGGCATGGTGGCCATGGCCGGCCTGTTGATCATCTACCGGGCGGTGGAGGCCCTGTTCTCCGGCATTGAGGTACACCGCATCGGCCTGGGCGCCGCACTGATCGCCGCCACGGGCGCCGCCAACCTGCTGATGGGCCTGTTGCTGCGGTCCAAGGGCCGCAAGAGCCACTCCCTGACCATGGAGGCCGGCGGCATGCACCTGCTTTCCGATGCCTGGACCACCGCCGCCCTGGTGGCCGGCCTGCTCGCGATCCACTTCACCGGCCTGCAATGGTTGGACAGCGTGTTCGCCATCGCCTTCGCCCTGCTGATCAGCTGGCAGGGCCTGCGGATGGTGCGGCGCAGCATCGGCGGCATCATGGACGAAACCGACATGGCCGTGGCCGGCGACCTGGTGTCCATCATCGACGCCCACCGCAACCCGGCATGGATCGACATGCACAACTTCCGCGTGATCAAGTACGGAAGCACACTGCACATCGACTGCCACGTGACGCTGCCGTGGTACTTTACCGTGGAGGCCGGCCACGCCGAGATCTCCAAACTGGCCGATTTGGTGAACACGGATTCCGGCCGCGAAGTGGAGTTCTTCATCCACATGGATCCGTGCATCCCCCGCAGCTGCACCGTGTGCCAGCTCACCGACTGCCCGGTGCGCCAGGCCCCGTTCGTCCAGCGGATCCCCTGGACGCTGGCCACCGTGCTCGCCGACCGGAAGCACAGCGCCCCCGATGCCGGGCAACCCGGTTGACCCTGGCCCGCGCACGTACCACTGCGGCTGGTCTTCCACCCAAGCAAAAAGCCCCTCGCGGGGCTTTCTTGGGTGGAAGACCGGGCTTCCCTCGACTGTGCTCGGGATGAATTTCAATCCCTTGCCCGCTGCGCGGCCAAAAGCCGCTTACGCGGCTGGTCTTCCACCCAAGCAAAAAGCCCCTCGCGGGGCTTTCTTGGGTGGAAGACCGGGCTTGAACCGGCGACCTCCGGAACCACAATCCGGCGCTCTAACCAACTGAGCTACATCCACCATTACCGTTCAACGCTTGGCCAAACGGGCCGCAAATATATTCGAGAGTTCGGCAACGCTTACTTTGCGCAGGAATGAAGGTGCTTTTTCTGCCCGGCTGGTACCCCAACCGCACCCATGCCACGTTGGGCAACTTCGTAAAGCGCCATGCCGAATCAGTGGCCACCCGGCACCCGGTTACCGTGGTGCATGCCGTAAGGGATGCCGCAGCCCGCGGCATGGAATGGGAGGTCAGCCGGAGGGGCACGATCACCGAACACGTGCTTTACACCCCGCAGGGGCCGCTTGCACGCCTGCGCGAAGTGCATCGCCGGATCGGGGAACTGCAAGCCGCGGAAGGCCGGTTCGAGGTGATGCACGGCAACATCCTGCACGCTACCGCACCGCAATTGTGGCTGGCCCACCGCCGCTGGAACCTTCCCTTCCTGGTGAGTGAAAACTGGACCGGATACCACCTTGGCGCGGTGCGGCGGCTGCCCGTTGCGCTGCGCTTGGCCATGCACGCCGCAGCACGCCGCGCCGCATTGCTCTGCCCGGTAAGCAACCACCTGGCGGCCGCCATGTACCGCCATGGTTTCCGCACCCCGTGGAAAGTAGTACCCAACGTAGTGGACACCAGCCTGTTCCATGCACCATCAGCCCCGCCGCCACGCGCGCGCACCCGGCTTCTGCATGTGTCCACGCTGGTGGATGCCCACAAGAACGTATCCGGCCTGCTGGCGGCCTTTGCCCAAGCCAAGCAGCATGCACCCCGGCTGCACCTGCACATCCTGGGCGACGGGGACAGCCGCCCGCACCAGGCCACGGCGGAACGGCTGGGCCTGCGCCCGCAGGACGTGCGGTTCAGCGGAACGGAAGGGCCCGCGGCCATCGCCCGCCACATGCGGGAAAGCGATGCCTTCGTACTGCCCAGCAACGTGGAAAACCTGCCCTGCGTAATGCTGGAAGCCTTTGCATCCGGCCTGCCCGTACTGGCCACCGGCGTGGGCGGGATCCCCGAACACCTTACGGCGGACCGCGGCATCCTCATCCCCCGGGGTGACCTGGCCGCCCTGCGGGACGGCATGCTCGCCCTGGCCGAGGGAAAAACCGCCTTCGATCCCATTGCGATCAGGCAATATGCGGTGGAACGATTCAGCGAACCCGTGATCGCCCAGGCATTCACCGCCGCTTACGAACGCATCCTCGGTGATGGCACTGCCTGCTGACCACACCCTTGCGGGGCGCGCTGCATCCTTGCCCCTGCGGGCAATGGCGATACCACCTCCTTCTTCATTCCCTTGCAGCGGATGCTGAAGCTGATCTCCGGCACCATCCTGGCGCGCTTGGCCACCACGGTGATGGGGCTGCTGGTGGCCGTGGTGGCCGGCCACCAACTTGGCGCAACCGGATTGGGCACCATCGGGCTGGTGGTGCTCGGCATCACCTTGGTGCGCTTAGGCATGGACCTTGTGGGCGGGGGCGCCCTGGTGTACCTGGTGCCGCGCGTGCCCTTGGCCCGCCTGTTGCCGCCGTGCTACCTGTGGACCGCAGTGGCAGCCGTGGCGGGATACGCCATCGTAAACGTGTTCCGCCTTGTGCCCGAGGGCTATGCGCTCCATGTGGCCTTGCTGGCCTTTCTGCAAAGCCTGCATGCCGTCCACCTCAATGTCCTGGTGGGCCAGCAACGCATAAGGGCCAACAATTTCATTGCGGTGGTGCAGGCGGCCGTGCTGGTGGCGGCCTTTGCGGTGCTTGCCCGCCGGCCGGGGGCCGATGCCATGGCCTACGTGCAGGCCGGATACCTCTCCGCAGCACTGGCCTTTGTGCTGGGCACACTGGCCATGCGGAAGAGAATTCCGCGCAAGGACCACCCGCCGGTGAACGTTTGGAAGGTCCTGTTCCGCCAAGGCCTCTACGTGCAAGCAGCGAACGGCATGCAGCTGCTGAACTACCGCCTGGCCTATTGGCTGATCGAGCGGTTCCGCGGCACGGCCACGCTCGGCGTGTACACCGTGGCCAACCAATTGGCCGAAGGCGCCTGGTTGGTGCCAAGGAGCCTTGCGCTGGTGCTGTACAGCAAGATCAGCAATACGCACGGGGCGGAAGGGCAGCGCCTGCTGACGCTGACCTTCCTGAAGGCCTCCATGGCCTTTGCCACGCTGGTGTCCGCCGTACTGCTGCTGCTGCCCGCCCCGGTGTACCAATGGGTATTCGGCCCGGAGGTGGGCGGCATCACCCCGTTGATCGCGTTGCTGGCACCAGGCATCCTCGCCATGTCCGCCACCCAGGCATACGCCCATTTCTTCAGCGGCACCGCGCGCAACGTACACAATGTGGCGGGTTCGGGGCTTGGCCTGGCGGCCACCCTGCTCGCCAGCTTCCTCCTCATTCCGCGCCACGGCCTGCCCGGGGCCGCTTTATCCGCCACGCTGGCCTACTGCTCCACCGCCATTTACCAGACCGCGGCGTTCCTGCGCATTACCGGCACCTCATTCGGCGAGCTGTGGCCCAATGCGGCCGACTTCCAGCGCATCAAGCAGCTCTTGGGAATGGCGAACAGGTGATGCGCGGGCGGAACCTCCCCGCCCCAACCCGTTCACAGGCGACCGCAACGGTCAGTCCTGATCGAAGCTGTAGGTGATGCCTGCGATAAAGCGCTCCCTGTTGGGCACCATCATGGCGCCCTGGTCATTCACCAATGCGTGCTGCCAGGTGCAGGCCAGGCCCAGGTTTTTCCACCAGACCCGCAGGCCCAGGTGGCTGAACAGCACCTTGCCGCCCGTGGCCGGATCGGAAACACCGTCCTGTGCATCCGGCAGCGCGGCCTCCGCGTACGCACCGGCCGAAGGCACCCAGGTGACCCGCTTGTGCGGGACCACCCGGAAGAGTTCCGCAGTGGCCGAGGCGCTATGGCCCATGCGGAACCCGTCCGCCCCTTCGCCATTGTAGCGGCCCAGGGTGGCCAGCGCCAGGCCCCAGCTTTTTCCGCGCAGGGTGTACTCCAGGCTCAGCAACAGGTCCCACGTGCCGGTACCGGGTTGAAGGTCGTGGTCCAGTTCCTCCCCGTCCTGCACCACATTGGTGCGGCCCAGGGGCACCTTCAGCCCCATCCCCACGGTAAGCCTGTGGCGCAGGCGGGTGGTGTCCGGGCCGGACAAGGAAGCCAGCACCGCATAGCGGGCCAACAGCACGGGATCACCAACGCCATATACATCGGCCTGCCGCACACCGCCCACGGATTGGAAGTTGTGCAGCAAAGGGATGCTTGCCGTGAGGCTGGCCCTATCGGTGAGCCAAACCTGGCCGCGCGCTTCCAGCACGTTGTACGCCTCCCGGTAGGTGGCAGCGGCATTGTCGTCGCCATCATGGTCATGGCCGCCATGCTTCAGCACGGGCATGGCATCACCCGGCACCAGCAGGTCGCCGCGCAGGTAGCGCATGCGCCATTGCAGTCCGAAATTGTTGGCGTGGTCCTTGGGCTGCACGCCTAGCAGCAGGCCGCAACCGCACTGGTCACAGGCAATAGCGGGCAGCGCGAGCAGGGCCAGCGCGCCCAATGCGAAATACTTCCTCATTGGAATTCGAAATGGTTTGGTGAAACGAACAACACATCCACCGCAACAGGGCGGCGGGGAGATTGTTCAGCACCAAGGCACCGGCGACAGGGGCCGCGTGTGGCCCCCCAGCGGCAGCTCCTCCAGTTCCGGCCACAGTTGGTCCGTGCCATTGGTGGGAACCTTCAAGGTCAAGGCCGCTACCCCTGCGGCCATCTCGCCCATCCGCAGCACCCTCAGTTCGGCCGGAACCTGCTTTTCCTGCTCGTCATTCCGCTCCAGCCGCTTCTTCAGTTGGCACTCGCCATGGCAGGTGCGCATATCGCCGGGCACCATGCGCTGCACGCACAGTTCGCGTGCAATGCGACCGCGCTCCAGCAAGAAATCCGCCACTACCCACCCCGGTGCCAAGGTGACCATGGCAAAATGAAGCAACAAGAACGTGCCGAGGGTGCGCAAAGCGGGGCGAAGGTATACCTGTACCATTGCGCGATGCGCGCATGAAACCGATCCATGCCGGCCAACTGCCATTGCCCATTGGATGCAACGCGGGCCAGCCGGTTACGACCGGCCCGCGCGAAGGCTGGCCGGAACCTTCGTAAGATCGCACGATGGCCCGAACGTTCCTTCTCCTCGGCAGATGCGCGGTTGCGATGCTGCTCCCGTTCTCCTTTCCCGCATTGGCCCAGCCGCCCATGGCCACGCTTAGCGGGCAGGTGGTGGAGGCGGACACGCACCGCCCCGTGGGCGGCGCAAGTGTGCTGCTGGTGCCTGGCAACATATCGCTCACCAGCAGCACGGACAGCGCGGGCCGCTTCCACATGGCCGCGATCCCCGTGGGGCACTATGCCCTGCGCGTGGCCGCATTGGGCTACGACACCCTTGAGGTGCCCGAGCTTTGGCTGCGCGCGGGCAAGCAGGGCGTGCAGCTGCTGGAGCTTTCCGCAGCCACGGGCATGCTTGGCCCTGTAACGGTAAGCGCCATGGCGCGCGAACAGGTGAACGCGCTGGGCATACGCACCTTCACCGTGGAGCAAAGCCTGCGCTGGCCCGCCACCTTCCAGGACCCCGGGCGGATGGCAACCGCCTTGCCGGGTGTGGCAGGGGTGAATGACCAGGCCAACCACTTGAGCATCCGCGGCAACTCGCCCAACGCCAACGCCTGGCTGCTGGAAGGTGCCGAGATCGTGAACCCCAACCACACCGGCAACGCCGGCACCGCCACGGACCTGCCCACGCTCAGTGGCGGCGGCGTAAACGCGCTGAGCGCGCAGATGCTCGCCACATCGCGGCTGCTCACCGGCGTGTTTCCCATGCCGTACGACAACGCCCTGGGGGGCATCCTGGACATGCGCCTGCGCGACGGCAACAGGCAGCAACAGGAATGGACCCTGCAGGCGGGCCTGCTGGGGCTGGACCTCAGCACCGAAGGCCCGATCCGCAAGGGCGGCCGCTCGTCCTACTTGGTAAACTACCGCTACTCCACCGTGGGCCTGCTGGGGGCCATGGGCATCGATCTCGGCGATGAGGCCATCACCTACCAGGACCTGAGCTTCCACCTGGCATTCCCCATAGGCAAGCGCGGTGAATGGCATCTGTTCGGCCTGGCCGGCAAAAGCAGCAACCGCTTCGAGGCCGTACACGACACCGCTGCATGGAAAGTGGACAAGGACAGCAGGAACATCGACTACCGCTCATCCATGGGCGCCATGGGCGCCCGCATGCGCCAGCCGCTGGGCGAACACACCTCCCTTTCCGCCGTGGTCGCCGTATCGGAATCCATGCAGCAGCGCACCGAGGACCGCCTGCGCGACGATTTCACCATCGGCTACCATGCCCAAGCCGAGCTGAACGAGCGGAAGATCTCCGGCACCGTGCAGCTCGACGGTACCGCAGGCGGCCGCATCCATTACACCGCAGGGGTGAACGCCTTGGGCCGCACCCTGGACGGCGGGCATGCCGCGGCCAGCGGCTGGCTGCTGCGCCCTTGGGCCAGCGGGCGCTGGGCGCTCACCGACCGGCTGCAGGCCGATGCCGGCGTGGGGCTTCCCTACTTCACCTTCAACGGGCAAATGGCCGCCGAACCCCGCGCCGGCCTGCAATGGCGCATGCGCAAAGGGCGCACCATCGCCGCCTCCGCAGGGATCCGCTCCCAGCTGCCCCAATGGCAATCGTTCCCCTTCTCCTTCACCAACGCCCCGGTGAACAACACGATCGGGTTCACCCGGTCGCAGGACCTGGTGATCGGCTACGACCATCCCGTGGGCGATCGGCTGCGCCTGCACCTTGAAGCCTATCACCAAACCCTGTCGAACCTGCCGGTATACCCGGTGATCCCCGGAATGGAAGAAGTGGTTGCCGTGGAATCCAACCTGGCCAACATTTGGGATGAACCCGTGCTGCTCCCCTTGGCGGCAACCGGCAAAGGCACCAACATGGGCATGGAGGCCAGCGTGGACCACCGCCTCGCCGGCAACATCTTCTACCAGGCCAACGGATCGCTGTACAACAGCCGGTACACCTTGGGCGGCACGCAGGAATACGACAGCCGCTGGGATGGCCGCTACATCCTCAACGTGATCGGCGGAAAGGAGTTCAGGAAGCAGAAGGAAGACCGCGTGCGCACATGGGGCATCAGCGCAAGGCTGAACCTGATGGGCGGCATGCGTGAACGGCCCGTCAGCGAACGGCTCTCCGCCGCCATCGGCTCCACGGTGTACGGCTCACCGTACTGGACCGATCCCTTGGCCGACTTCCGCCGCCTGGACCTGCGCATCTACCTGCGAAAGGACCGCAAGGGCCGCACCGGCCTGTGGGCGCTGGACCTGCAGAATGTGACCAACACGCGCAACGAGGCCTTCCGCTACTTCGATGCCCGCCAAGGCAAAGTGGTCACCCAGCTGCAGCTCGGCCTGATTCCCAACATCAGCTACCGGATCGAATTCTGAACCGCATGAAGAAGTTCATCTACCTCCTGCTCACCGCGATCTTCCTGGTGTTTGCCTACCTCCAATTGAACGACGTGGACCCGGTCCATTGGACGCTGGGCTATTTGGCCGTGGCCATTTCCTGCGGCATGGCCGCGTTTGGCAAGTACCCAAAATGGTGGTTGTGGGGCATCACCGCGATCTTCGGCGTGTGGATGCTCATCGCCTTGCCGGGCGTGATCGATTGGGTGCAGCAGGGCTTTCCGGACATCGCCGGGGAAATGAAGGCCTCCACGCCGGTCATCGAAAACTCCCGCGAGTTCTTTGGCCTGCTGATCGCCTTTGTGGTGATGCTGCCCCTGGCCCTGCGGAGCAGGAAGTCACACAAACAATAACGGCGGGCGGATGTTACCTTTCCACACAAATCACCCTACCATGGCGACGAAGAAGAAATCCTCCCGGACCGGCGGTGCCAAAAGCGGCCATACCGAGCGGATGCACACCTTGCGCTGGTCATCCAGCGAACGTGAAAGGCTCGCCACCTCATTGAACATCCTGCTGGCGAACTATGAGGTGCATTACCAGAAACTGCGCAACTACCACTGGAACGTCACCGGGGGCGACTTCTTCGACATCCACGTTGAGCTGGAAGGGCAGTACACGCAAGCACAGACCAACATCGACCTGATCGCCGAGCGCGTGCGCGTGTTCCGCGAGCGGCCCTTGAGCACGTTTGCGGAGTACCTGAACGCCAGCACGCTGAAAGAGGATGGCACGGTGCCTGCCTCAGGCAAGATGGTGAAGAACCTGCTGGCGGACTATGTGGTCCTGGTGGACCACATGTATGATACCGTGGAGCTGGCCAAGGAACTCTCCGATGCAGGCACCGAACGCATGGTGAAAGGCTTCATTGAGCAGCTTGAAAAGCACCATTGGATGCTCACCTCGTTCAACAAGTAGGGACCAACACCGCCTTGCTCGCCGTTCGCGTTCCGCAGCGGCACCATGTTTGCACCTTCCGCTGCCGCCATGAGAAGAAACCACCTACTGGCATTCGCGGCACTGGCCCTGCTGGCTGGCCCGTGCCTGGCCCAGAACACCATCTACGGCTACGCCATCGGCAACTGGCGGAACGGCCCTGTGGTGCAGATCTCGCCGCTGTTCGAGACCACTGAGATGTACACCACGCCGCAGCTGATCGCCTGGGTGCGGAAGGAATGGCCGCAATCCTTCACCGACACCACGGACATCGACGTGCAACGCTTTGCCACCGTGGAGGAAGGAACGGAAAGCCGCACCATCCTGAAGGCCAAATACGGCATGCGCAAGCTGGAGGTACACCTGTTCGACGCTGCACCCATGCCGCGCACGCCGGCGGCCCCTGCCAAGGCGGCCCCCGCTACGGGTGCGCCACGATAAGCGGCGCCGTGGCCTCCACGCGGCCATCCACGGCCAGCACCAGCACGTAGGCACCTTCCTCCAAGGAGGCCGTAGGCAGGCTGAACACTTCCGCAGTATGCACCGCTTGGCGGGCCACAAGCCGCCCGCCCATGTCGCGCACTTCCAGCGTGGTGCCTGGGCGCATGGCCGCCGGCAGGGTGATGACGGCCGCATCATCCGCCGGGTTGGGCCGCACGGACAATGTGGTGCCGACAGCTTGCTCCTCCGCTATGCCCACGGGGTTTCCGCATGGGGTGTAGCTGCCGTCCATGCTAAGGGTGCCGGTGGACTGGGGATCCAGAAAGACCTTCAACCGCATGTTGGCCGCCCCGGGATTGCTCTGCCAGTGGTAGCTCATCTTTCCGAAGTAATCGGGGCTGCCGGTGCTGGCGCACGAGGAGGTGCCGCCGGTGAGGGTGCCGATGATGCGCTTGGCCCCGTTGAACAATGCGGACCCCGAGGAGCCCGGCTCCGTAACACCGGCTCCATGCGCCGTTGCCGTCCAGTTCACCCGCCAATGCGTATTGGGCACACCGCCCCAGGTGGTGCTTGCCGTGGAACCCGTGAAGGTGCTGATCTTCTTGCGGTCGCCATCGGGATGGTGGATGCACACGCCGCCGGTGCTCACCGCCCCGGTGGCGTCCCAACCCGCCCAAAAAGGCGTGTAATTCGGGGGAATGGTTGCCGTGTTGGCCTCCAGCAGCAGGAAATCGGAGCCGCTGTCGCCGCCACCGTCATTGCTGGACCCGCGCTTTACGCAGCCCGTCATTGTCTTGGTGCCGGGCATGCTGCCGGAAGAAGCCCCGCACCCGTTGCGCTCATACCGGAAGTAGAACTTCCACTGGTTGTAAAAACTGGCCGCAATGCCTTCGCCGCAGTGCTGCGCCGTGAGGAAATAGGGCTTGCAGTCCTGCGCCAGGTTGTTCACCAAGGTTCCGGAGCACCAGTACATGGCCTGGCCATCGGTGATGCTGATGCGCACCACTGCATCCCGCTGCGGATGCCAGTTGTCACCTTCGCTGCAGTTGACGTCCACCTCGCATGCGCCCGCATCGGCCGCGCCCTCCACCCAGCGGTACGCATGCCCGATGCCGGACACCTGCACCCTGCCGATGCCCGCCACGGCCGCCGGTTCATAATACTCCAGGACGCACGCCTCCCCCGCTATCTGGCTGGTGGCGAAGGTGCCCTCTTCACTGTTGTTGTAGGCCGTAAAGCCGCCCAGCACCTGCGCGCCGTCCGGGCTGTACACGTACAGGGAGGCATTCTCCGGCAACCGGAAATCGCTGAAGTAAAGCTCCGTGGCCAAGGCTCCGTCGCTTACCAGCTCCGCGCGCCACAGGCGGTCCCCGTTGGGCAGTTCCGTCCATTGCCCGCCTTGGCCCAGCCCGGCAGCCACCTGCTGCACCCGAGCATAGGCCGGCACCTTCCTTTCCGCCTGGCGCGCCGCGTCGTCCGCAGCCACTCGTTCGGCATCAAAGGGGGCCGCATGCACCACGGGCACCTGCGCCAAGCCGAGCCCGGCCCGCAACCCATAAGGAAGACCGCCTGTGGAGACCTGGGCGCAAAGCGGTGCGGACACCGCGATCAGCGCGAGAACGGGAAGTGCATTTCGGAACATCCGGAAGTCCTGGGTTATAGCGTGGCGTAAAATGTTGCTTCCACCACTTGGGGGGGGAACGAAGGCCGAAAGTACGGGAACCTGCCATAGCCGGGATCCGGGAAGCGGGGAAACCGCGCGATGCGGACAGGCCCTCGCGCGCTTGTTGGCCCCTGTTGGGCGGTCCCCCGGCCCCGCTTGGGGCGGAAGGCCCGCGCCCCAACCCGGTGCAGCCCATCTTTGCATGCCCATGGCCCGCCCCTCCGCCCGATGAACCTGGCGCACCTCCCCCGGCCCCTGCGGCACAGGCGGTGGCGGCAGGCAGGGCTTGCAGCCCTGGGCCTGGTACTTGCCGTGGCAGTGGCCAAGTGGTGGCCTGCCGGCCCGCTTTTTTCAGCCCCCCGCTCCACCGTGCTGCTGGATGCCTCAGGCGAACTGCTTGGCGCCACCGCCGCCACGGACGGGCAGTGGCGCTTCCCCGTGGCCGACACGGTGCCGGATCGCTTCGCTACATGCTTGGTGCAATTTGAGGACCGCGGGTTCCGCCACCACTTGGGGATCAGTCCGCAGGCACTGGTGCGTGCCTGGCTGCAAAACCGCAAGGCAGGGCGCGTGGTGAGCGGCGGCAGCACCCTCACCATGCAGGTGGCCCGCCTTGCCCGCGGCGATCGCCGGCGCAGCTACGGGGCCAAGCTTCGCGAAGCCGCGCTGGCCCTGTGGATAGAACTGCGCTACAGCAAGCAGCAGATCCTCGCCCTGTTTGCCGCCAACGCCCCTTTTGGCGGAAACGTGGTGGGCCTGGACGCCGCCGCCTGGCGCTACTTCGGTCGGCCTGCGGCGCGGCTGAGCTGGAGCGAATGCGCCACCCTTGCCGTACTGCCCAACGCACCTTCGGCGATCTATCCCGGCAAAGGGCACCAGGCCCTGCGCGCCAAGCGCGACCGCCTGCTGGACCGCCTGCTGGCCGTGCATGCCATCGACAGCACCGAATGGTCGCTGGCCAAGGAAGAACCCCTGCCCGGCCGCGCGCGCGAACTGCCCCGGCGGGCACCGCACCTGCTGGCCACGCTCTCCGCGCAAGGGCAGCGCGGCAAGCTGCTGCACAGCACGCTGAACGCCACCCTGCAGGACCGCGCCACGGAAGCCGCCGACCGCTACGCCCCGCGCCTGCTGGCCAATGAGGTACACAATGCAGCCGCGCTCATCCTGGACCTGCCCTCCGGAAATGTGCTGGCCTACGTGGGCAACCTCTCCGCCGCAGGGGCCGAACATGCCGCCGCCGTGGACCTTGTGCAGGCCCGCCGCAGCACGGGCAGCGTGCTCAAGCCTTTTCTGTATGCCGACATGCTGCAAAGCGGCGAACTGGCGCCCGACATGCTGCTGGCCGACGTGCCCACGCGCTACGGCAGCTTCGCACCGCGCAACTACGACGAGCAATACGCCGGCGCCGTGCCCGCCTCCGAGGCCCTCTCCCGCTCGCTGAACGTGCCCGCCGTGCGCCTGCTGCACGCCCACGGCGTGGACCGCACCCTGCGCACCCTGCGCGCCATGGGCCTGAACAGTATCGACCGCACCGCCGACAACTACGGGCTCTCCCTGGTGGTGGGCGGCGCCGAATCCACCCCGTGGGAACTGGCCGGGGCATACGCCAGCATGGGGCGTGTGCTCCTCCACTTCGACCGCTTGGGCATGCGCTACCGCAACGGCGACATCCGCCCGCCGCAGGTGCTTGCGCAGCCTGCCGGGGAAGCGCCCTCCGCCTTGGAAGGCCCGCCCGTGCTCAGCGCCAGCGCCATCCACTGCACGTTGAACGCACTGCAGGGCGTGGCCCGCCCCGCCGATGAAGCGGGCTGGGGCCAGTTCATGGGCCGCAAGCACATCGCCTGGAAAACAGGCACCAGCTTCGGCCACCGCGATGCCTGGGCCATCGGCCTCACCAGCCGCTATTGCATCGCCGTGTGGACCGGCAACGCCAGCGGCGAAGGACGGCCCGGCCTCACCGGCACCCTGGCCGCCGCACCGCTCCTGTTCGACCTCTTCAACCTGCTGCCCAACGCCCCTGCCTTCGAGCCGCCCTACGATGAGCTGGCCCGCGCCGCCGTGTGCCGCACCAGCGGCTTCCGCGCCGGCATCGACTGCCCGCAGGCCGATACGGCCTGGCTGCCGCCGGAAGCCTTGCGCACACCCACCTGCCCCTTCCACCGCCGCATCCTGCTGGACCCCGCCCGCCACTGGCGCACCAGCGCCGGCGACGGCCAGCCTGAAACCTGGTTCGTGCTGCCACCCGGCATGGAGCACTACTACGCCCTGCGCCATCCCGACTACCGCCCCTTGCCGCCGTGGATGCCCGGAAACAGCGGCAGTGAACAGCCCATGGAGATCCTTTATCCCGAACCCGGCGCCAAGCTGCTGATCCCCGTGCAACTGGACGGCACGCGCGGCAACATGGTGGTGGAGGTGGCCCACCGCAATGCCGGGGCACAGCTCTTTTGGGACCTCGACGGCACCTACATCGGCACCACGCGCGGCGACCACCGCATGGCGCTTTCCCCGCCCGAGGGCGGCCACCGGCTAACTTTGACCGACGGCGAGGGCCACGTGCTTCACCGCTCCTTCACCATCATCACCAGCGGCAACAGTGCCGCGCCCATGCATGCCCCCTAAGCTCCTTCCGGCCGCGCTCCTGCTGCTGTGCGGCCCCCTTGCGGCACAGCCCGATTCGCTCTACATCACCGAGGCCGGCAGCACCCGTGCCTATGCCGTGCAATATGAACCGCTCCACGAAGGCATGGCGCCCTACCGCCGCATCGGCAAGTATGCCTTCGACACCACCCGCACCGCCGTCACCATGGACTACAAGCGCGGCAAGCCCAGCGGCATCTACCGCGCCTTCTATCCCGATGGCAAGCAGCTCCTCTTCGCCGTGTACGGCTGGGGCAGCCTGCATGGCGACTGGGCGGAATACGACCCCACGGGCCGCATCACCGTGAAGGGCCAGTACCGCCAAGGAAAGCGCGAGGGCACCTGGGCCTTCCGCGACCAGGGCATCGTGGGGCACTACAAGGAAGGGAAAAAGAACGGCACCTGGAAGTATTACGAGAACGGCAAGCTGGTGAAGAAGGAGAAGTGGCGCAAGGGCGAATTGTTGCCCGGACGCACCTTCCTCTTCGGCAAGTAGCGGTTCACCCCAGCTCCCCGGCAATCGCCCTGAACTCCTTCAGCGCCGCCTCCAGGTCCTGCACGATCTCCGCCGCCAGCACTCCCGGCTCGGGCAGGTTGGCGCTGTCCTCCAGGCTGTCGTCCTTCAGCCAGAAGATGTCCAGGCTGGCCTTGTCGCGGGCAATGATCTCCTCGTAGGTGTATTTGCGCCAACGGCCTTCCTGCATCTCCGGCGACCAGGTGGCTTTGCGCTTGTGCCGGTCCTGCGGGTTGTAGCACGCGATGAAGTCCTTCAGGTCGTCGTACTGGAGCGGGTCGGTCTTCAGCGTGTGCTTGATGTTGGTGCGGTAGTCGTAGATCCACACCTCATGGGTCCACGGCTTCTTGCTGGCGGGCTTGTTCTCGAAGAAGAGCACGTTGGCCTTCACGCCCTGGGCGTAGAAGATGCCCGTGGGCAGGCGCAGGATGGTGTGCAGCTCGGTGCTGCGCATCAGCTCGCGGCGCACCGTTTCACCCGCGCCGCCCTCGAAGAGCACATTGTCCGGCAGCACCACGGCGGCGGTGCCACCGATCGCCAGCATGCTGCGGATGTGCTGCACGAAGTTGAGCTGCTTGTTGCTGGTGGTGGCCCAGAAGTCCTGCCGGTTGTAGGTGAGCGCCTCGCGCTTCTCCTCGCCCTCCTCGTTGGTCACCGTGATGCTGCTCTTCTTGCCGAAGGGCGGGTTGGTGAGCACGTAGTCGAAACTGTCCGTGGGCTGGGCGCGCAGGCTGTCGTCGCGCTGTACCGGGCTCGCGTGGTCCATGTCGCCCACGTTGTGCAGGAACAGGTTCATCAGCGCCAGGCGCGCGGTGCTGGCCACGATCTCCCAGCCCCGGAAGGTTTCGTATTTGAGGAACTGCAGTTGTTCCTTGTTCAGCTTGTGTTCCTTGGTGAGGTATTCGTAGGCCGCGAGGAAGAAACCGCCGGTGCCGCAGGCCGGATCGGCGATGGTCTTCATCGGCTCGGGCCGCACGCACTCCACCATGGCCTGGATCAGCGGACGCGGGGTGAAGTACTGCCCGGCGCCGCTCTTGGTGTCCTCGGCGTTCTTCTGCAACAGGCCCTCGTAGATGTCGCCCTTCACGTCGGCGCCCAGCAGCACCCAGCTCTCGCCGTCGATCAGGTTGATCAGCTTATGCAACTTGGCCGGGTCGCTGATCTTGTTCTGGGCCTTCACGAAGATGTCGCCCAGCATGCCCGGCTCCCTGCCCAGCTTGTCCAGCAATTTCACGTAATGGCTCTCCAGCTCGGCGCCGCTCTTGCCGCGCAGGCTGGGCCAGTCGTAGCCCTTCGGGATCTTCGTGTCGCGCGTGTAGGGCGGCCTGCTGTACTCATCGGCCATCTTCAGGAACAGCAGGTAGGTAAGCTGCTCCAGGTAGTCGCCGTAGCTCACCCCGTCGTCCTTCAAGATGTTACAGAAGTTCCAGACTTTGTTGACGATGGCGGTGGAGGTCATGGCCACAAAATACGTTGAGGGTGGCGGAAAGTGCTTGCTGGCGGTGTACTCGTGGTTAGGGTAAGAATTCTTACACTAACTAAAATGTGATCGTAATTACCTTATTGCCAAGGCATTATGTATCAACGAGTGATTTTTTTGGAACGCATGCGGCACAACACACCAAGAACGTTCGAAGCAGGAAAGTGAGCTGCTCCAGTTAGTCGCCGTAGCCCACGCCGTCATCGCGCAGGGTGTGGCAGAAGCTCCGGGCTTTGTTGACGATGACGGTGGAGGTCATGGGGG
>JAFEAI010000270.1 GCA_018266475.1 Bacteroidota bacterium
GACCATATCGTGCCCTGCGGCATCAGCGACAAGGGCGTTACCTGCATGGCCAAGGAGCTGGGCGGCCTGGTGGACATGGGGCAGGTGAAGGAACGGCTGAAGTTGGAGCTGGCGGATTTGTTCGAGGTGGAGCTGGTTGGGAAAGAACCGCAGATGGACGCAGATGGACGCAGATAGTTGGTTGGGAAAGAACCGCAGATGGACGCAGATGAACGCAGATAGTTGGTTGGGAAAGAACCGCAGATGGACGCAGATGAACGCAGATAGCTGGTTGGGAAAGAACCGCAGATGGACGCAGATGGACGCAGATAGTTGGTTGGGAAAGAACCGCAGATGGACGCAGATGAACGCAGATAGCTGGTTGGGAAAGAACCGCAGATGGACGCAGATGAACGCAGATAGCTGGTTGGGAAAGAACCGCAGATGAACGCAGATAGCTGGTTGAGGAATAACTACAGATGAAGGTGGATGGTTACTTTCGATTTCACAACCTCAATCTGCCTAACTGATGAAGGATTTCGTGGAATACGACCTGGCCATACCGGAAACAAAGGATGTTATTGGTGCGGCCATGGAAGTGGTCAACACGCTGGGGCATGGCTTGCTGGAGAAGCCTTATGAGAACGCCATGTGCGTTGAATTGGGATTACGGGGGCTTGGATTTGAGCAACAATCCCGGTATCCGGTATTGTACAAATCGGTGCTTGTGGGAGAGTACGTACCCGATATCATCGTGGCCGGTAAAGTGGTTGTGGATACGAAGACGATCGACAGGATCACGGACCATGAGCTGGGCCAAATGATGAATTATCTACGGATCACTGGCCTTCCGGTTGGGTTGATCATCAACTTCAAGTATGCCCGGTTGCAATGGAAACGGGTAGCCTTTACCCGTGGTTAGTGTTTTACCGCAGATGAACGCGGATTCACGCAGATGGCCCGAACTTCATCAGCGTTCATTGGCGTTCATCTGCGGTTAATCATCCATCATCCGCTACTTTCGGCTCGCAATCATTTCCATGCGCGTCCTCTTCCTGTATTCCGCGATTGGGTCACCCAAACCGAAAACAGCCCCTGAGATTTCGCTGTGGGATTTTTTTGACTTGAAAATTTGCGTTTAAGCGAACCTCAGAGGCTTCCGGAGCCGCGGGTCACCCAACTGCGGAAAACAGGAGGCCTTTCATCAGCGTTCATTGGCGTTCATCTGCGGTTAATCATCCATCATCCGCTACTTTCGGCACGCAATCATTTCCATGCGCACCCTCTTCAAGGCCATCTTTTGGATCATCGGCATCCTCGCGGCGCTCATCGCCCTGCTGGAGATCACCGGCAACGGGCAGATCGTGAGCGGCGTGCGCTATACGTACCTCAAGGGCCGCAGCGGGCCGGAGATCGACGACCGCAACTTCTTCCCCTACGCCACCATACCCGCGGACGATCCGCAACCATGGCCCAAAGGCAAGCGCTACGGCCACCTCTCGCTGAACGGGGATCAGGTGCGCACACTGGCCAAGTACCACACGGTGGGCTTTGTGGTGATCAAGGATGACAGCCTGCTGTTCGAGGATTATTTCAACGGCTGGCGCGAGGATTCCGTGAGCAATTCCTTCAGCATGGCCAAGAGCTACATCAGCATGCTCACCGGCGTGGCCATGCAGGAGGGCAAGATCACCGACCTGAAAACGCCCGTGGGGCGGTACCTGCCGGAGTTCGACACCTTCTATCCCTGCCACAAGGACATCACCCTGTGGAACCTGCTGACCATGAGCACCGGCCTGGATTGGAGCGAGAGCGGCGCCAACCCGTTCAGCGACAATGCCAAGGGCTACTATGGCAGGCACGTGCGCAAGCTGGCCATGGACCAACCCTGCCGTGAAGCACCGGGCAAGGAGTTCGACTACATCAGCGGCAGCACGCAGATCATGGCCGACCTGCTCCAGAAGGTCTACGGCAAACCGCTCAACGAGCTGGTGCGCGAAAAGATCTGGAAGCCCTTGGGCGCCGAACACACGGCCTACTGGGGAAAGGACCGCAACGATGGCGATTTCAAGGCCTTCTGCTGCCTCTATGCGGTGGCACGTGATTTCGGACGCATCGGGCAAGTGTGGTTGGACAGCGGCAAATGGCAGGGGCACCGCCTGATCCCTGCGAACTACTGGCGTGAATCCATCACCCCGGCGCCGCTTACCGATGATGGCCAACCCAACCAGCGCTACGGCTTCTACTGGTGGCTCGGCACGGTGGATGGCATGCCGTTCTACTACTGCCGCGGTTTCCATGGCGAATACACGGTGGTGATCCCGCAGGAACGCTTGGTGATGGTGCGCACAGGCATGAAATGGGAGGACCATAGCCCGGGACTGGTGCCGCAGGATGCGATGGAATACATAGCGGTGGCGAGGGAGCTGGTTGGGGGGAAGGGGGAGTTTTGAGGTTCTTTTGAGTCGTGAGTCTTTGAGTCGTGAGTCTTTGAGTCGTGAGTCTTTGAGTCGTGAGTCTTTGAGTCGTGAGTCTTTGAGTCGTGAGTCTTTGAGTCGTGAGTCTTTGAGTCGTGAGTCCGTGAGTCGTGAGTCCGTGAGTCTTTGAGTCGTGAGTCTTTGAGTCGTGAGTCTTTGAGTCTTGAGTTCTGGAGTTGTGGGCCACCAATAACCGATCACCGATGCGCAACGAACAATCCATTGATTCCGCGAAGGTCCTCTTTGTGGATATAGAGACCGTGCCGGCAGTATGGCAATATGAGGAGCTGGATGAGCGCGGCGCCAAGCTCTTTGCGGACAAGACGCGCTTTGAGCAGGAGCGCAGCGGCAAGAGCGCACAGGAGATCTATGGCGAGCGCGGCGGCATCCTGGCGGAGTTCGGCAAGGTGGTTTGCATCGGTGTGGGCGCGCTGCACAAGCAGGGTGCCGGCCATGCCCTGCGCGTCACGTCCTTCCACGGGGACGATGAGCGCGACCTCCTGCTGCGCTTCACCGACCTGCTGAACAAGAGCTACGCCACGGACAGCCACTGGCTCTGCGGGCACAATGCCAAGGAGTTCGACTTCCCATGGATCGCGCGGCGCTGCGTGGTGCATGGCATGGCACTGCCCAAGCTGCTGGACGTGGGCGGGCAGAAACCGTGGGACCTGGGCTTCCTCGATACCATGCACCTGTGGAGCTTCGGCGACCGCAAGAACTACACTTCGCTGGCACTGCTGGCACACGTTCTCGGCATCCCCACGCCCAAGGACGACATCAGCGGTGCCGATGTGGCGCGGGTCTACTATGAGGACAAGGACCTTGAACGCATCGCCACCTACTGCAAAAAGGACGTGGTGGCTACGGCACAGGTGTACCTGCGGCTGAAGGGGGAGATGATGGTGCGTGAGGAGCAGATCACGATGGTGTAATCGTTGCGCCCAACGTTCAGTTCCGCTCCTTCGGTTGGAAGGTGGTGATCACCGGCCCGCTCACGTACACCGGCAGTGTATCACGGAGCCAGAAGTAGCTCACCAACAAGTCTTTTTTGCTGCGCACTTCGGGGGTCAGGTAATAGGTGCGCACAGTGGCCCACGCATTTGCAGGCAGGTTCTTCTTCTCCACATCTTCCGAAGTGTAGGCGTAGTTCTTGCCGCCGTGCTCGAAGGTGGAAACAAAGCTGCCTTTGGTGCCGGATGCAGGCGTCATGACCTTCCATTCGGCTTCGATCCAGGCATGGTTGTGTTTGGTCAGTTCGATGAACGGAATGTGCAATGCGGGGGAGAATGGATGCTGGCTATCCAAGCGGTAGGCGTGAACGTTCATTCCCGTTGCCGAGTCAAGGAGAACGGTGTCCGAAGCAGGAAGCTGAGCGGCAACTTCCGGCAGGGGCACACGCACATACTTGGTGCTGTCTGGTCGCCCTTGGTCGCCGCTGTAGGAGCGGTAAACCAGCAGCAGGTCCTCCATGCTCGCGGGTGCATTTGTTTTTCCAAAGCCCGCCTTGTACGCCGCCCAGGTCATGCGCGAAGAGTGGATGATGCCGTGCTTGAATTGCCAGTACTGGAACAGGTTGAGCACGGTGCATGCCACAGCCACCGCACCGATGGCCCACTTGCGCGTGCGCATTTCCGCAGCCCAATGCAACACCGCCGCCAAAGGCAACGCCATTACGGCGTAGGAGCCCACCATGGCGCGGGAGCCGAAGCTGTCCGCATACCACCAGTTGGTCCAGCTGGACACTAGGAACAGGTTGAGCAGGAAAAACACCAGCACGGGCGGGAAGGCTTCACGCCAGTACTTGCGCAGGAGCCAGATGCCTGCCGTGGCCAGGAGCATCAGCGGGGTGTAGATGTACCAGCCCTTGCGGAAGCTGAACAGGAAGGGCCACGTGTGCGGGCTCAGGAAGTCGAAGCCTTCACCGGCGTTGTTGTACGTGTCCAAGGTCCAATGCCCGGTGGCGGCTTTCCAATAGATGAACTGCGGCAGGCCGATCAGGAACATTACGCCGATGATCGCAATCCACTGCCGGCGCAGTTGCCACGCGCGCTTGAACGGGTTGGGCAATTCATTTCCGCCGCGCCACAGGAAAGGCAACAGCACGCACACGCCTTCGCTGGGCCGCACCAGCATGGCCAAGCCCATCAGTACGGCCAGCACCAAGGCGCGCCCTGGTCGGCGTTCCGCAGTCCAGCGGAGCGTGGCCCACAGGATGCCCGCGTACAGGCAGAACAAGGTGATGTGCGGCATGGCCGTGCCCACCGTGGCCTGGTCGATCAAGTTGGTGGCGGCAAACAGAAGCAGCAAGGTGTACACCACCACCCATTCGCTGAAGCGTGAACGCAGCACAGCGCGCAGCGCCAACAGCCCGAGCAGCAAATAGACCCAAACGCCGATGCGCACCGCGAGGTCATACGGCGGAGAGTAGCCATCCTGCGGCTGGCCGGTGATGCCCGCGATCCAATGCCCCGCCACAAACCACGGACTCCACAGCACGGCCAGGCCCATGGGGTATTTGTCCACGTGCGCACCGTTGTCCAGCGTGCTGATCTGGTACAACGTGCCCGAAGCATCATGGTCCTTGCGTGCCTGGTCCACCCAGCCAAGATCCTTCAGCAAAGGGTCGTGATGGATGCATGCAGCCGGCAGGTAAAGGTGGTAACCGAAGGAATCCCAAGTGAACAAGGTGCCGCTGTGGGGCCGCATCACCATGTAGCCCGTCAACGCCCAAATGAGCAATAACCCCACCAAGGAGGGGGAGGTTCGTAGGCGCTCAATGGGCATGGTAGGGAACTGGGCTGGGCCTGGGATGCATGGCTATGCGTCGACAAAATTAGGCCGGTCATGCCCCCCGGGGGCAAGGTCCGCATTGGAGCTCGGCGAGGCACGCAATGCACGCCGCTGCCTACCTTGCCGCACCCTGTCAGCCATCAGCCCAATGGAGGTGTTATTGGTCCGTCGCAAGAACCGCTATTTGCCGGAGTGGTCACTGTTCATGTTGGTGGCGGTGCTCTCTTGGCGCGTGGCGTGGGCTATTGGCGAGGGCAACACCACGGATTTCTTCCGGCAGGCCTCCGATGGCCTTGGCTATTACCAGTGGTTGCCCGCTACGTTCATCACTGGTGATCTGGCGATGATGCCGTGGACCCATTTGCTGTCCGGCGACCGCGCTATCAGCCTGTTCACGTTGGGCGTGGCCGTACTGCAATTGCCGTTCTTCCTCCTGGCCGAATGGTTCACTTGGGTCTTCGGCTATCCGGACACCGGGTACAACCCGGCCAACGCCGTGTGCATGATGGCCAGCACGGCCGCGTATGCAGGGGCGGGGGCGGTGTTCAGCTTCAAGTTGGCGTGCCGGTACGGTACTGCGCAGGCCGCCCTGCTTGCCGTGGTCGCCATCTATGCCGGCAGCAACATCTTCTACTATGCCACGGACAAGGTGTTGATGTCCCATGTGTATTCCTATTTCCTGGTCTCGTTGTTCTGCTGGACGGGCCTGCGGATCATCGACGGGCCGCGCCGCATGCACGTGTTCCTGTTCATTTTCTCCGGTGCCTTGATGGTGCTGGTGAGGCAGTTGAATGTGGTCGTGCTCTTCTTTCCGCTATGGATGGCCTGGCGTTCCCCCGGGGGGGGCTGCGGCACATTGCGGAACATGGGGCGGCACCGGGGCACCCTCATTGCCGCTGTGCTGATGGGTGCCGTTCCTTGGGTGTTGCAGTCCATGTACTGGCATTATATCACGGGGCACTGGTACGCCAACGGATATGCGTACAAGGATGAGTTCTTCGATTTCAGCAGGATGGTGCCTGGCATGGTGCTCTTCAGCCCGCGGAACGGGTGGTTCGTCTTCAGCCCCATTTTCCTCTTCGTGGTGGGTGGACTGCTCGTGCAGGCCTGGCGCGGCAGGCGCCCCGCACGCCCCATCTTGCTGGTCCTGCTGCTCACCTTGCTACTGTACAGTGCTTGGTGGTCCTGGTGGCTTGGCGGGGCATACGGGCACCGGGGCTTTGTGGACCTGTACGGGCTGCTGGCCATCCCCCTCGCTTGGCTGTTTCGCTCCGTGATGCGGAGTTCCTGGGCGGTACGGATCTTCAGTGCCTTGCTCTTGTACGCACTGGTGCGGTTGAACTTCGGCATGATCGGGCACTTCGACAACACTTGGTACACGGAGGCTTCCACGTGGCCGCGCGTGCTGGAGGCAGTCGGTGAGATCGCTGCCGGAAAATGACCATGGGCGGAATGGCCTCCAACGGTGCAGTGCCAAGCAAGGGCCGGGTGCCGGTGCATATCTCAACGGGACGCATACCATGCGGACGGATCGCATGACGGGGACGCCCCCCGGGGGGGGGGGGAGCGGGAGGTTCACGGAAACCGCCCGGAAGGGGAACGGCATGGCCCGGTGGAATTGGCCGCTGCTCCTGGTGCTGTCGGTGTTCCTTGCGGTCTACGTGCTGATCAGCTTCGTTAACCACTGGTTCTTCCGCACCTATGCCCTTGATCTCGGGTTGTATACCAATGCCGCATGGAAGTATGCGCATGGCATTGTGGCGGACCGGTCCCTTTTTACTTGGAACCATGATCCGTTGCTCACGGACCACTTCGACCTGCATCTCATCCTCTGGTCACCGTTGACCTACCTCTTCGGCGAGTGGACGTTGCTGGTGGTGCAAGTTGCCGCCGCGCTGTGGGGAGGTGTGGGGATGTATCGGCTTGCCATGGCCCTCACTACGGACCGCACCACATCCATGTTCCTCATGGCCTGTTGCCTCGGATCCTTCGGCATGATCCAAGCGTTCGGTTTCGATTTCCACAGCAACGTAGTGGCGGCAATGGCCTTGCCATGGTATTTTTTAGCACTGTTCCGCAGGCGCAAGGGCCTCGCTTGGACTTGGCTCTTTTTCATGCTGGTCGCCAGAGAGAACATGGGGCTTTGGCTGGGCGTAACGGCTTTTGCCTCGATCGGCATTAACTGGATGGACAGCAGGATGCGCCGTACGCTGCTCTTGCAGGGGGGAACGGCATTGGTTTGGTCGGCCGTCGTCATTGTGTGGGTAATGCCGGCCATGGACGGCAACAAGATGAACTTCCAGACGCTCAGATACGCCCACCTCGGGCCCGATTGGGCCGGCATCGTGAAGAATTTTCTGCGCCACCCGATGCACGTGCTGCAATACTTCGTGGTGCCGGTGGAGGACGAGGAGCACTTGGGGAATGCGTTGAAACTTGAGTACTACGTGGCGTTGCTGGCATCGGGGGCATGGGCGCTGCTGTTCAGGTGGCCGTACTTGCTGATGGCCCTTTCATTGCTTGCCCAGAAAATGCTCAGTTCGTCGGATGCCATGTCGGGCCTGTTCTACCAGTATTCCGTGGAATTCGCCGGGTTGCTGCCGATCGCCATGCTGGACGTTCTTCAGCGGGTCCGTTCTTGGCCATGGCGGCATGTGTTGGCGTTCCTGGGTTTCGGAGCGGTGGTTGGCACAACCATCTACACGTTGGACCTGCCTTTGGAGCATTGGAGCAACGCACATGGGGCACATGACCGCCTACGGTTCTACCAGGCGCGGCACTACCGGAGCAAACTCGACGTGGCAGGGGTGCACCGGGTGTTGAAACGGATACCGGCGGGTGCCTCCATTTCCGCTGTTTCGGGCTTGGTGCCGCATCTGGCGGGACGGGACCGGCTATATGCCTTCCCAATCATGCACGATGACCCGGAATACCTTGTGTTCCTGAAGGATGAGGTACCCTGGCCGCTTACGTCCGCGGAGTTCGGGCAAGCATTGGACCATTACCGTTCGTCTCCTGAATGGCGGCTGGCGGTGGACAGTGCCGGCGTACTGGTGTTCCAGCGGATGCCCTGAGGAATGCATCTTCCTCTCTGTCAAGGCCCCACGCGAGATTCCCGGTTGCCGAACTTTTCCGTTTTCCGGTCACACCATTCCAAGATCCCCCCCCACGTGCTGATAGGATACAGCGTAATCTGACCAAGGTTGTAAGTGGCCACGCCGTCTGCCGCAGGCTTGAATAAGGCATCACCGGGGTCACCGCGTTTTACGGATAGGCGAAGACCCGATGCCATCCAGTGGTGAAAGCGGAAGTCGCCCATGAGTTCGAACGTGCCGTCATCATGTGTAACGGTGTGATAGGAGGCCGTCCAGTATTCGTTCCAGCCGATGATCACACCTTGGCGAACGGGGTTTCCATGCCAGTCCACCAACTTTCCGGTGATGCGCGAGCCATGGTGCCCCGAATAGTTGTAGTAGTTCGGCAGCTCTACGCAAGGCCCCTTCGGTGACCTGGGGTCAAAGGAGCGGAACACTTTAGCAACTGGTTTGGGCGTGCCTTCCACGGTGTCTCCGCGGGCGGTAAGCGATCTGCCGTTGCGGGAAAGCAGGCCCATGTATGCCGCATGGAAGTTATGCCAGCGCACGTCCTTGTATTGCCACCAGGAATAGCCGATCGCGCCGCAGGCACGCGCTTGTGCCAAGGTCCGCATTGCAAAGGCTGTTTGGGCGGCGTATGGCACGGAATCATTGTCGGCAGGTATGGCCGTTTCGCCCACCATCCAAGGCACGTTAAGCTCCCTTCCGTACCAAGCTAGTTCATTTAGCACCTGGTCGGGCTCATATTCATAGGGGTGGAACGAAATGAAATCCACATCGATCAGCTCGGGGTCGAATTCAAAGGTTTCGCGGATGCCGGTGAGGCCAAGCGTGAAGAGGTGGTCAGGTGCATGGGCGTCCACAATTTTCCGCCATCGCGCCACGGTGCGTATCGCCTCCTGTTTGGGCCGTTCCAGCCGGTCGAAATAGAGCGGCTCGTTGAAGAGGTCAAAAGCGAGGATCGCCGTATTGTTCCGGAAGTGGTCGAGGTAGCGGGCCAGGTATCCTTCGTTCTCGGGGATATCCAGGTACACAGTGCTGAGCGGGATCACCTTCAACCCGCATTCTGCACAAATGCTGAAGAGCTCGTCCAAGGCGTGGAGATATAGAGGCCACGTTCCCGGGTCGGAAAAGAGCAGGCTTGTGTCGTGCTCAAGTGAGATCGCGGCTTTTATGCCCAAGGAGTCCTTGTGGTCGTCCATGCCCAAGTCATTCCAGATGCCCACGATCCGCACGCTGTTGAACCCCATTTCACGGATCAGGCGCATGTCTGCCCGAAATCGTTGCAGTGCCGTGTCCTTTGGGCAAAAGTGGCCTTCCGGTCGGTTTTGATAATCGGCTGATGGGCCGAACCAGAAGTCATTGCCCCCGGAGCGGGCACCGGCAATGTAATTTACGGCCAAGGGAAAGAAGGCGCTGTCGTTCAGTATGAAGCCTGACGGGCCCAACTGCACCATATCCTTTTTTTTCGCACGATGGTGCGGGCCGGGCCTAAGGCAGGAAACGAGTGAAAATGCCATTGCAAGAATTGCAGTGGCCCGGATGAAAGCACAGCCCTGTACGCTGTTCTTGGCGATGGACAGGTGTTTCATGGGTTGGCACAGGTGAAAGAGATCCGACCCTTCACAGCCCGTATTTCACAATGCACCAGATCGCCCGGAAGCCATCCCGCCAGCCGATCTTCTTCCCCTCGGCATACGTGCGGCCGTAGTAGCTGATGCCTACTTCATAGATGCGCGCGCCCTTCACCCGCGCCAGCTTCGCCGTCACCTCCGGCTCAAAGCCGAAGCGCTTTTCCTTCAGGTCAAGGCTTTTGGCAATGTCGCTGCGGATCAATTTGTAGCAGGTCTCCATATCGGTAAGGTTCAAATTATTGAATGCATTGGAGAGCTGCGTGAGGAACTTGTTGCCGATGCTGTGCCAGAAGAAGAGGATGCGGTGCGGGTGGTGCCCCATGAAGCGCGAGCCGAACACCACGTCGGCAAAGCCTTCCACCACTGGGCGCAGCAGGTCGTTGTATTCACGCGGGTCATATTCCAGGTCGGCGTCCTGCACGATAAGGTATTCGCCGGTGGCCTCCCGGATTCCGCGGTGGATGGCCGCACCTTTGCCCATGTTGCGGGGCTGCTGGATAAAGCGGATGCCCATGGCCGGATTGGCGGCCATGTAGCGCTCCACGGCGGCTACCGTGCCGTCGGTGCTGCCATCGTTCACGATGATCACCTCTTTGGCAATGGCGTTCATCAGCACCACATCCCGCACCTTGTCCAGGATCAGGTGGATGGTGCGCTCCTCGTTGTAGGCCGGGATGATGATGGAAAGGGTGTTCATAGTGCGCAAACATCGGATATTATTTCATGCGCATTGTAGAGTTCAATGTGCATTGCCAAGAAACAAGTTGCTGCAGGAGGGTTGTACTCAGACCTGCTTGTCGAAATCCTCATTGGAGCACCCACAGGTTGAGGTCGTCCAAGTACATTACGGTGTCGTCAGTGAGCGGCCATGCCTCCAGGTGGATTTCATCTCCGGGCAAGAGCGGGAAATTGAGGTACACCGGAAGCGCTACTTGTGTCCATCTTCCAAATTGGTTCATTTGCAGCCCGGAGTTTGCATCCGCCCGGGCAATTTCTACGGGACCCCTTGTTATGCGGACAAGCAGGGCCGTCCAATTGAGGCGGCTTGGTTGCTGGATCATCGCCGTGGCCAGCACCTGCAGGTCAGGGCCTCGCAGGGTGTCCGTTACAATGCGGACAAGGGGTTGGGTGAACCTGGAGGCCGCATCAAACCTCACGCTGTATTTGCCGCTTACATGCGCTTCCGCAGTGCGGCCGGGCACACTCGCAGCCTCCATGTCCATGCTGTCATGGTAGATCACCTTTGGGACTTCATGGTGGCGCAGATCGCGGTATAGCCTGGTGCCGGAACCGGGTGAACGGTAAAGCAGTATCCAGTTTGAGGGGTCTGCACGTGCCGTGTCAGGCTCTTCCACGATGTAGAAATCCGCTGGTGCAATAGGACCTTGCCCTGCCATGGGCGTGGCAATGAGCCACTGCATACTATCCTGTATTTGGTAGTAGGGGATGCTGCCCCAGCATTCAAACCCTGAACGGACCAGTATTGCCGGTCGCATCGGATCAAGCGGAGCATGGTACGCACGGATCATGGAGAGCATTTTGCCCACCCCCCCCGGCAGGTTTCCATTCCAGGGCGTAGGTCAGATTGATGGTCCATATCTGGTGGAACAGCAGTGGAAGGCACAGCAAGCAGGCTGCCACCACCGGAATGCGGGATCTTCCTGGCCAGGCCACGAGGCCTGAAACTGGTACGAAGAGCGCGAGAGGCAAAAGAAATAGCGCAGTGCGTGTGCGCGGCATAGGCGTGCCCAACAAGAGGTGCTGGAGCGCGAACGAGGCGACGCAGGAGACAACGATAATTGTGCCGAAGGCCATGGGGCGCAGGCGATGGGCCCATCCATTGCGGAAGGCAAAACCGACGCAAGCCATGGAGCATGCGGCGAGCAAGGCGATCACAAGACCAACCATTGGCTGAGGCGTGATTCCGTATGCTTGGCCATAAAGCAGACGCATGCCCAAGGTCTCCATGGTGCAGTCCCATAGGCTGTCGCAGCCGAAGTAAAGCGCTCCCCCCATGGACAGCCGCACTGCGAATGGTACCACTGCGACCAAAGCAAGACCTGTTCCACCGATAAGCAGCCCGGCATGCCGCCATGGGGGAACCTTGTGGTGACGAAGCGTGTCGAACACCCATATCAAAATGAATGCAGCTGTAAATGCAAGGAGGTAGTTCAGCATGATAAGATGGGACAAGGTGGCAAGCACTGCCGCGGCCACAGCAAGGCCCAAGTCGCGCAGTTGCCGACCATCCGATAAGTAACGGGTAGCAAGCCAGAGGCTCAGCATCATCATGCCATTGGCGATGCCGTATCCACGGGCCAAGGAGAAGAAATCGAGCAGATAGGGGTGTGCGTTCAATAGGAGAAAGGCAGCTATGGAAAGCACCAAGGTGCGCGCCCGCAGGGCAATGCGTGCACTGGCATAAAGGTAGATCGCGTGGGCCAGGAGCACGGGAAGCCGCAAGGCCAATTCGCTGTTCCCGAACAGTGTGTTGGACAGGATCATGCCCCATACGTTCAACGGGTGGTAGTTGGCCCCCATCTGGTCATAGGCACGGGAGATGAACACCTTGGGGATCACGTGGTGGATGTAAGTCCAGCTTTCATCCCACGTGAACGAAACGGTAATGGCCCGCAGTATGGTGTAGGTGAGCAGCGCGATTGCGCATGTCGCTATTGCAACAGGCGCAATGTCGAACCTGCTTGCACGTGACTGTCGGTCGCTGCTGCGTTCCATTGACGGTTCACGATTAGGCGCCGTGCGCTCAAAAGATGGGGCCAGGGAATCGGGGCTTAACGAGGTTGTTCCGCTGATTTGAAAGTGCGTTGTGCCCATTTCGTTTGCAATAGCACCAGGCACGCAGCAAGTACAGGCAGCCAGGCCACGCGGGATTGAAGCCTGTCGAACACGTTGGCCAAGCTGGCGGTGACCACGGCGTTCAACACCACCCACGCCAACAACATGGGCACCAGCAACCGCAGTTCCTTCTGGTGCATCCATGCTGCCCTTTTCCAATACAGGACGAACAGGGCGAGCACCAAGGTGAACCGGACTACGCGGTTCTGAACGCCCAGGTCCCACCATTCGCCTTTGGCTTGCCGAGAGGTGGAGTAGGAAGACAATTCCCAAGGAAGGCGTTCCACAATCTCATAATACGGGGCGGATCCTTCCGCATACGGGGACAGGCCAGAGGCCGCAGATACTTGAAATAGTTGCGTGGCCGATGCTATCATGCTGCTGCGTGCGAAGCGTCCAATGAACACAGGTTCTGCGAACAGGTCCTGAACCGCCGGGGCGACCGCTGAGTCGGCCTTGGTAAGACTTGGTCCCAGCCTGGCGATGATGCTATGGTCCCCCCAAATGAATTGTGTTGCTTCCATGGGCAGCTCATCCTTGAACGGGCATAGCGCGTAGTCGTGCGAGTCACAATGTTCCCTCAGGAAATCGCCGAGCATGCCGTTCTCGCACAGCCGCGCGGCCAGAAACATGTGGCGCGTAGGTGAAAATGACGTTCCTAACCCGCTCTTGGCATTATACACCGTGATCAAGGTGATCCCTCCGGCCAGTACGGCCAAGGTCGCGGCCAAGCTCGCCCATGGATATGGCCGGTTGCCACTTCCCCGTTGGATCCAGTTGGCGAGCGCCAGGCCGGCAAGCAGGATCAGCACCATGGGGACATGCGCATAGTGCGCCATAAGGAAGAACAACAAGCAGGTCCATAAAAATCCGCGTTTCACCGGACCTAATTCCGGCGCGCGCAAGATCAGGTACAAGACCAGGATTATCATCGGAGTGATAATGTCCGGCATCACTTGCGCCGCATACCATGGCATGCTAGTGAAGGCCACAAGCACTAAGGACATGGGGATGTAGACGGCACCAAGCTGCATGCCCGGTGGCAGCACCTTGCGCAGTACCTCCAATAGCAGCCATGCCAACATGAAGGCCTGGAAGATCACCAAGGTCCATAACGTGTCCTGCCATGTAACTGCACGGATAATCAAGCCGTAGGCTACGGGCCGGTCCGCAGGGGGGACCAAAGTGAAGGCCGAGCGGATGTAGGTCCCCGAATCGGAGAATACCAACGGGTAGCCGTTGTAAAAGGCCAGGGCGGAGATCAGGAAGGTTGAACAGAGCAGGTAGAGCGCAATGCGTATTTTGTGCTTGTGGTCGAGCATGCGGCCCATGGTAAGATGTCTGGCAGGTTCAGTTGTTCGGAATGGGTCTTTTCGTTCAAGCACGCCAAGGTGGGTCGGGTCTTTCAAATGGCTACCGTGCAATGGCGAATGTATGCCCCATCCAAGAACAGGGGTGACTTTTGATATGGCCCGCTAATTCCCATGTGGCTTATTGGTGAACGCCCATCGTTCGGATCCGTACTGCTGGAGTTTGATAGGATGAGCGGCTCTTGTTCCACAGATAGAATCCACATTTTCCACCTTGGGGTATTGCAGGCATGAAGCGGGCTATTTCAACGAGAGTCCCGGAAGTCAATTGGGGCCAATGCCGAAGTTCCGCCGCATCATAGCGCAGATACTGTCCAGCGCCGTCAACAACCTCTGTAACGAGCATGATGTCCGAGGTTGGGTCTGTACATTTTACCTCAGCATTAAAGATCACGCATATGCCAGCAGGGCTACTTGGGCAAGTAACCGGCAAACGAATCCATTCATCATTGGTCCGGATGGCAGGCAATAAGGTGTCCGAGGAGAGTGACCACGCCAATGGCCGGTCCCGGATCAATAGGACGGCACCGCTCCTGGAGCTGTCAGCAACGTGATACCCGGCCTGATATTCCCCAAGTCGCTCCCGCGTGACCACTCGTGCGTCATCGGGGTCATGCGGGTCCATATTTGACCGCATTTCAACAATTTCACCAGATCCCGCAGCTTGGTGGAATGCCCAGCATGGCGCGAAGTGTTCAGAACCGGACAACAGGATCGGCCGGCCAAGTTTTCCGTGCAATAGTGCCACTTCATCGAGAAAGCGCAACGGGAATGTTTTTTCATACGAATCGGATAACCGGTCCGTGTTCAGCGTTGCAACCGTTCGGGCAGGAAAGGCCAATAGGAGCAATGCGGCCCATCTCCATGCCCGGCGGTGACGGGCCAGCACGTCGACGGTTTCGGCATAAACGAGAATGAAAAGCGGTATCCATTGTATTGCGGCCCTATCGTAAGGGTAGTTAGTACCCATGAAATGGAACATGAAGACCCTTGCCAATACACTGAGCAAGAACAAGGTTGAAAAAATAGTGAGATCCGAACGCCATTGCTTGTGGACTGCTTGCCAGGCAGCGAGGCCAAGCCCGATAAACAACGGGGCAATGATGACCTGGTCGGTCAAGAGGCTTCTCGGACCTGAAAATACAGCATCGATCAAGGTGCGGACCGGACCCGACATCAAACCCTTGGATGTCCCGAGGTATAGCAGGTCCTTTTGACGCAGGTCAAGCGCGATCAACAGGGCGAAAGACAGCACCGCACCAAACGCGGCAAAGGCGAGGAATGCACCCTTGCCCAATCGGTTGGTTGATGTTTGCCGATCAAGGGTAAGGACCAAAAGGGAGACACCGAACAGGATCCCGCATTCAGGCAGCAGGGAAAGGTTCGCGAACAGGGCTGCAGAGGCGGCAGCCACCATGAGCAAAAGCTGTGATAAGCTGCGGTACTTCACAAAGCCTGCAAATCCACATAAGGCCCAGATCCATCCTGCCATGGCCGGACCGTATCCACGGAAAAGAGCGAAGAAGTCCAGCAGGAAAGGGCAAAATGCCAAGGCGAGGAATGAGCACCAACGTGTTAGGCCCATGAGGCTCCGCGTAATGGTCCAGCAGCCCATTGCGTAGAAGGGGAACGCGGCAAGGCTGCCCCATCGAATGCCAATTGCGGAATAGCCAAAGAGCTTGTACCCGACTATGCCGAAGAAGGAGCTCAGGAAATGATTGCCGGCATCCGTATGGGACCTGAACGGCAAGAATTCCCCGGCATGTACGAACATCCAGAAAGAATTTGCCTCATCCTGGATGAACGGCACCAGCGCGGCCCTTGTGGCCAGGTAGGACCATGCCAAAAGCACCACCCCGAGCAGGATGAAATGCGTTCCTCGTTCTTTGTCGAAGCCCATTGGTTTGCACATGGCGGCCTAAGGGGTCAACGTGAATGAACGATGTCCGCTGGAAACAGGGTCTGCCCTCACACCCCCATCTCCTTCACCTCGCCCTCCACCACCAGCCTTCCTTCCGTCTTCGCCTTTATCTCCTCCACGCTCACGCCCGGTGCGCGTTCGGTGAGCTTGAAGCCATGGGGCGTAACGTCGAAGAAGCCCAGGTCGGTGAGCACGCGCTTCACGCAGCCCACGCCGGTGAGCGGCAGGGTGCATTGCTTCAGCAGCTTGCTTTCGCCGGCCTTGTTGGTGTGCATCATGCACACAATGATGTTTTGCGCGCTGGCCACCAGGTCCATGGCGCCGCCCATGCCCTTCACCATTTTGCCGGGGATCTTCCAGCTGGCGATGTCGCCGTTGTCCGCCACTTCCATGGCGCCCAGCACGGTGAGGTTCACCTTTTGGGCGCGGATCATGGCGAAGCTGGTGGCGCTGTCGAAGATCGCGGAGCCGGGCAGCAGCGTCACCGTCTGCTTGCCGGCGTTGATCAGGTCGGCGTCCTCCTCGCCTGCATACGGGAACTGGCCCATGCCGAGGATGCCGTTTTCGCTTTGCAGCGTCACATTGATGCCGGGCGGGATGTGGTTGGCCACCAGCGTGGGGATGCCGATGCCGAGGTTTACGTAGTATCCGTCCTGCAGTTCGCGCGCGATGCGCTTCGCCATCTGGTTCTTGTCCAAGGCCATGCCGTTGTATGATTGGTTGGCCGTGCGCGCAGGGACCCTGGCGCGTACAAGCCGTTTTCCGAAGTTTCCAAATGTAGCCATCGGCACGGCAGCCCGTGCGCGGCCTGCTGTGCAGGTGCGCTAGCGCAGCACCTGCACGTGGCCGGTCCGGGTCTGCTCAAACCCGAGGTGCCCGCTGCTGTCCTCCTGCAGGCGGAAGGTCACCTGGTACACGTACACGTCGTTGGGCACCGGGTTGCCGTTGGCGATGCCGTTCCAGCCGGTGTTCACGTCCATGGAATGGAAGAGCACGCCGCCCCAGCGGTCGAACACGTACATGTCGTATTCGGCGATGTTGTTGCCCACGGGCAGCCACACATCATTGCGGCCGTCGCCGTTGGGGGTGAAGGTGTTGGGGATGAAGATGGTGGGGCGGCAGAACTCCACCACCTGGGCGCTGTCCTTGCGGGTGCAGCCGAACACGTTGGTGATGGATACACCGTGCCAGCCGTAGGTGCGTGCGTTGATCACCTGGGCCTGTTGCCCGCCGTCCCAGCGGTAGGTGCAGCCCGGGTTGCCGGCATCCACGGCGATGTAGTGCGGGTCTTCGTCCAGGCAGGTGTAGTACTGGTGCGAGGGCATGGGCTCCGGCACGGGGTTGAAGTGTACGGTGATGGTGCCGGAGGTGCTGCAGTAGCCGTTGTTCACGGAGACGGTGTAGGTGCCCGAGGTGGTTGGCGCGATGGTGCGCGCGGTGGACCCGTTGCTCCAGCTGTAGGTGGCGCCCGGGTTGCCGGCATCCAGGGTGAGCAGCTGCCCGGCGCAGAGCACGGTGTCCGGGCCGAGGTGTACGCTGGGCGGGGGCACAAAGGCGGCGGTTGCGCTGAAGTCCGCGTGGCAGCCGAAGGCGTTGGTGACCTGCACGCTGTACGGCCCGGGTGCGGTGATGCTGATGGATTGCGCGGAGCTTCCGGTGCTCCAGGCGAAGGTGGATCCCGCATTGGCGGCATCAAAGGTGATCGCCTGGCCCGTGCAGGCGGTCTGGTCGGCCAGGTTGTTTGCGGGCAGCGGGTGGAAGAGCACCGCTACGGTATCGGCGCCGGAGCAGTAGCCGTTGGTGGCGGCAAGGGTGTATGTGCCGCTGGCGGAAACCTGGATGGACGGCGTGGTTTGCCCGGTGCCCCACAGGTAGGATACGCCCGACGAGGCGGCGCCGCCCAGCACCAAGGGATCACCCGCGCAGAGCGCCAGGTCGGGGCCCAGGCTTACCGCCACGCGGGGCATCAGCACTACCGCGGCGCTGAAGGTGGCGCTGCAGTTCTGTGGCGTGGTCACCGCTACGGTATAGGTGCCGCTGGTGGCGGGTGTGATGGACGGCCCCGTGTCGCCCGTGCTCCATGCGTAGCTGCTGCCGGGGTTGCCCGCGTTCAGCGTTACGGGGTTGGTTTCGCAGGCGGTCACGTCCTGCAGCATGTTGGCGGGCAGCGGGTTCAGCGCGATGTGCGCGGCATCCGTGGCCTGGCATCCGTGGTTGTCCGTTACCGTTACGCTGTAGGTGCCCGTGGCGGCCACGGTGATCTGGTCGGTGGTGGCGCCGGTGCTCCATTGCTTGCTGCTGCCGGGGTTGCCGGCGTTCAGCGTGTATTGGGGCACGCCGCACAGGGCCTGGTCGGGCCCCAGGTCCACCACCGGCAGGGGGTTGAAGGTGGCGAAGAAGGATTTGATCACCTGGCAGGCCTGCACGTCGGTGATGGTCACGGTGTACTGCCCGGGCTGCCCCACGGAGATGGTTTGGGAGGATGCGTTGGTGTTCCAGCTGTACGTGGATCCCGGATAGCCGGCATCCAGCACCAATTGTTGGCCGGCGCAGGTGCTCAGGTTCACCGGGGTCACCAAGTTTTCAAAGGCCACGGTGATGTGCGTGGAATCGGTGGCGGTGCAGCCGTTGGCATCGGTTAGGGTAAGCACGTAGGTGGCGCTGTTGTTGGCCAGGATGGACGGCTGCAGGATGTTGGCGGCGTTCAGGTTGGCCGCCGGTGTCCATGCCGCCTGGTAGGGCTGGGCCATGTTGTGGGAAGCGTGCAGCTGCAGGCCCAGGGCGGTGCATACGGTGGTGTCCGCCGTGGTATGCAGCACGTATGCCGGGGCCACGTTCACGGTAACGGCGGAGCTTTGCGTGCAACCCGTGGGGGTGTCCGTGGCCGTGCAGATATAGGTGGTGGTGGTGCTTGGCGTGGCGGCGGTATTGGCTGCTGCCGGGCTGGCCACGGATCCGTTTGGCGACCATGCCAAGGTGTAGGTGCCGGTGGAAGTGATGGCTGCGGAGAGGTTCACCGATTGGCCGTGGCACAGGTTGTTGCTGCTTGCGGTGGCGGCCACGGCGGCAAGTTTGCTCACCGCCACGGTTACTTGGCGGCTGGCGGTGCATCCCCAGGTGTTGGAGGCGTTCACGGTGTAGGTGGTGGTGGCGGCGGGCGAGGCTACCGGGTTGGCCACGGCGGCGGAGCTCAACCCGGTGGCTGGTGCCCAGGCCCAGGTGACGCCTGCGGCCAAGGAGGATTGCGCCAGCAGCTGGGTGCCGGCCGTGCCGCAGCGCGTGGTGTCATTGATCGGCAGGATGCTGAAGGCGGGCGCCACATGCACCAGCACCGAATCCGTGTAGAGGCAGCCGGACCCGTTGGCCACGGTGGCCTTGTACCAAGTGCTGGCGATGGGGCTGGCGGTGGGCGTGGCGCCCGTGGGGCTGCTCAGCCCGGCGGCGGGCGACCAGGCCAGCTGGCCGGATGCATCCTCGTAGCGGGTGATCAGCAGGTTGTCCATGGACCAGTTGTCGTGGCCGGCCCCTCCATGGGCGAGCTGCCTCCAGCGCAGGCGCATGGCGGTGGCTGCGGAACCCAGGGCGGGCACGGGCACGTCCAGCTGGGTGAAGGCGGGGAAGGCGGCCTCGTTGAAGGTGGCCAGCAATTGCCAGGTGGAGCCGTTGGTGCTGTATTCCAGCACCACGTCGTCGCCGGGGTCGGCATCCTCGCAGGGTGCGGCGCCTGTGGCGATCTTCAGTGCGAAGTGGGCCACGCCGCCATTGCTGAAGTTGATCGGCGGGGTGGTGGCGCTGCGCGTGCCGCCGCCGTTGAAGTAGAGGGCCGTGCCGGTTACCGATCCGCAGGCGGCGCTGGCCGTGCCGCCCTGTATGCTTTCCCACCATGCGGCAGGCGTGCCTTCAAAGGCATCGGCGAACAGTACGCGCTCCACCTCGGCATGCAGTTGGGCGCTGTTGCCGGCGCAGATGGAATCGTCGGAGACCGTGGTGCGCAGCGCGTAGATGGTGCTGGGCTGCACATGCACGAACACGCTGTCCAGGGCGCTGCCGCAGCCCACCGGGCTGGTCACCAGCAGCTTGTACCAGGTGTCCTGCGCGGGGTAAGCCACCGGGTTCGGTATCGTGGGGTCGGAAACTTGGGCCGAGGGGCTCCAGTTGAGGTCGAACCAATTGGCGTTGGCAATGGCGCCCGTGCCGAGCTGCACGGAGTTGAACTGGCACACGGTGGCGCTGGGCGCGTTGTTGGCGGTGAGGTTCAAGTTGGGCTGCACGGGCAGGCCCACTTGGAATTCGAAGTGCTGCGCGCATCCGCTGGGGAGCAGTACGCCGTCCACGCGGTAGGTGTCGTTGTGGTCCGGCGTGAAGGTGTAGCTGTTGCCGGTGGCCAGCACGGTGCCCGGGTCGCTGGCCATGGTCCACTGTGCGTTGGAGAGCACCACGGGCGAGGTGAGCGTCACGGGGTCGGTGGAGCAGATGATGCCGCTTGGCGGCGGCGGCGGCGCCATGGTGTTGGAGAGGCTGTACAGGTAGCTTTCCCCGGAGGCCAGCCCGTAGGCATAGGCCAGGAAGCCGGCAGGGGAGGTGAGGCGGTGCTGGCCTGCGGCTACTTGCACTTTGGCGCAGGAGAGGCCCGGGCAGGCGGCGTAGGTGGTGAAGGAGGCCGCGGGGATCGGGTTCCCGTCGAGCTGGAGCTGGGCTATGCTGCCCGTGGCGGTCACCACGCTTACCCAGTGGGTCATGGTGTTCTGTGTGGAGAACAGCGTGGTGAAGGCGGCCGAGGTGCTCATGCGGTCGTCGGCCGTCAGCAGCAGCAGGGAGGGGTCGCCGCTGCCGGCGCAGGTGGCGCCCACCATGTATTGGGCCACGCTCACGGGCTTGTCGCTGGTGATGCACGCGGGTTGGTTGGTGCCCGGCACGGTGTACGATCCGCCGGCGTTCAGCGGCACGGGCGCGCCCCCGTTGATGGACACCAGGGTGCCGTTTTCATTGGCCAGCACCCGGAAGCCCCAGGTGGAGAGGTTGTCCAAGGGAACGGTATGGAAGGCATTGCCCCAGGTGTCCACGGGGATCATCTGCTCGTTCACATGGTCGCAGGCGGCACAGCTTACCACGGCGCACATGCTGCCGCCGAACACCGCGAAGGGGCGGCAGCTGCCGTTTTGGGCGGTGCCCTTTACGGTGGTGCCCGTCAGGTCCGTCAGGCCGCTGAGGGCCTGCACCTGGTAGGTTTGGCCGGCGTTCAGCTGCACCGTGAAGGGTACGCCGGGTGCATGGCCGGCGGTGGTGGTGGCAGTGGGTGTGATGCTCACCTCGGTGCCGTCCTGCGTGGCCACCACCATGAATTCGCTGCGGAAGATGTACTGCCCGTTCTGGTAGGCGGTGGAGGTGCCGGGCAGGGCGTCCACGCGGTAGCTGGTGCCCAAGCTCTTCAAGGGCAGCAGCTGCGCGGCGTCCGTGGTCTGGTTCTGGTAGTTCACCAGCGTTATGGTCACGGGTTCCACAGAGGTAAGGTAGAGGCCCTTGGGCTGTGCCGTTTCCGATCCGGTGGTCTCATAAATGGAGGGCACCGCCACGGAGGTCACCCCGTTGGCCGCTACGCTGAAGGAAGTGCTCCAGCCCGCCAGGGGCACGCTCAGGGTGCCGGTGGTGGCTTGGGCCGCGGCAATTTTCACCGAGAGCTGCTGGGTGCCGGAGGCGTTCTGCATGAACCCCATCCAAAATTCGCGGCCCCGCGTGTCCGGCGATTGCACCTGTGCCGCTGCCGTGATGGACAGCAGCAGCAATGCGGCACTGATAGTAGAGCGCATCCAATGCAGGTTCAGCGGGTGGTTCACCGGGGGCTTGTTATGCGGCCTTCTTACGTTGCTTTCGGAAGAAGGTTTGTTTCGACGAATGTGCGAATCTATTCGACGAAAATGATGCAGCCAAATCGCGCATGGTTGCCTGTGGTAGGTGCAAAAGCCTTGCCATTCAAGACAACCAACCTATTTTCAGGCGGTTTAGGCAGGAATGCCCGGGAATGATTTTTCGTCGAATTCTTCGACGAATGCGCGCTAAGGGCGATCGCCCAACGCCCAGGACCGTTCCACGGACCAGCCGGCGCGCACCACCACGGGGCCGGGGTCCAGGAAGATCCGCTCGGGCTGCAGATGGCGCAGGTAGGAGCCGGTGGTCCAGCGTCCATCCCCGTTAAGGTCCTGGAACAGCCGAAGGGTGTAGCTCGCCGGCACCAGGTTGGCCCAGTGTACCGTAGCGGGCAGGGCGGGGATGCGGGCCTCGCGCATGGTGCGCCCCTGGGCGTTCACCAATTGCAGCACCAGCGGGCCGGGCAGCACCGTGCCGCTGTCCGCGGCCAGGTCCACCTTCAGCTTCCCAAGGGTGCGGGGTTCCACGGCGCCCAAGGTGAGCTTGGTGGTGTCGTTGGTGCCGCCCATCACGGCCATCATGGCCTTTGGGAAGAGCGTCAGCTCATACGCGCGGCCCGGCGGCGGCTTCACGCCAAGGCCCAGGGTGCGCCCGTGGATGCTGTCCGGCCGCACGGTAAGCGGCACGGCCACGGTGTCCATGCGCAGCCGCACATGGTCCAGGTTCAGGCGCTCCACCGGGCGGGTGCTTTCCAGCCGCCAGTCGCCCGTTACCGGGTCTTGCACGGCGCTCACCGTCAGGTTGAACGGCATGGCGGCCATGGCGCGGTAGGCAAGGGTGTCCAGCACGGTGGAGTCCTCGCGCACCAGGAACCGCTGGCCATTGAGCAGGGTGGTGTCCGAAGGCCAAAAGGTGGCGGTATCACGCCCGGCGCTCCATTCGGGCCACCAGTGGAGCCTGCCGCCTTCACGGTCAAGGGAAAGCAGCGTTACCTCCTTGGCCGGCTTGGCAAAGGTGAGCTGCCAGCCGCGCTCGGGCAGCACCTTGGCGGCCGTTACCAGCTGCTTTTCCGGCCGGGGCATGAACAGGAAGAGGGTGTGCGGGGCGGGGTTCCGCGGATCGATCACGCTGTCCAGGAAGGCGACCTCCTCGTTGGGCAGGTCATAGCGGTAGTTGCCGTTGCGGTCGCGCAGGGCATACAGCCGCATGGGCCCGCCGCGCAGGTGCGCCAGGCTGAAGCGGCCATCGGTGCCGCTGCGGGTGAAATACAGCGGGGGCATGGTGCGGATATCGCCGGTGTCCTTGGCATCCTGCAGGATCACCGCCACGTCGGCGGCCGGCAGCCCGGTGGCGGCCTGCACCACCCGGCCATGCACGGAGAGGCTGTCCAAATAGGCACCGGTGGAGACCACAAAGGCCAGGCCCGCCGCAGGGTTGCCTTCGCTAAGGTCGGTGACCGCCTCGCCGATGTTGAAGGTGTACGTGGTGTTGGCCGCCAAGGGCGCGTTCAGGCCGATCACTACATCGCTGGTGCCGCGCACCTGCACATCGGGCCGCTTGGCCAAGGGGGGCGATACCAGCAGGCGTTCGGCCACGCGGTCCAGCCGCACCCGCTCATCAAAGTGCAGCACGATGCGACTTCCGCTGAAGTGTGTGGCGCCGTTGGCCGGCTCGCTTCCCGTAAGCTGCGGGGCCACGGTGTCCTTGGGCCCGCCCTGGGGCTCCTTCACCTGCGCGCAGGCGGCCAACAGCAGCAAGGCGCCAAGTGCCGGGGCGAAGCGGTTCATGGGAAGGCGCGAAGATACCGGGGAGGGGGCTGCGCCGAACAGCTACGCGCCGGGCAATGGGGCCGATCGGCCTTGATGGAACCTATGCCTGGCTGGGGGCTTGGGCGGAAGTCCAACTGCGGATCCACGCAGATGGACATGCCTCGGCGCATGCACGTGGCAAATGGCCAGGTACGTACCTTGAAATTGCGGAAGGGATCAAAGCCGGGGGCTGGCCCGTTCGTGCGCTTCCGTATTTTCCGAAGTTGAATGCAATTGACATGCTGCCATCAGGTGCATGCAGCCTTGCACGGGCACAGGCCCGGTTCCCCGCCCCGTGCCCACCTTTGCAGCACCCCATGCCCGGCGAGGAGCTCACCGACAACCAGCGGCGCAAGCAGCGCCGCAAGCAATTGCTGCGCAAGCTGCGCAGCAAGTACCGCGCGGTGCTGATCAATGAATCCACGTACGAGGAGCGCTTCAGCTTCCGCCTTTCGCGCATGAACGTGATCCTGCTGGCGGTGGTGCTCTTCATCATCAATGCCGTGTTCGTGGCCGCAGTGATCGTGTACACGCCCCTGAAGCAGTACATCCCCGGCTACAGCAACCAAAAGGTGAAGATGAACGCCTACCGCGCCGTGCTCACCGCCGATTCGCTGGACCAGGCCATGGCCGTGCGCGACCTGTACATCAACAACCTGCGCAACGTGCTCAGCGGGCACCTGCCCGCGGACAGCGTCACGCTTTCCGCCCCCATGGTGAAGGCGCCCGCCGCAGCCGACCTGATGCCCTCCAAGGCGGACAGCGCCATGCGCGTGAAGATCCGCGCTGCGGAAGCCTACAGTGTACACAGTGCCGGCGCGCCCACCTCGCTGGACCGCCTGGGGCTGCCCGGCCTGCTGTTCTTCCCGCCCCTGCGCGGGGTGGTCACCAGCACCTTCAGCCCCGCCGAGCGGCACTATGGCGTGGACATTGTGGCCAAGGCCGATGAAGCCGTCTCCGCCTGCCTGGACGGCACGGTGATCATGGCCAGCTGGACCAGCGACGCGGGCTACGTGGTGGCCGTGCAGCACACGCTGGACCTGGTGAGCCTCTACAAGCACAATGCGGTGCTGCTGAAGAAGACCGGCGATGCCGTGAAGGCCGGCGAGGCCATCGCCATCGTGGGCAACAGCGGGGAGCTCACCACCGGGCCGCACCTGCACTTCGAACTCTGGAGCGGCGGCAAGCCGGTGGACCCCCAAACCTATATCGGCTTCAAGTAGCCATGGCGCTGAAGGCCGGCATAGCCAAGGTGCTTGCGCGCAGGTCCGCCGCGCGGGTGATGCGGGCCGCCATGCAGCCCGCCGCCACGCAGGCCGAAGTGCTGCGGCAACTGGTGCAGGGGGGGCGCAATACCGCTTTCGGGAAAGAGCACCGCTTGGCCGGGGTTGCGGATCATGCCTCGCTGGTGCAGGCCGTGCCCCTGCGCGATTACGAGGGGTTCCGCCCATGGATAGACCGCATCGTCGCCGGCGGGCAGGACGTGCTGTGGCCCGGGCGCCCGCTGTACCTGTGCAAGACCAGCGGCACCACCAGCGGCGCCAAGTATATCCCCATCACACAGGCCAGCCTGCCCAACCACATCGGCAGCGCGCGCCGCGCATTGCTGGCCTACATCGCCCGCACCGGCAATGCGGCCTTCGTGGACGGCAAGATGATCTTCCTGCAAGGCAGCCCCGTGCTGGACCGCAAGGGCGCCATCCCCGCCGGAAGGTTGAGCGGCATAGTGGCCAACCATGTGCCGCGCTACCTGCTGCGCAACCGCATGCCCAGCTATGCCGTCAACTGCATCGCCGACTGGGAGGCCAAGGTGGAGGCCATCGTGGCGGAAACCATGCACGCCGACATGCGCCTCATCAGCGGCATTCCGGCCTGGGTGCAGATGTATTTCGAACGGCTGCTGGCGCGCACGGGCATGGGCACCGTGGGCGAGGTGTTCCCGCACTTTTCCCTGTTCGTATACGGCGGGGTGAACTTCGGCCCCTACCGCAGCCGCATGCAGGCCTTGATCGGCAGGCACGTGGACAGCCTGGAGCTGTTCCCGGCCAGCGAGGGCTTTCTGGCGTACCAGGACCAGGGACCGGGCGAGGGGCTGCTGCTGGTGCTGGGCGACGGCATCTACCATGAGTTCATCCCCGTGGCCGAGCTGGGCCGCCCCGATGCGCGTCGCCTCTCCATCGGCCAGGTGGAGCTGGGCGTACACTATGCCCTGGTGCTGCACACCAACGCCGGGTTGTGGGGGTATGAGCTGGGCGACACCGTGAAGTTCGTGTCCCTGGTGCCGCCGCGCATCGTGGTCACGGGCCGCACCAAGCATTTCACCAGCGCCTTTGGCGAGCATGTGATCGCCGAGGAGGTGGAGGGCGCGCTGCAGGAGGCCATGCAGGCATTTCCCTGCGAGGTGGCCGAGTTCACCGTGGCCCCGCAGCTGGCCCCGGCCGAAGGGCTGCCCTGCCACGAGTGGTACATCGAATTTGCATCACCCCCGGCGGATACCGCGGCCTTTGCCCGCGCCATCGACCAGGCCCTGCAAAAGCGCAATGTGTACTACAAGGACCTCATCACCGGCAAGGTGCTGCGCCCCTTGGCCATAGTGCCCGTGCCGCGCGGCGGCTTCGCCGCATGGATGAAGGCCCGCGGCATGAACGATGCCCAAAGCAAGGTGCCGCGCTTGGCCAACGACCGCCGCTATGTGGAAGGGCTGGGCGCATGAGCGCCCTTTCCGTCCGCCTTGCCCCGGATCCGCACCTTGGCCCCGAAGTAGATGTCCGCACCGGCCACCTCGGTAAGGCCGAACAAGCCGCCGATGCGGTCGCTGCCGATCGCGAAGCCGCCCACGCGCACCATCAGCCCTGCGGCAAAGCGGCCTACGCGGTCGGCGCTCAGCGGCAGTGCCACGGATACCAGGCGCGATTCAAAGCGGGGCACCACCGCCAGCACGTCCCGCACGGCCACCGCCCGCGGTGCCTGCCGCAGGCCCACTGCCAGTTCGGTACGGAGCACCCAACGGCGGGCGAACCGGTACTCCGCGCTCAAATGGGCCGCCATGGGCATTTGTATGCTGAACGCCCTTCCCGCAAGCGATGCCCCGGGGTCGCCAAGCAGCATTCCGCTGAGGGCCGGCCCAAGCTGTTGCAGGCTGTCTATTCCGAACGAAGTGAGTTCACCCATGGTGGCCGATCCATTGCGCACCCGGTGGGCTTCGGCATTCTTGTTGAAACGCATGGCTCCAAGGTCGGTAAGGGCCATGCCCACGCTCAGCCGGGCGGCACCGCCGGTGGCCGAATCCGGGCCGAAGAGCGTATAGGCCACCCCGAGGTCACCGTTCCAGCCCGTGCCGTGCAACAGGCCGGCCATGCCGCGTTTTAGCACCGGCCATGGAGGGCTGGCGTAGGACAGGTCGGCGTTGATGTTGGATACAAGCGTGGTGCTGTCGTTCAGGCCGGTAAGGGTGGCGGGGTCCACCGCCAGGGAGCCGCCCATGATGCCCACGGCCACTTTGGCCGTGGCCGCAAGGTGCAGGCGGCCGTGTGCGCCCAGGCCGAAGGTGTGCCCGAAGGTGATCCCGTGCTCTGTCCAGCCCATGGTGGCCAACCTGGCGCGCAGGGCGTCCAGCTGCCGTGTGCGGCCTGTGGAGAGCTCTATGGTGTCCATGCCGAACTGCCGTGCGAGCACATCGAGGCCGGTGGCGGAGAGGGATGACCGTGCGGCGTTCGTGAACGCGATGGCATTGCGTTGCCCGATCCGCATGGAAAAGGAGGGCAGCAGGATGCGGACATCCGTGGTGATGGCCCGGCCCGGGGAGCCTATCCCTTGCAATTGCGTTTCCGCCCCGTCCACTTTGATCCGCTGGCTGAAGCCGAACAGACCCAAGCGGCCGGTGCCCAAATGGAAATAGGAGTTGTCCACGTCCGCACCGGCCAGTAGCACGTTCACCTCCAACTTGTCCGGGCAGATGAGGATGCTTGCCGGTTGTGCGGCCACGCCCCAGATCCCCTCCCAAGGGCCGCCCCGCATGCCCATGCCTGTTTGCGCCATGAGGCCGCTGGAGGCCAGCATGAGCAGTATGGCTGAACAGGAGTAAAATGACAGGCGCATCGGGTAGGGACGGAGGTCAGTGTGCGGTGGTTACCACGAGCTTCCCGTTCAGCTTCAGCAGGTGGTTGGAGGCGTGGGTGATGGCCTCGCCCAGCACCAGGCTTGCCCGGAGATGCACGGAATCCGCCTTCATGGCCTGGGCCAGGTCAATGCCGCTGGTTTCCAAGGTCAGCTCCGTGGCGCCGTGCGGCACGGGGTCCACCTTGGCGATCATCTGGTAGCCGGAGCCGTTGCGGCCCAGTTCAATTGCAAGGCGCTGCACGGCATCGTAAACCGAGGGCGCCACAGCGTCGGCATTCTGCACGTGCGCCCCGGTGATCCGGAACTCCTTCAATTGCCCAATGGTATAGCCATTGTGGGCAAGCACATCGTTCAGCTCGGCGGGATTGAAGGTGAGGGCTACGGAGGTGGGGCCCGCCGGGATGCCCGAGTCGATGGCAAACTGGATATCGCTGTACTGCATGTTCAGTTCGGCCTCCAGGTTCAGCCGGTCCTGGTCTTCCTTGGTGCATGCGGTGAAGGCGATGAGCAATGCGGCTACCGGAAGGAGAGGGAGGATGTGCGTTTTCATGGTGCTTCCGGGCGGATGGTTTTTGGTTGTTCCCCGGCAAGGGCAAAGGGAAGGCGCCGTGGAAGGGGCCACAATACCGGGTAACCGGTATTTCCGGTGGGGAAAGGGATCGAGGCTCAATGCGCACACCGCACGGGGAGTGCGCAGCCCCGCCCCTTTTGAAAACGGTTGGCCGCACCCTGCCGGGTGCGCAGGGGCGCTACCGTCCCGCTTCCACGCGCCGGGCCAGCACGGCCCCCGTGCGCTCCACGATGCCGGTGACCAGAGCGTTGCCCATCAGGAAGGCGCGCCGTGCCGGGGAAAGCCCGGCGGTGTGGTCATCGGGGAACATGTTCAGCCGTTCCAGCTCCAGGGGGGTGAGGCGGCGCAGGCGGCCGTCTGCGGTGCGCACCACGTGCTTGAAGCGGGAGGGCGTTGGGCCGCCCTCGGCGGTGATGATGGTGCGCGCGGGCTTGTCCAGCGGGTCCGGAAACGCCATGGCGCCTTCGCTATAGTGGTAGGTGAATCCGCTGGCTTTGTTCGTGCGGGTTTCGTGCTTGCCGCCCTTGAGGTATGCCCAGCGTGCATGCTGTGCCGCATCCACGAAGTATTCGGCAGGTACTTCGCCGTCGGGCTGAAGGATGTGGCCCAGCATGGTACGCGGGCCCTGGTAGGCCGGTTGCACCCGCAGGGTATGCACCTGGCGGTCCGCCATCAGGCCGGCATTGGCAAAGGGGCTGGTGCCGCGGGTGGCGCCTGCATTGAAGGTTTCGGTGATGTCCGCCAGGTCGCCTTTGATCCCGAAGGCGTGGGGCAAGGGCAATGCGGAGGTTACGGGGAAGGCTTCCGCGAAGATGCCGTCCTCCAGGATCCATTCTTCGGGGTGTTTGTGCGCAAGCAGTGCCTGGCCCAGGGGCGTGGAGCGGTGGAAGCCGAGGAAGAAGATGCGGCGGCGGCGCTGCGGCATGCCGTAGTCGGCGGCATTGATCACGCGCCATTCCACGGCGTAGCCCAGGTCGGCCAGGGAGGCCAGCATCACCGCAAAATCGCGCCCGCGCTGCTTGGCGGGCGATTGCAGCAGGCGGTCCACGTTCTCCAGGAACAGGTAGCCGGGCTTGTGTTTTTTTTCCTGCAGGATGCGATGGATCTGCCACCAGAGCACGCCCTTTTTGCCCGCCAGCCCGTCGGACCGGTTCAGGGTGCGGGCCACGGAGTAATCCTGGCAAGGGAATCCGCCCACCAGCAGGTCATGGTCGGGGATGGTTTCCACTTCCACCGTGGCGATGTCCTGGTTGTTGTGCCCCGTGGCGCCGAAGCGCGCCACGTAGATGTCCGAGGCATCCTGCTTTTTGCGCGCGGGCTCCCACTGGTTGCTCCACACCACTTCATACCGGCCCGGCACGCGCTCCAGGCCCAAGCGGAAGCCGCCCACGCCGGCGAAAAGCTCAGCCACCTTCAATGTTGCCATGGATCACGTTGCGGGGCGAAACTACTCGCGGGCAGCTTGTGCAGGGGGCTTTGATCAGGGGTGTGAGGCCGCCAGGGCAGTGCCTTGGGGCCGCGCCGCGCCGGTCAATGGCCCCGGCATACCTTTGGGCCTGCTACCCCGGTTGCCCCGATGATCCGCCGTTCCCTGTTGCTTTGCCTATGTGCGGCGTGGGCGTGGCATGTGCCGCAAGCAGCCCTGGCGCAGGGCGGTGCGGGCCATCGCGATTGCGAACCGCCCGTGATCCATGCGGTGATCGACAACAGCCCCATCTGCCCGGGCGGCGCCATCGAGCTCTCCGTGGCCGCAAGCGGGGACATCATCGGCTATTCCTGGGAAGGCCCCGGCACACCCACCTTCTTTACGGCCACCCCGGCGTTCACCTTCAACTGGGGGGATCCCGGCGGCTACACGGTGATCGCCTACGGCTTTTGCGGAAACGACACGGCCCTGGCGATCATTGCCGCGGAAGGCGCCGGCGCCGGCCAGAACAATACGGTGATGCTCTGCGGAGGCGGAGGATCCCCGATCGACCTCTCCCTTTCGCTGGGCTTCCATGATCCCTTCGGGGCATGGACGTACAACGGCGAACCCCATGGAAGTTTGTACACCCCGGGCGTGGACACCCCGGGTGTGTACATCTACAGCGTATCCTACGAACCCGTTTGCCCGGGCACCTCGCAATCCGCGGCCATCACCGTGGTGGAAACCTTTCTCGGCCCTTCCAAGACCATCACCGTGTGCGGCGGCGACAGTGCCTTCAGCCTGCTGCAGGTGCTGGATTCCGGAGCCGCCACCGGCGGCAGTTGGTTCCGCTACCAGTTCCTGGACCAACTGCCGCATGACAGCCTGTACAACCCGGCCGTGGATTCCTCGGGCACCTTCGGCTACGTCCTGCATGGTTGCCACACCACGGTAACCGTGGTGGAGGAGCCCTTGCTGCCGTGGTATGCCGATGCCGACGGCGATGGCTATGGCGACCCGCTGGACGTCCGCTGGAGCTGTGTGCATCCGGATGGTTACGTGGCTGACAGCACCGACACCTGCCCGCAGCTCTTCGGGCGCATCGGCGACCCGTGCGATGATGGGCTGCCCGGCACCGTGGATGACGTGATCACGGCCGATTGCGTGTGCGAGGGCGTGCTCCCCACGGCCATCACCGCCCGGGCGGGAAGCGGATTGCAGCTGTTGGCCTGGCCGAATCCCGTGGAAGGGCGGCAGCTGTTCATTGAAGTTGCCGCCACCGGGCCGGCCGAGGTGCGCGTAATGGATGCTTCCGGGCGCCTCGTGGCAGGGTTCTCCTTGGCCCTTGACGGTGCCGCACAGGTGCTGAACTTGCCCGAAATGCCCAAAGGCCTGTACCTGCTACGGGTGGTGGCCGGCCAGCGCACCGGGGCCCTGCCCTTGGTGGTGCAGTAGTGTGGACCGGGGAACCTTGCCCGCCGATCTGTCGTTGAGCGGTTCGTTTCCATCGACGAACCATGAAAAAGCAACTATTGGCGGTAGCCGTGTGCGTGGCAGCATCCGCCTTCGGACAAGGACAGGAGCTGGCCGTAGCCGGAATGGGCGCCCTCGCCGAACAGGGCCGCATTTCCGGGGAAGGCGCACCGGCATACGAGCTGGTCTCCTTTGTGGCCGCACCTGCCGAAGGGCAAGGCATCAGCCTGAAGTGGAACACGGCTGCGGAACCGGGCGGCACCACGTTCACCGTGCAGCGCTCCACCGACCGCATGAACTGGCGCACCGCCTTTACCGTGGACGGGGAAGGCCCGGGCAGCGGGTACCGGCACTATGCGGCCATGGACCTGGCGCCCTTGGAGGGGATCGCCTACTACAGGCTGCTCGCCGCCGCCAACGGCGCGCCCTTGGAAACCTCCGACGATTTTGCGGTGGAATACCGGACCCGCCCCGCCATGCTGGTGCAGGGAAGCCATGATCCCGACCGCTTCACGGTGCAGGCCGAAGGCTCCATCCGCGATGTGCAATTGATGAACAACCGCGGCCAGTTCATGCCCATGGAACTGGAATATGACGGGAATTCCGTGCTGGTGCGCACGCAGGGCCTGGAGCCGGGCACCTACTTTGTGCAGGCCGTGGTGAACGGCGCGCCAGCCATGCGCGCAGTGCAGGTAACGCCCACCGGCGTGTTCGGCGGCTAATACCATTTAGACACTCAAGACCGACCAAAGCTGCGCAGCGATCCTTTCGGAGGACGATCCGCGCATTGGGTTGCGTAGCGGTGCCTACGGGACCCGATGCGCGGAGAAGCCATCCGGAAAGAGGGCAAGCAGATCGGATGGTATTGAGTGTCTAAATGGTATAAGGCAAAACGCCTTGGTGCCACGCGGTCAATCGGCCATGGGATAGCCGTGGTCGATCCAATCCGTCTTCAGGTTCTCGGGCAGGTTGAGCAGCTTGCCGTTGCTGAACTTCATCTCGTTCAGCAGGGCCATGGCCGGCCGTACGTTCGGGCAGTTCTTGAACGGGCAGCAGCCGCAGTACACCACCACCTGCGCATCCTTGGGCAGCTTGTCCAATTGGGCCTTCAGCTTGGCGATGTTCGCCGGGTTCTTCCCGTCGCCGATCTCCACCGATCCCTTGATGCTGCCAGCCGGGCCGATGTTGAAGACATGCACATCTGCGGCCTTGCCGCCGTTGATCAGTGCGGCCAGGTCGGCAGGGGGCATCAATTGTTCCTTGGTCCAGGGGTCGTCGCCCTGCGGGCCGGAAAAGGATTGGCAGGCGAGGGCGATCACCGCGATGGCGGCAGCAACAAGGATGGTAAGGGGCTTCTTGTTCATGGCAGGTTGTGTGTTGTGCGGGCGGGTCGGCCGGCAGCTACTTCGCGCACCGGCCCAATGCGCCGATAAAGGTAGATGCGACCTTCGCGCACGGCCAACTTGCCCGCGCGGCATCGTGAGGATCATCACAATGCGGAACCGGGCAACCCGCCATCGCCCTTTGCCGCGCCTTCCGCTACCTTGGCCCGTGCCTTGCTGCTCCACCGCCCTATGCGCCGCCCGTTGATCCTCCTTGTGCTGGCCGTGGCGCTCGGGCTTGCCTCGGCCGTGCTGCGGGACCGCCCTCCCGGTGAGCGCCTGGCTGCTGCTGCGGCTTCGCTCCAGGTGCAGGTAGGTCGCGCTTCGCGCGCATTGGCCGCCCGGGCCCACCAGGTGCTGCAGCAGGACAGCCTGGACATGGGCGCAGCGCATGTGCCCGGCGAAGGCGGCCTGCGCTTGTACCGCAACGGCTCGGTGATCGCCTGGACCGATCATGCACCCGTCTCCGATGCTGCCCTGGATACCGCCCGGGCCGCGCACATCAACCTGCCCGATGGCATCTACCTCCATGCCATGGCCGCGGACGGCGCGCGCAGCGTGCATGCGGTGCAGCGGCTGTGGTTCCGGCCGCCGTTCGAAAACCAGTACCTCGCAACCCATTTCGAACCCGGCTTCCGCGTGCCGCACGGCATGGTGGCGGAGCAGGGCATGGGCCCGGGTGCCGAGGTGCGTGATGCGGCGGGCCGGGTGATGTTCCGCCTGCAATGGAAGGACGGCCTGCCAGCACCGGGCGCGGCCTCCTTGGCGGCGCTGCTGATAGCCCTCGCAGCGGCGGCGGCAGGCGTGGGCGCCTTGTGGCTGTTTGCCGCGCGGATGGCCGGCCCAGGGTGGTCTGTGGCCCTCTTTGTGGCCGTGCTGGGCGGTGCCCGCTTGGCCATGCTTGCCAGGGGCAGCTTCGGCACCCTTGCGGACCTCCCCCTGTTCGACCCCTCCCTGTTCGCTTCCTCCTTCCTTGTGCCGTCGCTGGGCGACCTCCTGATCAACGCGGCGATCCTGTTGTGCATGGTGCTGTTCCTGGGCCATGCGGTGCGGCGCGCAGGCCCGCCGGCCAACCCTTGGCCCGCTGCGGCGGCAGGGCTGCTCCTGGTGTTCGCGGGGGCCGTCCGGCTCAGCGAGGTGATGGCGGGCCTGGTACACGATGGAAGCGTGGCCCTCAACCTGTTCCGCGTGCAGGACCTTGACGGATACAGCATGGCCGCCCTGTTGGCCATCGGGCTGCTGTTGGCCGCATGGTGCCTCCTGGCGGACGCGCTGCTGCGGTGGACCGCCACCTCCTTGGCACCGCGCCGCTGGTGGTACACCGCAGCATTGGTGTGCCTGGCCTGCATGGCATTCAACCACTGGCGCGGCCAATACGACCTGGTGCCCGTGCTATGGCCACTGCCTGCGCTTTGGCTGGTCCAGCGCATGCAGCGCCGCCCGGGCATGATCCCCGCGCTGGCCCTCATCGCCGTGCTGGCGCTTTTCACCGCCCATGTGCTGAACAGGCAAACCTTCAAGCGCATGGCCATGGACCGTGAGGCATTGGCCGAAACCGCCACCACGCGCGAAGATCCCGTGGTGGAGCTGCTCTTTGATGAAGCCGGCAAGGCCATGGCAAGGGATGCGGCCTTGGCCAAATGGCTGCGTAGCGGGGTGCCGTGCTCATCCGCCGAACTGGACCGCTTGGTGCGCCAGCCCTTCTTTGGCGGTTATTGGGACCGCTACGAGCTCCGGTTCTACCTGGTGGGCGCCGGGGGGCGGTCATTCTGCTCCACCTCGCCGGATGCGGCCGCCACCGCGGATGTGGTGGAGGAGCGGTTCGAACAAGGCGTGCCGGTGGGGCAGCACGGCGACTTGCGCATTACAGGGCGCCCGGGGGAGAGTGCGTTGTACATGGGGCGGCTGCCGCTGGCCGATGCGCTGCTCTTCGTGGAGCTCAGGCCGCGCCTGGTCACCGATGGGCTTGGCTTTCCGGAGCTGCTTCTGGCGGGCCGGCGGCCCTCCCCCTTCAAGCCGGCGCGCTTCGTGCGGGCCCGCTACGAACGTGGCGTGCTCACCGCCTCCTCCGGCCCGTTCGTATTTCCTGTTGCATGGCAACGGCCGGTGCCCGCCGAAGGCTCCCATTGGGAGGCTGGCGGCTATGACCTGCTCGCCCAGGGCGATCCGCGCGGCGCCTTGGTGGTGCTGGGCTACCAGATCCCTTCAGCATGGGACCACGTGACCACCTTCTCCTTCCTCTTTCTGCTCTATTGCCTGTTGGCCGCGCTTGCCGCTGCGATCCTCCTGCTCCGCAGGGGAAACATGGGTGCCATGGGCATCAGCGCCAAGGTGCGCTTAGGCATGGTGGGCCTCGCCATTGCCGGGCTGCTGCTCTTCACCTTCGGCATGCGCCGCCTTACCGGGGTGCGCCAGGAACAGCGCAGCTCGCGCATCCTCGACGAACGCACCCGCGGCGCCCTGGCCATGCTCCGGCAGGCCCTGCACGGCGAAGATGCCCTGGCACCGGCCATGGGCCCCTACCTGGACCACCTGCTGGTGCGCCTCAGCGACGTCTTCTTCACCGACCTCTCCCTGTACGCCCCCGATGGGCAGCTCCTGGCCACCTCCCGCGAACAGGTGTTCAATGCGGGCCTGCTCGGCCGCCGCATGGATCCGCGCGCCTTCCAGCGGCTCGCGCAGCAAGGCGCATCCTCGTTCATCCACGGCGAGCACATCGGGTCCGCGGCGTTCAGCACCGCCTACATGCCCTTCCGCAACGACCAGGGGCGCGTGCTGGCCTACCTCGCGCTGCCCTATTTCGCGCGCCAGGCCGAAGTGGAGCAGGAGCGGGCCTCAAGCTATGTGTCCCTGGTAAACCTCTTCACCCTGCTCTTCCTGCTCAGCGCCGTGGCCGCCGCCCTTATCACCCAATGGACCACCCGTCCGCTGGAGCTGCTGCGGCGCGGCTTGGAGCGCATCCGCCTCGGTGCCGTAAATGAACCCATCGGTTACCGCGGCGATGATGAACTGGGCCAGTTGGTGAACGTGTACAACCGGAAGGTTGCCGAACTGCAGGAAAGCGCCGAACGCCTGGCGCGCAGCGAGCGCGAAAGCGCTTGGCGTGAAATGGCCAAGCAGGTGGCCCACGAGATAAAGAACCCGCTCACCCCCATGAAGCTCAACATCCAGCAGTTCCAGCGCACCTGGGGCCCGGGCCTGCCCGATGCCAAGGAACGCCTGGACCGCTTTAGCAACGGGCTGGTGGAGCAGATCGACGCGCTGGGCCGCATCGCCGGCGAGTTCTCCGATTTCGCCCGCATGCCCCACGCACAGGCCCAACCCATCGACCTGCGGGAAGTGGTAGCGGCCTCCGTGGTGCTTTTCGCCAATCAGCCCGAGGCCCGCGTTGCCCTGCATGGCGGCCCTGCCCTCACGGTGCATGCCGACCGTGAGCACTTGCTCCGCGTGTTCAACAACCTGATCAAAAACGCCCTGCAGGCCATCCCGCAGGGCCGGCCGGGGCAAGTGGAAATTTGGCTTCGCCAGGAAAATGGCGAGGCCGTGGTGGAAGTGCGCGACAACGGCACCGGCATTACCGAAGCGGACCGCGAGCGCATCTTCCAACCCAGCTTCACCACCAAGAACAGCGGCATGGGCCTGGGCCTGGCCATGGTGCAGCGCATGGTGGAAAATGCCGGCGGCAGGGTGTGGTTCACCACGGAGGAAAGCAAGGGCAGCAGCTTCTTTGTGGCATTGCCGTTGGAGAAAGTGGGGTAATGCGGCTTTGAAGGTACCCCCCGTGTTCCGGTGGATAGGATGGACGGGGGCCATTGGGCCACCCCGTCCATCCCGTCCACCTATTGCACGTAGCCCAGCCGGGTACACTTGCCCAAGAACTAGCTTACCCAACATGGCCCATCAGATCCTCCTGATCGCCGACGCCGGCGGCACCCGCACCATCACCATCAACCGGCCGGACCAGCTCAACGCGCTGAACCGGACCTCCCTTGTATTTGGTAGCTTTGTACAAAGACGCTGAACATGACGGCCATTGAATTGCGCACCGAGATCATTGGTTTGGTCCGGGAGACCAAGGATGTTGACCTGCTTACTTGGTTGCGCAACATGCTTCGCGACAATGCGAGGCACGGAACCATGGATGCGGAAATGTTGGAGATGGCAGTTCGCAGCGAGGAGGCAATTAAGCGTGGGGAAGTGTACACCCATGATGAGGCCTTGGCTTATTTGAAGCACGAGCGAAGGCGGCGTGAGACCAAATGAGGCTGGTCTACACCCGGCCAGCACTGGAGCGCATCGCCGAGATCCAGACTTTTTGGGCCGATCATACCACTGAGGACAAGGCAGAGGAGCTGGTGACCTCCTTGATGGAAAAGACAAAGCAATTGTTGGCCAATCCGCTTCGAGGCTTTCCGGAACCCAAACTCGCCAGATTGGGCTTGGGTCATCGGGGGCTCTTGCTCGGCAGGTTCAAGGTGATCTACTACGTCTCCGGCGAAGAGGTCCACATCACCGACTTCTTCGATACCAAGCAACACCCTTCCCGCATGCGCGGTTGAGCCGGGTACATTTGCCCAAGAACCAGCTTACCCAACATGGCCCATCAGAACCTCCTGATCGCGGACGACAACGGCACCCGCACCATCACCATCAACCGGCCGGACCAGCTCAACGCGCTGAACCGTGCCACCATCGCCGAGCTGGACCAAGCCCTCACCGAGGCCGAAGCCGACAAGGGCGTGCGCGTGCTCATCATCACCGGCAGCGGGCCCAAGGCCTTCGTGGCCGGCGCCGACATCAAGGAGTTCGCCCACTTCAGCGTGGAGGAAGGCAAACGGCTCAGCGCCGAAGGCCACAAGCAACTGTTCGACCATGTGGAACGGCTCGGCAAGCCGGTGATCGCCGCCGTGAACGGGTTTGCACTGGGCGGCGGGCTGGAGCTGGCCATGAGCTGCCACCTGCGCGTGGCCAGCGACAATGCCCGCATGGGGCTGCCCGAGACCAGCTTGGGCGTGATCCCCGGTTACGGCGGCACGCAGCGCCTGGCCCGCTTGGTGGGCAAGGGCAAGGCCATGGAAATGATCTTCACCGCAGGCATGATCAAGGCCGAAGAAGCCCTGCAATGGGGCTTGGTGAACCATGTGGTGCCGCAGGCTGAACTCCTGGCCAAGTGCAACGAACTGGCCACGGCGATCATGAAGAACAGCCCTACCGCCTTGGCCGCCGCCATCCGCGCGGTGAACGCGGGCTTTGAGCCGGGCGTGGACGGCATGCAACGCGAGATCGAGGAGTTCGGCAAGTGCTTCGGCACCGCGGATTTTTTGGAGGGGACCGGGGCGTTCATGGAGAAGAGGAAGGCGGCGTTCAAGGGGAATTAAAACCGCGGATGAACGCAGATGGGCGCAGATGGGCGCACCTTCCCCATTCGGGTCCATTGGCGTTCATGCCGGAATCCCAAGCCTGTACCAACCATGGGTAGATTTGCACACAAGCCTTCACGCCATGGCCAAGAACACCTCCCTCCTGCTGGGCGACCACTATGAGAAATTCGTTGCCCAGCAGCTCAAGTCGGGCAAGTTTTCCTCGGCCAGCGAAGTGATCCGCTCCGCGTTGCGGTTGTTCGAGTTCGAGGAGAGGAAAAGGGAAAGTCTGATCAAGGCGTTGAAGAAAGGGGAAAGCTCCGGCTTTATCGAAAGCTTCGACCGCACGGAGTTCCTGAAGGACCTGCACCGGAAACACGTCCGCAAAGGATGAGGCAAGCGCCGGGTTCACGTTGTGGCCTCGCGCTGATACCCGAGCGACGGGATGGGCAAATTGAATAAGTTACTAACACCATAGAGCATGCTGGCTCAAACCCAAACAGATGGATTCGGCATAGTACTGGTCATTGTTGCGATGGCGCTACTGGCCATTGCCGTGTATCTGGTGCGAAACATTCACAAGAGCTCCGTGGCCACGACCATTTATGCTAAGCCGATCTCCTCTCTCCATCCCCCTGCTCCTGAGCCGTCATTCGTGTTCACATACAGATGGAACGGCACGGAATACCCCAGCCCACTGCTCCCCCAAATTGCGGTCAGGTTTCGCGACGAATGCAAACAGGCGTTGACCCCGTTTGCGAAAACACTTGAGGTCGCAGGTGGAGAGGTCCACATTGCCGTTGACTGCCCGGTGATCGCGCTCATGAAAATGTCGGTACGCATCTTGGGTGTCGAAAAGGATGTACAGGAGCGCATCGTGGCGGCATTGCCGAAAGAGCTGGGATCTGCACAACCCGATTGGAACCTAAGTGAACGCATAGGCGCGCGTGGCGGCCGATACACGCTAAACAACAAAGGGAACCGCGTGTACAAGAAAAAACAATAGCCACCATCCCGGCGCCCGGCTGTTTGCCGAGTGCCTGCCCTCTCGCGGCCTCCGGCCTTTTCAACCCTCATCACCTAACATTTTCAACACACTTTCCGGATGTGCGCTGCTGTGTGCATAGTGCTCCGGCAAGGTAACAAGTCCTTGCTCAACCGGGTTGTTGTGGATGTGATCCAGCACCACCTCAGCGCAACGCTTTCGCCTGCACACGTCCATCCGTCCGATACGCATCGGACCCACCACTGTGAACGTGCAGAAATATGAGGATCCCGGAACGTGGGCTTTCAGGTGTTCGCTCATGGAATGGCGAATGGAACAGGAGCCCGCCAGAGGCGGATCAAGGGTCGGGCACTCGGCAGAGCATTGGATCTACTGGTTAAGCCGAGCGCCGGGATCCTTCTTTAACCCTCGCGCACCCGAGCGTCGGGTTGGATGCCATGCCTGTACCAACCATTGGTATATTTGCACACAAGCCTTCACGCCATGGCCAAGAACACATCCATCCTTCTGGGCGACCACTATGAGAAATTCATTGCCCAACAGCTTAAGTCGGGCAAGTTTTCCTCGGCCAGCGAGGTGATCCGCTCCGCGCTGCGGTTGTTCGAGTTCGAGGAGACGAAAAGGGAAAGTCTGATCAAGGCGTTGAAGAAAGGGGAAAGCTCCGGCTTCATCGAAAACTTCGACCGCACGGAGTTCCTGAAAGGCCTGCACCGGAAACACGTCCGCAAAGGATGAGGCTGAAGGTCAGCCAAGCGGTAGCGGAAGACCTGGAAAACATTTGGTTGTACACGGCGGAACACTGGTCGGTGGAACAAGCCGACCGGTACTTGGGCCAGCTCGCGGACGTGTTTGAGGTGATCCAGAACGACCCAACGACCGGCAAGGACTGTAGTGAATTGCGCAAAGGCTATCGGCGCACGAAGGCCGGGTCGCATCTGATCTTCTTCCGGTTGAGCGATGAGGCCGATGCCATGGAGATCATCCGCGTACTGCACGAGCGGATGGGCCTGGAGGGCCGGTTGGGGGTGTAATACCAATTAGACATTCAATTCCGGCCAAAGATGCGCAGCTATTTTTTCGTAGGGCGATCCGTGACGGGCGTTGCGTAGCGGTGCCTACGGAACGCATGGCAAGGAGAAGCCATGCGGAAAAAGAGCAAGCAGATCGGCTGATATTGAAGGTCTAATTGGTATAAGCCCATGAAGCTGGCACTGGAAATCTTGGCATGCTACGCTTCGGGTACCCGAGTGCCGGGGCGGGGTCTTACTGTTTCCCCTGCTGCGCAATAATGTCCATAAGCCGGTTGCAGAGGGCTTCCGTAGTACACCCACCAGTCGCCGCGCCTCCGGCAGGTGGGCCCGTCCTATTCCCTCCATGAACTCACTTTATGCTTGGACCGGAAGACTCGCGGAAGATGGGAGGCGCGCCAAGGGACGCGTGAGTCATTGGACACTTATCTTTGAACGGCCATGAAGATCCTGCTGGACATCAAGGAGAACAAGGCCGAATTTGTGCTGGAGTTGCTCAGGAACCTGCATTTCGTGAAGGCCACTCCCTTAACGGATACGAAGGCCAAGGTGCTTTCCGACCTCCGCGAAGCCGTGGAGGAAATGAAGTTGGTCAAAGCTGGTAAGAAGAATGGCAGGCCCGCGCGGGAGCTCCTCGAAGAGCTTTGAGGTCAGGAGCATCGCCACCTTCGATCGCCAACTAAAAGCGCTGGCGATCGAAGCATGCTTCACTGATGGGCGATTTTGCGGCACTGCTTGACGATCTTGAACGCGACCCGTTCACGCTGGGTGCATCCTTGGGCAACGCATGTTACAAAGTGCGCATGGCCATCACCTCAAAGGGAAAAGGGAAGTCTGGAGGCGCACGTGTGATCCTGCACGTGGTGGTGCGTGAACAACGAGTTTGGCTGCTGTCCATCTATGACAAAGCGGAAATGGACGGCATACCCATGAAGGAGATCAAACAACTCCTGCAGGAAGTGCCGTGCTGATCACAGGCGGCCGGCCGGTATGGCGCAAGCGTCCTTTTCCAACCTTCCGTGTTCATCCCTGCCCCCGCACCGGCTTTGCCCCATGGCGTCCTCCGCAAACGCGCCGCCCTATCGGCCACCCGGCCGATAGGGCGGCACCGGGGGCGGCCTTCGGCAAAGCTGGATCCTGCTGCCCATCTTTGCCCCCCACCGCCCGGGTGGTGGAATGGTAGACACGAGGGACTTAAAATCCCTTGGTCCGCAAGGGCCGTGCGGGTTCAAGTCCCGCCCCGGGCACAGCATAGGCCGAGGAACGCGGTTGCCGTGCAAGGGCAACCGGTGGAGGAGAACCGGTGCTTGAGGCATGAAAACCCGCATTGCCCCCACGCCCAGCGGATACCTGCACGCGGGCAATGGGGCGGCCTTTGTGCTGGCCTGGCGGCTGGCGCGGGAAGCAGGCGGGAAGGTGCTGCTGCGGATCGATGACCTGGACGCCGAGCGCATGCGGCCGGAATATGTGGAGGACATCTTCGCCTCGCTGCGGTGGCTGGGGGTGGATTGGGACGAGGGTCCGCGGGATCCCGTGGATCTTCAGCGCCGCTGGAGCCAGCATTTGCGCATGGCGGATCATGCGGCCATGGTGAGGCAGCTGCGTGAAGGAGGCCATTTGTACGCCTGTACGTGCTCGCGGAAGGAGGTGGCCGCACGCACGGGCACGGGCCTGTACGACGGCCATTGCAGCGGGCGCGGCTTGCCCATGGACCTGCCGGGGCGGGCATGGCGCCTGCGCATGCCCCGGGATGGGCACGCGGAGTGGCGCACCTGGCCCGATGGTGCGGTGCGGCAATTCCGGCTGCACCTGCCGGACCCGGTGGTGCGGCAGCGGGATGGCCGCCCGGCCTACCAGATAGCCTCGCTTTGCGATGATGTGCGCTTCGGCATCAGCTTGGTGGTGCGGGGGGAGGACCTGCTGCCCTCCACGGGGATCCAACAGCATGTGGCGGCCTTGCTCGGCATTGGGTCCTTTCGGCAGGCGCTCTTCCTGCACCATCCCCTGGTGCTGGATGAACAGGGGAGGAAGCGTTCAAAATCACAAGGAGCCGCTTCCTTGCGCGCCCTGCGGTTGCAGGGAGGGGATCCGGCCGGTATCCACCAATTGGCCCGGGCACTGCTTGAACGCGCCTTGGCCCCGGGGTGAACCTTACAGGTGAAAAGGCCGAAGCTGTACGGGCACGGCCTGCACGGCGCCGCGGCTGCGCTTGGCCAGTCCCAGCTCCTCCAAGTGCGCCAGGTCGCGCTGCAAGGTCTTTGCGTTCAGCCGTGCATAGGCATGGGCCAAGGGGGGCGATAGCTGCGGCACCTTCGCCGTGGGCACACTGCTGCGCTCGCCGAGCAGCGCTTGGGCAAGCTGATGCAGGCGCAGGCCGTTGGGCAAGGCCAAGGGGTCCACGCGGCGCCGCAGCTCGTCCTGGGCCAGTACGCCATGCTGCACGGCGGCAACTTCGGCAACCACTGCCTTTACCGCATCGGCGAAGCCGCGCACCATGTACGCCAGAAACGGGGTGATGTCGCCGCCGCCGCTGGCGGCCTGCATGGTTTGCCGCAAGTATTCGCCCCGGGTGGCCGAGGCGTGCGCGGCCAGGGCATGTGCGGCCACCGCCGGTATGCCGGCCCCTAGCAGCACCTGGAATTCGGCTAAGCGTGCAGTGCGGCCGTTGCCCTCGGCAAACGGCGCGATCCACAGCAGATACAGGTGCATGGCCAAGGCGCGGAGCACGGCAAAGGGCATCTGTTCCTCCCCATGTTCGGGATTGAACAGGGCGGAGGATGTCCATTCCCGCAGGCGGTCCAGCAAGGGGAGGACCTCCTCCGGGGGCACTTCCGTGCCGGGTGCTGCGGACCGTACCGAGCGGAATTCACCCGGTGCATCATCAGCCGGGACGGGGAGTTCCTTCATCACTTGGGCGTGCAGCACCTGCAAGGCCCAAGGTCCCATGTCGTGGTCCCCGGCCTTGTTGCGCGCTTCGGCCCAGCTCACGGCCTTCAACAAGTTGCGCACTTCCCGTTCCTGGAAGACCTGTGAGGGAGGCAACCGCAGGCTGCCCTCCAGCAGGCGGTCCACCTGGTCTTCGCTGAGGGTGTTTCCGTCCAAGGCCGCATTGCCCAGCACCCCCCGGAGCCGTGCGATGTAGTTGATCAGCTCACCTTCCCGGGCCGGTAGGGCGGCTTCGCGCAGCCAGGTGCAGCCCGCTGCGGCTTCCCCCAGCAGGATCCACACCGGATAGGGCAGCTTCCGGGGGTCGAAGCGGAAGGAGATCCACGGATGTGTCCGTTCGTATGTCCGCATGAATGTCCCAAATCTGCATACTTCGTACCACCTGAAAATTAGCAAGTGATGAATGATTTGAACAGGTGATCGTCCATTGTGGTGTCCGCAAGGCGATCCGAAAGCCTGTCGAAAGCTGGAACAGCGGGTATCGGGAAGGAATTGGCCTTGAAAAAGACGTTGGCCCAACGGATTACGCCGTCAGGATCATGGCCATCAGGCCCACGAAAAGCGCTACCGCGCCGATCACCATGCCTGCCAACGCGAAGCCTTTGCCGCGGTCTTCGCGGTCGCGGCATTGGCGGCTGCCGATCAGCCCAAGGGCGAAGGCAATGGCACCGCCCACCACCAGGACCGGTACGCTGTGTGCGGCCACGGCCACCACCACGGTGGCCAGGGCGGCAGGCGCTGCGGCGATAGCCTTGGTGTTCCAATGGCGGGGTTCAGGGGCGTAATACTCCGAAGAATCCTTCGTGCTGGCTGTGAGCGGTGCAGGGAGGTGTTTTTCCAGTGGCCTCCGGACGGCGGGGGCGGGGACCGCCGGTGCCGGATCGTTCCAGGTCGGGGCGGGAGGCGCAACCGTTCCTTCAAGGTCCGGGCCGGTCCTGTTGCCCTGGGGCCTGGTGGCCGCATTGGCTGAAGGCCCATGCACTCCATTGGCTGAAAGGTCCACCGCCGGGACGGCAAGGGATGTGTTCGCATCCATGGGTTTCCCCTGTTTGCGAAGCCACCCGTAGCGGGGCGCGGATGGTCCGGTTCTCCCCGCCAGGCCACGTGTAGGCCCTGCACACCCGGTACAGGCGGCCAAGGCGATGGGCAAAAGGAACTGGAGCTTGCGATGCACGGCGAAAGCTAACAAGGCACCGGTGGAAAAGAAGGGATTTGTGGATAACTGCTCACAAGTTCGCCACGCACAGTATAGGCTCCCCTCATGCCGGGGCATTTTGCTTGTGTTTGCCAAGCCTCATCGGCCCATCCTTTTCATTACGCCGCCAGGCGCTGGTTTTCAGCCTTGCGGCCCCTGCACGCTGTGCCATTGCCCGGAAAGCCCGTGTACAGGCGGCCGCCAGCACCGATCTTTGGCCCCCCCGCCTACCGACGGGATGAAACACATGCACCGGCGCGGGTTGGTCGTCCTGTTCCTGGCCTTGGCCAGCGTTCCGCAAGTAGTGGCCCAGCTTGGCGTCACCACCTTCGGCCTGCAGGTGAAGCCGGTGATCCCTTTCGGGTTTTTCGAGCCGGTGAGCAAGCTGGGCCGGGAGCATCTTCAGGCCACCCTGCAGCTGGACGGGGGCATGGCCTTTGGCATGCTCGTGCGCACCGGCATCAGCAAAAGCATCTCCCTTGAAGTGGGGCTGGACCAGATCGTGCGCCGCTATTCCTTCGCCATGGCCAACGACACCAACGGCTACACCGATGGTGGCAGCCTGCGCTACGTGGGCTACGAGCTGCCGGTGGTCTGCTTGGTGTACATCCGCCTGGGGGAGCGCACCTGGATGAACAATGCCCTGGGCGCCAGCGTGGATTTTTACCCCAGCGATGCCAAGCGCGATATTGCCCAAGGGCAGGCGTACCTGTTCCGGCGCAATTGGGCGCAGGTGGGCGTGGTGGGCAACATCGGCGTAGAGTATCGCACCGAGCGGTCCGGCTATTTCTACCTCGGCGCCACCTTCCACCGGCCTTTTGGCGACATGGCGCAGGCAGATGCCACCTGGCTTGACAAATACACCAGTTACCGGCCCTACCGGATGACCACCCTGCTCAGCGGCAGCTACCTTACCATGGACCTCCGCTATTTCTTCCACGAAAACCCCGACAAGGCGCGCTTGCGAAAGGCCCGGAACAGGTAGAAAGGTTCCCTGCCAACCGCTTGCCCGAGGCCGTTCTCCTGTTCATCCCGTCCTCATCCTGTTCACCTTGTAATCCCCTCCCATCCTGTACATCCTGTAATCCTGTCCGCATCCTGTTCATCCTGAAATCCCGTCCCCATCCTGTACATCCTGTAATCCTGTCCGCATCTTGTTGATCCTGATAATCCTGTCCGCATCCTGTACATCCTGTAATCCTGTCCGCATCCTGTTCATCCTGTAATCCCCTCCCCATCCTGTACATCCTGTAATCCTGTCCGCATCCTGTACATCCTGTAATCCCATCGGCAGGCACTCCTGTCCAACCTGTTTTCACCACCTTTGCACCCATGTCCTCCCTGCGCAGTGAACGCACCTTGGCCTGGGCTGCGGCCATCCTGTTGATCGCCGTGGCGTTGGGCGCCTTCGGGGCGCACGGCATCCGCGACAAAGTGGACGCCCAGGCCTACCAGAACTGGACCACCGCCGCGCAATACCAGTTTTACCACGGCTTGGCCCTGTTGGCCTTAGTGGCGTTGGAGCCGCGGCTGCCCGAGCGGGTGAGCGGCTTCGTGCGCATCCTGTTCCTGCTGGGGATCCTCTGCTTCTGCGGTTCGCTGTACCTGCTGGCGGTGCGCGACCTGTTGGGCATCCAGCACTGGACGCGGGCACTGGGCCCCATTACGCCGCTTGGGGGGCTGATGTTCATCGCCGGGTGGGCGGCCCTGCTGGCGGGCGCCTTCCGCAAGCGCACAAGTTGACGGTGCTCAGGAAGGGGCGAAGTGCGATCCCCGTACATTTGCGGCCTCAAAAGCGAACCGCACGACCATGAACGACCTCGGACTGAAACCGATGAACGCCGACCTCTCCAAGGTGGGCTTGGGCAACTTGGGTGATGTGTACTGGAACTTGGAGCCCGCCGAACTGGTGGAGCACACGATCGTGAACGGGCAGGGCATGCTGGCGGACAGCGGGGCCTTGGCCGTGGACACCGGTGAGTTCACCGGGCGCAGCCCCAAGGACAAGTTCTGCGTGAAGGACGCCAAGACGGAAAAAACGGTGTGGTGGGGCGATGTCAACATCCCCATGGAGCCCGCCGTATTCGAGCGGCTGCGCGAGCGCATGGCGGCCTACATGATGGGGCGCGATGCCTACGTGCAGGACGCCTACGCCTGCGCCGACACCGCCTTTCGGCTGAACCTGCGCCTAGTGGCCGAGATGCCATGGGCGGCGCTCTTCGGCAACAACATGTTCCTGCGCCCGGACCGCAGTGAACTGGAGCACTTCAGCCCCGAGTGGCACATCCTCTGCGCCCCCGGCTTCATGGCCGACCCGGCCGTGGACGGCACCCGGCAGCACAACTTCGCAGCCATCGACTTCACCCGCAAGATGATCCTCATCGGCGGCACCGCCTACACGGGCGAGATCAAAAAGGGCATCTTCAGCGTGCTGAACTACATCCTGCCGCAGGACCGCGACGTGCTCAGCATGCACTGCTCGGCCAACATCGGCAAGCAGGGCGACACGGCGGTCTTCTTCGGCCTCAGCGGTACGGGCAAAACCACCCTTAGCGCGGACCCCGAACGCCGCCTGATCGGCGACGACGAGCACGGCTGGAGCGCGAACGGCGTGTTCAACTTCGAGGGCGGCTGCTACGCCAAGTGCATCGACCTGAGCAAGGAAAAGGAACCCGAGATCTGGGAAGCCGTGAAGTTCGGGGCCCTGCTGGAGAACGTCACCTTCTTCGAGGACCGGCCCAGCAAGGTGGATTTCAAGGACGGAAGCAAGACGGAGAACACCCGGGTGAGCTACCCGCTGGAGCACATTGCCAACCATGCCGAGCCCAGCATGGGCGGCCATCCCAAGCACATCTTCTTCCTTACGTGCGACGCGTATGGCGTGCTGCCCCCGATCAGCAGGCTTGATGCGGGCCAGGCGATGTACTGGTTCCTCAGCGGCTACACGGCCAAGGTGGCCGGCACCGAAGCGGGCATCACCGAGCCCAAAACGGTGTTCAGCACCTGCTTCGGCGCACCCTTCCTGCCGCTGCACCCCACCAAGTACGCCGACATGCTGGGCCAGCGCATGAAGAAGCACAACGTGCATGTGTGGCTGGTGAACACCGGCTGGAGCGGCGGGGCCTACGGCACCGGCGAACGCATGAAGCTCAAGTTCACCCGGGCCATGATCACCGCCGCGCTGAACGGCGAGCTGGACCAGGTGGAATACCGCGAGCACCCCGTGTTCGGCGTGCGCATGCCGGCAAGCTGCCCCAATGTGCCCACCGAAGTGCTGGACCCGCGCAACACCTGGAAGGACAAGAGCGCGTATGATGCCCAGGCGGACAAGCTGGCCGCAGCCTTCCAGGCGAACTTCAACAAGTACCGGGACAATGCGGGCGCGGAGATCACCAAGGCCGAGCCCAAGTTGCGCGTAAAGGCCTGATCGGGAAAATTCCGGCCCGGCATTTGTTTGCCCGCACCCCGCGTGCAGGCATCCTTATCTTTCGGGTGCCGGAACAATTTGCTGCACACCAGATGGGAAGGATCGTGTTGAGCGTGGCAGGTGCGGTGTTCGCCTCAGGCATGGCATTGGCCCAGGTGAACCCGTTGACGGCGGTATTTTACCGGGAAGACCTTGAGGAGGACCTGGGGGTGATGCGGCAAAGCCTTGAACAGGTACACCCGGACCCCTACCGCTACCGGGTGAAGGCGGAGATCGACCAATTGTTCGACGGCTTGGCCGCCAGGCTGGACACGCCGTTGACGGCCGAACAATTCATGGCCGCCATGCTGCCCGCGTTCAAGGCCGTGGGCGATGCAGGCACGTTCCTGTCGCCCCCGGCAGCACTGCAGGCGCAGTATGACCATCTGGAGCCGATGATCCCCATCTCCGTGGCGGTGATCGGCGAACGGCTGTACCTGAATGAGGAGCTCAAGGGGTTCCGCAGCCTGCCCACGGCGTGTGAACTGCTGGCCATCAACGGGCGCCCTGCGGATGCCGTACTGGCCCTGCTGCGGGGCGCACAGGTGCCTGAAGGCGCGGACACCACGCTGCTGGACCGCCGCATCGAGCGTGATTTTCCGGAGATGTACCGGCGCCATGTGGAAGCATCGGGAAAGTTCACCATCGATTATCGCGCAGCGGACGGCAGCACGGGCCGCAAGGAGGTCTTCGCCATGACCAGGGACGATATGCGCCGGAGCTACAAGCCCAAGGGCATCGACCTGCAACCCTGGCGGTTGGATGAAGTGCCGGCCATCCGCAGTGCCTGGCTTACCCTGGGCACCTTTGATGCGGCTGAACTGGAGCGGCAGCGGGTGAACCCCGAGCGGTTCCTGAACGGAGTGCTGGCGGCCCTGCGGAAATCGGGCGCCACCAGCTTGGTGGTGGACGTGCGCGGTGCCGGCGGTGCCGATCCCGGCATGGCCGAGCAGGTGTTCAGCCTGGTCGCGCGGCAGCCTTTCCGGGCCCTGAAGTCGGTGTACATCCGCAGCGGAAGGGTACCGGATTCCTATCGGTTCGCCGCACCTGCCCCGGAGTTTTTTGCCTCGGTGGACGGTATGTACCAACCGGAGGCCAACGGCCGGCGCGTGCTGAAGGCCGATGATCCGCGCCTGCAACCGCTGCAGCCGTTGGCCAAGGCCTTCGAGGGAAAGGTATATGTGGTGTGCGACGGCCTCACCACGGGCGCGGCAGCGGCCTTTGTGATGATGGCCAAGCGAACGGACAGGGCGCGCACGGTGGGCGAGGAGACGGGGGCCAACGCCAGCAGCTTCTGCGGCGGCAGGACCATGGAGATCACCTTGCCCCGCACGGGATGTGTGCTGCATGTGCCCTTGATGTGCTTTGTGCCGGAAGGGACGCCCGCCGGACCTGCGGCACGGGGTGAACTGCCGGCCTATACCGTGCCCCAGCGTGTGGCCGACCTGGCCAATGGGCGGGACACGGTGCGGGAGGCCCTGCTCAACCTGATCACGGAGCTGCAATGAGGCCCGGCCTGCGGGGCTGGGGCTTCACGCTGATCCTTTCCGCCTTGTGGGGCGCATGGTCGGGCTGCGGCCCCAAGGCGGTGCCCCGCACCGGCTGGCAAGGCTGGCAGCGCGATACGGTGTTCCATGCGCGTTTCTTCCAGCTGTGGCATGGCGAAGGCAGAAGGATGCTGCTCACCTTCGGTCCCGGCGGCACTGCGGACACCACGGGGATCTTTGTGGTGGGCAAGGCCGGGGATGGCGGTGCCGCTCCGCGCGGGGCGGTGGTGCTGGAGCATCCGTTGGCGCGCGTGGCCTTGTGGAGCACCACCCACGCCTCATTCCTGTCCGCGCTGGGGCGGGCGGAAGCGGTGGTGGGCTGCGCCTACACCAAGCGGCTGCGCGATCCGCAGGTGGCGGCCCTGGCGCGCGCGGGCAAGGTGGCCGAGATCGCCATGGCGGACGGGCTGGACCGCGAACGTATGCTGCAGTTGGCCCCGGAGGCCTTGTTCACCTATCCCTACGGCACGGAGGGCAAGTCCGATGCCTTGGGCAGCCTGCCTGCGGTGCCCATAGCGGAATACCTGGAACCGGCCCCGCTTGGCCGCGCCGAATGGGTGCGTGCCTTCGGGCTGCTGATGGGCGATGAGGGCCGGGCCCGGGAAGTGTTCAACGGCATTGCTGCGCGCTACGAAGCGGCCAAGGCATCCGTGCCGCGGGAGGAGACGGCCCCGGCGGTCTTTTTCGGCAGTTCATGGAAGGGCACCTGGTCCGTGCCGGCGGGCAACAGTTACATGGCGCACCTTATCGCCGATGCCGGCGGGCGCTACCTCTTCGCGGACCGCCCGGCCGCGGGCAATGTGGACATTGGCCTGGAAACGGTGCTCACCGCAGGGGCGCAAGCCCGGCTATGGGGGCGCATCCTGGAACTGGACCGCCCGGTGACGAAGGCGGACGTGGCCGGTGATGACCACCGCGTGCTGGCCTTGCCTGTCTTTGGCGGCCCGGGCGTTTTCTATGGCAACAGCACCGAAAGCGACCTGTTCGGGCAGGCCGCGCTGGAGCCTGATGCGGTGCTGAAGGACCTGATCGGCATTTTCAGGCCCGCCATGGCCATGGGGCGGAAGCCGGTGTACTTCACGCCCCTTCAATAGGGAATGCCTGCCCGGCGGTACAGTTTGGCCATCAGCCAGGCCGGGCCGATCAGCAGGAACTGGAGGTCCTGGAGGAAGCTGGGTTTTTTGCCTTCCACACCGTGGCCGATGAACTGGGCGATCCAGGCCAGCGTGAAAATGATCAGGCAGATCGCCCACAGCGGCCAGGCCGCATGCAGGTCCAGCCAACGGCCCGCCGATAAGCAAGCCGCATTGAAGAAGGCCATGCCGATGGCGATGGAGAAGCTGCGCTGCATATAGAAGATCCAAACGGCGCCCATCGCGAGCAAGGCCCACAGGTAATGGTCCACAAAGCGGTAAGCCGGGGACGGAATGGCCATCAGCAGGCCGGTGATGCTGAAATAGATCAGCGGCACGGCAATCCAGTGTATGGCCGTGTTCACGGGGTTGCGGTGGCTTTCGCCGTAGGCATCGAACCAGTGCTGGATGGGGCGGCTGCGCATGGCTGCGGATTCAACCGAGATAGCGTTCGCGGATGATCCGCAGGTGGTGCGCGGAATGCCCCGCGATGGTCCATCCCAGTGCGTTCACGGAGACGGACTTGCCGTTGGCCGTTCCCTTGCGGGCCAACGTTCCGGCATCAAAGCTGTTGAACAGTTCCATGGTTGAGGCGCGCACGGCCCTCAGTTCACGGAGCAGGTCCCCGATTTTTCGCCGATCTGTGCAGGCTTGGGCTTGGTACGCATCCTCATCCATGCTTGGCAGATCGGCCTGCTCCCCGCGCGCAATGCAAAGCGCACGGTAGCTGAACACACGCTCCGTGTCGATGATGTGCTGGAAGACCTCCTTGATCGTCCATTTTCCAGGGGCGTAGCGGTGTTCCCATTTGCCCTCGGGCACCATGGCGATCACGCGGGCTTCTTCCTCCGTGGCGTGCTGCAAGGCCTCCGCCAGTGTGGTTCCTGCGGCCTCGTCCACGTACACTTGATGCCCTGCGGGGTAGTCGCCTGCACCGGGCTTTGGTATCCTGTTCATGCCCCCGAAGGTATAAAAGGCGGAAGTGGTGCTACCGGTCCAGCCTCTTCAGTGACACGGCGTCCGCTTCCGGCGCACCGGCCACTTCCTTCAGCAGGGTGAACCAGCCGCGCACGCTCTTCCACCAGTTTTCACGGGTGCAGTAGGGGTCGTTGAGGGCGATTACGCCCACGTTGGCGGACGGGCCGCAGGCGCGCTGGAAGAGGCTGCGGGACCTGCGCGCATGCACCCCCACGGTGGCCACGTCAAACGCGGTGATCCCATCTTTTGCGGCCTGGATGCTGAAGGCATGGGCGTTGCCCCAGCTGCGGCTGCGCGGCTCGCCATAGGCGGGCACGGCGGTGATGATGGATTCCGGAATGCCCATGCCGATAAGCTCACTGCGGGCGGACTGGGCGTAGGTGGGCCAGGCGGGTTGCGGTGCCTGCCACGGGCGGATGAACCAGCTGGCGCGCTGGAGATAGTTCACGTTGGTGCCGTTGAGCGACAGCGCGCGGATGAAGATGGCCGGCCCGTGCCAGCTTGGATTCTCCCGCGCCATGAAGCGGAGGCGGTGCAGCGGGCGCGGGGCGGTGGCGCGGAACAGGCGCGGGTCGGGCGCCACCGCCGAGCTCAGCAGGGTATCGCCGTCGGCAAGCAGGATGAAGCCTGCGCCGATGTTGCCGGCCACTTCCAGGTCCAATTTTCCTTGGGCAGGTGCCTGTAGTTCCAGTTCAAGGCCTTCACCATCGTTGAGCAGGTAGGCAAAGGGGCGCACCGTGCCGGTGGTGTAGATGTGGCGATAGCCGCTGTCCACGGCCAGCGCGGCGGCCTCCTGCAGGGCGCCCGGGTCCATCCAGCCTTCCACCACCAGCACCTTGCTGCCGCTGGGCGCGGTGATGGCCAGGAAAGGGAAGGCCCAGAGCACGGTGGCCACCAGCGCCACCAAGGGACCGGCAAGGACCCACCAAAGCAGCCGCCTGTACTTCCGCATCATGCTTGTTGCAGGGCCCGCTTCAGCGCAAGCAGTTCCGCGCGTGCCTTGCCATCGCCGGTGACCAGGCATTGCAGGGCGCCGGCCCGGCACGTTTCCGCCGCATCGGCTGTTCGTCCCAGCCCGGCCAGCACCAGGGCAAGCTGATAGTAGCAAGCAAGGTGTTTCGGGTCCTCCCGCAGCAGGTCCTCCAGGATCGCGGCTGCGCTTTCCAGCTCCCCGTTCCGCTTTTTCTCCATGGCGATGGCCTGGCGGAGCAACGGGTCGCCGGGGGCATCGGCGAGCATGGCCTGCAGTTCAAGAATGCGTTCGGCGGGCATCAATGGCGGTTGCGGGCGCAAACTTAGGCGAGTGCTTCCGCGAGCTGGCGGATGCGCCCGGGAACCACCTCCGCAGGTTGGAGGTATGCCCAATCGCCCCGCCGCAGCCACGTCAACTGCCGCTTGGCATAGTTGCGCGTGTGCTGTTTGATCAGGTCGATGGCTTCCGCGCGGTCGATCTTCCCGTCGAAGTGCTCGAAGAACTCGCGGTAGCCCACGGTGCGCAGGGCATTGCGCTCGCGGTAGGGCAGGAGGGCGCGCGCTTCTTGCTCCAGGCCGTCGGCGATCATGCGGTCCACGCGGGCATCGATGCGGGCGTAGAGTTCCTCGCGCGGCAGGTCCAGGGCGATGCGCAGGATGCGCAGGTCCTCGCGCTGGCGCGGGCCGATGC
>JAFEAI010000271.1 GCA_018266475.1 Bacteroidota bacterium
CAGCGGCAACGTGCTGCGGGTGGACTACGGAACGGGCGACGACCAGATGCACCACCGCTACACCTACGATGCCGACAACCGCATCACGGAGGTGGAGACCAGCGCGGACGCGGTGGTGTGGCACCAGGACGCGGAGTACTTCTACTACCCCCACGGCCCGCTGCAACGCATGGAGCTGGGCGAGCACAAGGTGCAGGGCGTGGACTACGCCTACACCCTGCAAGGCTGGCTGAAGGGCATCAACTCCGACGTGCTGATCCCCAAGACCGACATGGGGCACGACGGGGTGCCCGGCAACCCCAACGCGCACGTGGGGCGCGACGCCTATGCGGAAAGCATCGGCTACTTTGGCGATGAAGACTACAAGGCGATCGATGCATCGCGCTGGGGCGGCTCCTTTGAGCGGCCCTTCGCGGCGGTGGGCACCTCGGGCACGTTGAGCGCGGCCTACAACCCGCTGTACAACGGGAACATCGCCCACACCGTGAACGCCTTGCAGCCCTGGGGCGGGTGGACCAGCCCCACCCAGCCCGCGCAGGTGCTGGCGCAGGTGTACCGCTACGACCAGCTGAACCGCCTGAAACAGGCGCAGGGCGTGGAAGGGTTGACGGCCACCAACACCTGGAACGGCGTGACGGATGCCACCGCCGACCGGTACAAGAGCGCGTACACCTACGATGCGAACGGGAACATAGAAACCGTGGGCCGCTTTGACGGGGACGGGAACATGTACGATGCCATGAACTACGGCTACCACACGGACGCCTACGGCCGCAAGCTGCGCAACCGCCCGTACAACATCCAGGACCTGGCCGACCAGGACGGGGATTACGCACAGGACATCCCGCAGATGGCCTACCAGCCCGACGGCATCGTGGACCCGCAGGACGTGAACCACACCATCAACACGGCGAACAACTTCAGCTACGACGTGCTGGGCCAGCGGATAAAGGATAAGAAGGCGGACATTGAGCTGATCGAGTGGACCGTGAGCGGCAAGATGAAGCGCGTGCAGCACACCGCCGCCAGTGGCAAGCCGGACATCACGTTCGCCTACGATGCCGCAGGCAACCGGATCATGAAGCAGGTGGGCGACCCGGACCTGGGTCCCGCAACGGGCTACCGCGAACACTACGTGCTGGACGCGCAGGGGAACATCATGGCCATCTACCGCAGCCAGCCGGAGCCGGTGCCCAACACCAGCCCGCAGCAGTACGCGGCCAGCCTGAAGGTGGTGGAACGGCCCATATACGGCAGCAAGCGCATAGGCAGCTACACGCGGGCCATGGAACTGGTGGGGGAACCTACCGTGCACCAATGGCCCTACACGCAACCCATGCAAGCGCCGTTGAAGCACTACGAGCTTACCGACCACTTGGGCAACGTGGCCACTGTGGTCACGGGCCGCTTGCTGCCGCTGTTGGGCCTGGGCGTGCAATACCAGGCGGAGGTGGTGAGCGCTACCCTGCACGAGCCGTTCGGCCTGGAGCTTACCGGCATGAACTGGCACAGCAACGTGAGCAGGTTCGGCTTCCAAAGCCAGATCAAGGACCTGGAGCTGAACGCCATCCACTTCAAGTACCGGGAGTACTCCCCGGCGGATGGAATTTTCTCATCAATCGATCCGTTAACCGCGAAATACCCGTACTGGACACCCTATGCGTTCAGCGGAAACCGGGTTATAGATGCAAGGGAATTAGAAGGGTTGGAACCTTCCGGGATTAACCCGAAAACAGGGGTGAACACCACGGCTAACGATGCCAACTCCCCCAATGGACAATGGGATACGCAGCTTATTTATCCGAAAGGTTCAAACCCGCATGGTGGTGGGTCTTGGGACAAGATGATGCAAAACCTGTATGCAATAGATCGCGCATTGGACGTTAGTGGAAAAGGGCAATACGAGGCCCGGAAGTCCGATGGCACGCTGAAAGGAGGCATCGGCTTTACGGATCAATATGCAGCGGGTTCGAATAATGCAGACAGGAGGGGAGACCCGACACAAACCTTCGATATCACTGGCCTAAGGGCACTTACATCCCTTGCAGGCCAAGGGCGACCTGGTCCACTAAGGATGGGTGAACCTGGTGCGGCCGGTGCAGCTACTGATGCCGCATCTGGTGCGATTCAAGCGGGAGTTGACCCTGCCCAGAACAAAGGGGCGGCACCTGTTCTTGATGCCCCTAACGAAGCGCAAATCCGAGCCAACACTTCCCGCACCCCATCATCACCCATGATTAACCCGGGCCAACCTTCCGTAGCATCAATGGATCAGTGGTTCAGATCTGCGGATACTACGTGGCAAGATGTAACGATGAGCGATGGCACTCATAACTACTACACGCTGGTTGGAAAAGCCAAGGTGTCTATCTCGGCAGAGCAGTTCAACAAGGCTACTACTCGATAGTCCATGTGGGGCAGCAAATCATTTACTTCCGCATTGGTTGTTGCCTCCCTAATTCTCACAAGTTGTGGGCGTGTCCAAGAAGAGCACTTCGCCTCTGGGAAACTAAGTGAAAGCATTGAGATAAACAGTGCTGGAGTGCTGCATGGCAAAGCTGTGATGTATTACGAGAATGGCAAATTGCAGGCAGAAGGCCAGTATCTGAACGGAGTGAAGTCTGGTACATGGCAGTGGTTCGATTCAACTGGCGTGCTTGCCATGTCCGGATCTTACCTGAAGGGGAAGCAAGAAGGTAAGTACGTGGAGTACTTTCCGAATGGGAAGCCCAAGTGCATCATGTTTTTCTCCATGGGTCTAAAGAATGGTCCGGCCAAGACCTTTCATCCGAATGGCAGCATAGCATCAGTCGTTACATATCAGGATGGCTTGCTTAACGACACCTCACGATTCTACTATCCATCAGGTGTGTTGTCTATGTTGAGTGTCGCCAGAAATGATACCGTGGTCATGTACATTGAATACGATTCCACGGGAACAAGATATCACCAGTTCTCGCGTTTCTTCCCCCCCGCTCCCGCCAGTCTTCCGGCCCCACGGTAAAGTGCGTTCCTGGGCACAGGGGCCGGGCGACTGGTGGGAGCCACGACCAGGTCTGTCCAAGGCCGTGCCCGCCACCCCTTGAAAAAACCCTTCTGAATTTCGTCGCAGCCATGCGTTGAAGGATGGACCAAGACAAAAGCTACCTTCACGGCGCATGCCAACGGGTACTGACATAGGACTGTTTGATAAACAGGCGCAGGGCGTGGAAGGCCTGACGGCCACCAACACCTGGAACGGCGTGACCGATGCGGTGGCCAACCGCTACAAAAGCCAGTACGAGTACGATGCCAACGGCAACATCCAAAGCGCCAAGCGCTGGGACAATGCCGGCACGCAGTACGACGACCTCAAGTACAACTACGAAAAGAGCGGCACGCAACTGCTGCGCAACCGCCTCTACCACCTCAACGAGACCAAGTACGGAGGCTATGACGACATCGGCATTGACATCAGCGAATACCATAACGACCATGAGGATGTGAACCTCCTGAACAACTACCGGTATGATGCCCTCGGCAACCTGATCCAGGACAAGCGCGAGAAGATCGCCAACATTGAATGGACGGTGAGCGGGAAGGTGAAACGCATCACCCGCACGGCGGACAGCACCAAGCCGCCCTTGGAATTTGCGTATGGTGCCGATGGGCAGCGGATCTCCAAAACAGTTGGCGATCCATTGAACGGGGGATACCGGGAGTATTACCTTCGGGACGCGCAAGGAAACATCATGGCCATGTACCGCCACACCAACACCGGCCCCAAGAGCCTGAAGGTGACGGAACGGCCCGTGTACGGCAGCAGCCGCATAGGCAGCTACACGGGGCAAATGGAGCTGGCGGGCGAGCAGGCCATCACCAGTTACCCCTATACGCAGCCCATGTCGGAGTTCTTGAAGCGGTATGAGCTTACCGACCACTTGGGCAACGTGGCCACGGTGGTGACGGGCCGGCTGCTGGACGGGGCAGGCGCGGGCGGTGCCAAGCAGGCGGAGGTGGTGAGCGCGCAGGGGTATGAGGCGTTCGGTAGCCTGCTGCCGGGGCGGAATTACAGCAGTGATAGCTATAGGTTCGGGTTCAATGGTATGGAAAAGGATGATGAGTTGTACGGAAGTCCTGGGACCAGTTATGATTTTGGGGCAAGGATGTACGATTCGAGGGTTGGACGCTTCTTATCCATCGACCCCAAGACGGTTGAGTACTCCGAGAATAGTCCATATTCATACGCAGCTAATAATCCAATTTACTATGTGGATAAACAAGGAAAGAACCCAGTAGTATTTGTTGAATTTGTTTGGGAGGGAGGAACTGCACTATTGGCTCTTGTTGGAATTACGGCAGTTGGATTAATTGTCAAAGACGCCATGTTCGGTGCACATACTAGTTGGTCTACACCCCTGTTCGCGTCTAGATATAAGGACAATCCAGGATTTAAGGACCAGCAGCGGCGCGAGCGCATGTATGGAGATTTTGCCCGGATACGTGATATTGCCTTTGCGGAGTCAGTTCGCCGCAATTTGCCGAATCCAGGGCCAGATGGAAGCGACCCTAATGGATATGAGAGAATTTCACGAACAATAGGAAAAGTAGGAGCCATCACGCTTGGATTAACAGAGGTCCTACAGAATATGCGGAACATAGCTATAGAGGAAAAGGGAGCTCTAGAAGATAACCTTGCAGATAAGCAGTCCTATATAAAGGCTAAAGAGGGGACTTCTATGGCTCCCGGGGACCAAGCCAAGTTCAATGCGATTCAAGCGCTTATTCCTGATATTCAGGATAAAATACAAGCGCGACAAGACGTTATTGACTTCACAGATAACCTAATTAAGGAGTCTCAATCTAAAGCGGATTATGAAAATCCGCAAATTTCTCGTCAGGATAACACCCGCGTCGGATCCGGAATAAGTGGTGGTCAATGAACCCAATCCAGTCGACGGATGAGGTGGAAGCAGCCCTTTCCAATCCAGTGAACATTGCAATTGAAGATTATTCAAGAAAAGTTCAAGAAGTTCTTAGAAATAGAAATGTTTCTTCATTACCTAAAATTCATTTGGCCATAGCAAAGGGTTATCATGATCTGAATGAATTTAATTTCGGAATTCGTTATGCCGAAGGGGCAATTCTTTTGGCAAATAAAATGCGTGATACCAACGGTATTGATAAAATAATAGAATGGGCCTACCTAGTTAAAATAGAGTGCTTGCGAAAATTGAATCGAAGATGTACCGAACTTAGAGTATTGCATGAATATAATCGGATTTACGGGAATCGCAGAGATTTCCTAGATCAGGAGGCCCAATTACTTCGACTGTACAACTCGCGAATCCAAGAATTTATATCAATCCTGTTTCCTAGTACAATCGTTTTGGTAGTTGGATTACACTGGTTTTTTGGATGTTTTGATGAGCCGGTATCTTATGTTATGATATTATCATTTCTGATAATTATATCTATTTGGACAAATTTCTATGGCCATAGTTTTAGAAATATCTGCTCTCGTTTCTTGCAACTGGTTCTTTGGCTTGCCCCCCGCTCCCGCCAGTGTTCCCGGCCCTAACGAGAAGTGAGCCCCCCGATCCCGGCGCTCGGCTTAACCAGTAATGTCAATGATCTGCCGAGTGCCCAGCACTTAATCCGCCTCAGGCGGGCTCCTGCTGCTTTCCCCGTCCCGGCGCTCGGCTTAACCAGTAATGTCAATGATCTGCCGAGTGCCCAGCACTTAATCCGCCTCAGGCGGGCTCCTGCTACTTTCTGGCTATTCCGGAGATCATTGTGCCACCCATTCCGGACCAAGCAGTGCCAGTCATTTCGGAGGCCATTGTGCCACACTGAGGTGATGTGACCGGCCGGGTTTCCGGAGGTCATTGTGCCA
>JAFEAI010000272.1 GCA_018266475.1 Bacteroidota bacterium
CACCAGCACCGCCATCGGCACGGCCACCGTGGCCTGGAGCGCCCTTCCGGGCACATACGCCCTGCGCTACCGCCTGGTAGGCGCGGGTGAATGGACCACCATCACCGGCATCACCGCGCTGGAGCAGCCCATCACCGGCCTTGCCACCTGCGCACCGTACGAGTTTCAATTGGCCAGCGATTGCGGCCAGGGCATGGGTTCCTTCGGCCCCGTGCGCCTGTGGACCAGCGAGGGCTGCTGCACGGCACCGCCTTCCGTATCCGCCACCGCCATCGACACGGTCACCGCTTCCATCACCTGGGGCAGCGTGCTCGCCTCAAGCTCCTACAGCCTGCGCTGGCGCGAAACGGGCGCCAACGACTGGAACTACCTGCAGGATGAGCTCCACGGCAACAGCGTGGTGCTGCACGGCCTCACGCCCTGCTCGGACATTGAGGTGCAGATGGGAAGCATCTGCGAGGTCACCGATTCGGAATGGTCGGCCAGCACGCTGCTGCATGTGCCCGGTTGCGGGCAGTGCGTGGAAGGCACCTTCTGCACCAGCCGCGGCGACGACGCGAGCCTGGAATGGATCACCCTGGTACACATCAACACCATCAACCGGGCATCTGCGGGAGACGGCGGCTATGCCGGTATCGGCACCACCGGGCAAACCACCGAGCTGATGATCGGGGCAACATACCCGATCCAACTTGCGGCGGGCTATTCCCTGTTCAACTACCAGGAATCCTTCACCGTGTGGATCGACCTGGACCGGGACGGCCAGTTTTCGCCCGATGAATTGATGTACCAGGGCATTACCAGCAGTACGGCGCCCATCACGGGCAGCATCACCATACCGGCCACGGCCACGCCCGGCCCGGCCCGGATGCGCGTCATCATGAAGGACACATCGCCGCCGGCAACCGGCTGCACCAGCTATGCCTACGGTGAAACCGAGGACTATTGCGTGACGCTGGTGACCCATTGGGCCGGCGTGGCGCAACCGGCGGAACCGATCGCCGTGCGGCTGTATCCGCAGCCGGCGGACAACGTGCTGCACATCGAGGCCGGGGAAGGCGGCGCCATGCAGCTCACCGTTACCGACATGGCCGGGCGTACCGTGCTGCAGCAGCCCCTGCGCGGGGGGCGCGTGGAGCTGGAGACGGGCCGGATGGGCGCCGGCATGTACCTCTACGACCTGCGGCAACAGGGCACTTCAGTGGCCCGCGGCAGCTTTGTGGTGGCCCATTGACCACCTGCGGCGGCGGTGCGGAGCTACCTTCGGCACCGTGGAAACAAAGGCCCCAGGCACCATTCGGCATTGTTCCGTCCGCGCATGCGCATCCTGCACCTGAGCACGGCCCGCACATGGCGCGGGGGCGAGCAGCAGGTGGCCTACCTTGTGGAGGAACTGCACCGCGCCGAACAAGACCAGTTGGTGGTTTGCGCGCGTTCCTCCCCCATGGCCGCGCTGTGCGAAAAACAGGGCATGACCCACGCATGCATGCCCTTCCGCATGGCGGTTGACCCGCTGAACGCCTGGCGGCTGGCACGGAAGGCCAGGGAATGGCAGGCTGACCTTGTGCATGTCCACGACTCGCACGGGCACACCGCCGCCGTGCTGGCCAACCAGTTCTTCGGCATGGGCCTTCCACTGGTCGTTAGCCGCCGCGTGGACTTTGCCATCAGCAACGGATTCAGCTCACGTTGGAAATACGGCCACCCGTCCGTAAAGCGGATCCTGTGCGTGAGCAGGGCGATCGCGGTGATCATGGCCGAAAGGCTGGCCCGGCCCCAAGTGCTTCGCGTGGTGTACGACGGCATTGATGCCGGCCGCTTCGCCAAGGGGGCCGACGGGCGGCTGCGCCGTGCGCTGGGAATCGGGGCGGAGGTGCCGCTGGTCGGCAATGTGGCCGCACTGGCCCCGCACAAGGACCTGTTCACCTTCATCCGCATGGCGGCCCGCATCAGGGAGCATGTGCCTGCCGCGCACTTCGTGCTCATCGGCGCGGGGGAGCTGCAGGCCGGGCTGGAGCGCTATGCGGCGGACCGCGGCATGGGCGCGGCGCTCACGTTCACCGGTTTCCGCACGGATGTGGACCGCCTGCTCCCGGAGCTTGATGTGATGGCCATGACCTCCCGCACGGAGGGCCTGGGCACCTCCATCCTTGATGCCTTTGCAGCGCGCGTGCCGGTGGTGGCCACGGCCGCCGGCGGCATACCGGAGGTGGTGGAGCAGGGCGGCACGGGGCTGCTGTGCCCGGTGGGCGACGATGCCGCCTTGGCCGCCGCCGTGGAGCAGGTGTTGGCGGATGGCGCCCTGCGCAGCCGCCTTGTGGAAGGCGCCGGGCGCAAGCTGCTTGCCTTTACCCGCGAGGCCATGGCCGCCGCCACGCTGGAGGTGTATCAGGAGGTGCTGGCCGAAGCAGGAGGGGCGGCAAAGACAAAGAGCGCATAGTAGAGCGCGAAAAAGGTGGCGCCCATCTGCGTTTCAACGGTGTCGTCGGTAAGGCACGCAAGCAGGAAGATGATGCCCCAGGCGATGAACAGCGGGTGCGCAAAAGCGCGGCAGCGCCAGGCGGGCCACCACCAGCTGAACAGGCTCCACAGCAGGCCGAACACGCCGAAGCTGATGAACAGGGTAAGGAACTCATTGTGCGCGCGGTGCCTCCATTCCGGGGCCAGCACGCTGTGTTCCTGCTCGTACATGGCATCAAAGGCGCGCTGGGTATCGCCGGTGCCCACGCCGAACAGCCAGTGATCGCGGGCGATCCGCAGCCCCGCCCGCCAATACTCCAGGCGCATGGTGGCCGAGTGGCCGTTGGGGTCGCCGGTATGGCGGTAGCGGTCCAGTTCGTACAGCACCTGCTCCACGCGGGCGCGCATCGCCTTTGCCCGGCCTTCCTCCACGCTGGTGATGCCCTGCTGGATGCGGGCCACATCCTGCGCCGAAAGCTGCTGCACGCCGGTGGAATCCTTGCGCAGGCCCATGCTGGCGAGGTAGCGCACCAGCGTGGAGCGCAGAGGCTGCCCCAGCTTGTCCTTGCCGTTGAAGGGCATGGTGCTGCGCCGGTCCCAGGTGCGTTCCAGCTCCTTGTCGGCCACGTTGACCCATACATAATGGCCGTTCTCGCGCTGGGGGTCGCGCAGGTCGTGGTAGTACACCTCGCCCCCGGCGCTGGCATGCGGCAGGTGCTCCAGCTGCGTGCGGTCCTCGCGGCGGTAGTCTTCCCAGCTTCCGCGCAGGAAGAGGCCCAGCCCCGCGCCGCCGGCCAGGAGCAGCGCAAAGGCCGCCCATCGCCAGGCGGGCCGCCGCTTTCGGGCCATGCGCCAAAGGCCGTACAGGGCCAGGGCGGAAAGCACGGGCAGGTCCGTGAGGCTGCTCATCAGGTTCATGAACACCAGGCACTGCAGCACCGCCAGCAAGTGCGCGGTGCGGAGCGGCCAGCTGCGCGGCCAATAGTGGATGAACACTGCTATGCTGAAGCAGAGCATGAGCCCCAGCATGATGTGCCCGATGAAAGGGGAGAGGTCGCGGTAGTTGCCTTGCGCCAGCACGCCGTGGCGCATGGCCAGGCAGGCGAACGTGCTTGCCGTGGCGCTCCACGCGCCCAGCAGCAGCAAGGTGCGCAGCTCGCCGGCGGAAAGCCGCGGCACCGAGGCCAGCACGGCGCCGAAGGCGAGCACGGGCAGCAGGATGCGGCACAGGTCCACGCCCCATTGCAGGTCCGTGGTCCATGCCAGGCCCAGCAGGTGCAGGCCGAAAAAGGAAAGAAAAACCAAGCTTTCCTTTTGGGTGAAGGCCTGCTTGAAGCGCCCGCCAAGATCGTTCCGTGCAACGCCCTCCCAGAGCCAATTGCCCACCAGGATGAACTGGGAAATGCTGAGCAGGAACTCCGACCACGGCAAGGCGATCAGCGCCAAGGCGATGGCGCCCAGGTGTACCTTGCGGTACGCCTGGCCTCCGTGGTTGCCGCCGGGTGCCATTTCCCGTGCCGTGCCAAGGCTGCGGGTTTACTTGCCGCCCTTGTAGGTTCCCGCCAGCACGGCCTTGTATGCCGGGCCGTTCAGCACGGTGATGGCCTCCTTCACCGCCGGGTCGCTGCCCAGCATGGCCTTGGCCCTGCCGGATTGGAAGTAGTAGCGTCCCACCAGGTCGCTCTTGAGCACTTCGTCGATCTCCGGCCTGAAGCGGTTGAGCAGCTCAGCCTGGTCGGGGTTCAGGTCCCCGCGCAGGGTTTCTATGGCCGATCTGGCCTGGTCGTAGTAGCGTTCCTTTTTGGCATCGGCCACCAGCTTGTCCAGGTCATCAAGGCTGGAGGTGCGGTATTCGAACTTCTTGTCCTTCACAAAGCGGAGGAACTGCTGGAAGATGTCGTCGGTGATGGTGAACACGCCCGGCGCGGGAATGGATGGATTCGCCCACTGGTACTGGTTGGAGAAATCGAAGAACATGTCGCCGGTGTAGAGGCTTCCGAGGATCTTGGGCATGGGCGGCAGCTCCACCTCGATGTCGGGTGCAATGCCGCGGCCGTCATACACGGTGCGGCCATGGGCGGTCTTGAAGGCGCGGATGGTTGAATCCGCCTTCACCACGGCCTTTCCGGTGCTGTCGTGGTGGGCATAATCGATCTTTTGGATGCAGCGTCCGCTGGGGATGTAGTACTTGGCCACGGTCACCTTCAGCTTGCTGTTGTAGAAGAGGTCGCGCGTTTGCTGCACCAGGCCCTTGCCGTAGGTGCGGTGGCCCACCACCACGGCGCGGTCCAGGTCCTGCAGGGCCCCTGTAACGATCTCGCTGGCGGAGGCCGATCCGGTGTCCACGAGCACCACCAGCGGCATCTCCGTGTCCAAAGGGTCGCTCAGGGTCTTGTAGGTCTTGTCCCATTCGTCGATCTTGCCGCGGGTTTCCACCACGGTTTGCCCCTTGGGCACCCAGATGTTGACGATGTTGATCGCTTCGCGCAGCAGGCCGCCGCCGTTGCCGCGCAGGTCCAGGATCATTTTTTGCGCGCCTTTCTCCTTGAGTTCCTTGAAGGCGTTGCGCACTTCCTGGCCGGCGGTTTGGGTAAAGCTGTTGAGCTTGATGTAGCCCACCTGGTTCACCGAATCGATCATGCCTTTGTAGGGCACGTCGGGAATTTTGATCTCCTGGCGGGTGAGCAGGTGGTCCACGGGGGGCTGGCCGTTCCGGCTGGTGACCACCTTCACCTTGGTGCCGGCCTGGCCTTTGAGCATCTTGCTCACCTCATCGGTTCCCAGGCCCTTGGTGCTGCGGCCGTCCACGTCCAGGATCAGGTCGCCGGCGCGGATGCCGCCTTCCATGGCGGGGTATCCCTCGTAGGGTTCGCTCACGGCCACGCCCTCGCCCCACTTGCGGATCATGGCGCCGATGCCGCCGTACTGGCCGGTGGTCATGATGCGGTAATCCTCCATGTCGCTCTCGGGGATGTACTGCGTGTAGGGGTCCAGGCTTTCCAGCATGGCATCGATGCCGGTGCTGATGAGTTCGCCGGGGTTCACGTCGTCCACATAGTAGATGTTGACGTCCTTGTAGAGCTCGTTGAAGATCTCCAGGTTCTTGCCCACCTCGAAGTAGTTGTCGCCTGCGGCGAAGCCCAGGCCTGCAGCGGCGGCAATGGCCGCGCCGATAACGGGTTTTTTCCAGTTCTTCATGGGGGAGGAGTGCTCAGGGTACGGGGTGGTGGCCGTGGCCGCCCCACGGATGGCAAGATAGGAAGCGCTTCAAGGTGAGCAAGCCGCCGCGCCACGGGCCGTGCTTGCGCACGGCCTGCAGGCCATACTCGGAGCAGGTGGGCGTGTAGCGGCAAGCGCCGGGCAGCAAGGGTGAGATCATGGCCTGGTATGCGCGGATGATCAGGATGAACAACTTACCGATCAGGGCCGACATGTTGTTGGACCCAACGGTCGAAGAGGCCGATCAGTATTCGCGAGGAATCGGCCCAGGGCAGGGGTGCCTGGCCATGGAAGACCACCAGCCAGGCGCACTGCACGCCATTTTCCCGCAGGCGGGCATACCACCGGTGCTTGTTCAGGCGGTATGCTTCGCGCATGTGGCGGCGGATGCGGTTGCGCTGCACGGCGGAGCGCACGTGGCGCTTGGGCACGGCGAAGGCCACCTGTGCGGGGGCCGCCGTATCCAAGGGCAATTGAAGCCCGGCCAGGCGGAAGGGATGGGCCTTCACCACCTTCCCCGTTACGGCCACCTTCTTCATCCGGTCGCGGCCGGTGAGGCGCTCGTGCTTGCGGAAGGTGGCTTGCATGTGGAAGAGGCCCGGTGCGGGCAGGGTTGTTGCCGCCACCGGTCATCGCGCGGGCATCACTTTTTGGCGGGTTTCCCCGTCTTGGCCTTGGCAGCCGGTTTGGAGGCCGTTGGCTTGGTTGCCTTTTTCACGGCCTTCTTTACGGCATTCGCCGCTTTTTTGGCCGGTGATGGTGATGGCGGGGGCGGGGCGGGTGCGGCCTTTCCGCCCTTCTTGAGGAAGAGCTCGATGGCGCCGGTCATGGACGGAGCCTCGGGCAAGGGGGCCTCAATGTCCAGGCGGAACCCGCCATCGCGCACGGCGCGCGCGGTGGTGGGGCCGAATGCGGCCATGATGGTATCGTTCTGCCTGTATTCGGGAAAATTCTTTTTCAGGCTTTCCACCCCGCCGGGGCTGAAGAACACCAGCATGTCGTACTTGATGTCCCGCAGGTCGCTGAGGTCGCTGGCCACGGTGCGGTAGAAGACGGCGTTGGTGTAGTTCACGCCCGCCTTGTCGAGCAGCAGGGGGATCTCGGCCTTCTGGATGTCGGAGCAGGGCACCAGGAACCGTTCGTCCTTGTGTTTTTTGATCACATCCATCAGGTCGCCGAAAGTGTTCTTGCCGATGAAGACCTTGCGCTTGCGGTACACGATGTATTTCTGCACGTAGTAGGCCACGCTCTCGCTGACGCAGAAGTACTTCATGCTTTCGGGCACGGTGAGGCGCAGCTCCTTGCACATGCGGAAGAAGTGGTCCACCGCGTTGCGGCTGGTGAGCACGATGGCCGAATGGTCCAGGATGTTGATGCGCTCCTGGCGGAAATCCTGCCCGGGCACGCCTTCGATCTTGATGAAGGGCCTGAAGTCGATCTTCACGCCGAACTTCTTGGCCAAGGCGAAATAGGGCGATTTCTCGTCCGTGGGAGCCACCTGGGTGACAAGGATGTTTTTGATCTTCAAGTTCCTCGGGCCTTAGGGGTGATGCACTGTGGGAACGAAAGCCCGCACATGCTCCAAGGCAAGTGCGGCGGGTAGTATTTCGAGCGCGCAAAGGTAGAGGAAAATGTATCTCACCGGAGTGCCGTTGCCCAGCCCCACGGCCACCGCCCGCACCCACCGGAAGAGCACCACGGCGGCCACAATGGCCATGCCGGCCTGCCAGAGCCAGCCGCGCCAGGCCACCTGGCCGGGATAGGCCATCAGGGCCGCCACCGGCAGCAGCAGCAGCCCCAGCACCACCTGGAACACGATCACCGTGTACAGGTACTCCTTCAGCCCGCCGTCCTCACCCGGCAACCAGCGCAGGGCCTGCAACACCACCACCTGCCCGGCCAGCACTGCGGCCACCACGAGCAGCACCCGGGCGAACTCCGCCGCCCCGTGCGCCACCCGGCCGTGGTAAAGCAGCACTTGGTAGGCGAACAGCGCCAGCACCAGGATGGAGAGCACCGCCAGGCCCGCCAGGGTGCGGTCGCGCATGTCCAGCTCTTCCCGCAGCCTGTGCCTGCCCAGCCGCAGCGCGCCGAAGGACCTGGCCAGCACGGTCCATTGGCGCGGGGATACCAGGTTCACCCAGGCCAGCAGGCCCATGGCCAGCAGCAGCAGGCCGGCCACCCATTCGGGCGCCAGGTAATCCACACCCCGCAGCTGGTCCATCGGCCCGCAAAGGTAGCCGCGCCCCTGCCGGTGCCGCGCGCCGCCGCCCCGGGCATGCACAGCCAGCGGTGGATGGTGCCCGAGCCTCCTTGTGCTTGTGCGGCGCACCGGGCGTGCGCCTTCCCCTGCCGGGGCGTAATTTCGCGGCCCCAACAGATCGCCATGAGCACCACTGCCCACGCCGCACCCCGCACGGCCACCGACCTCTTCCAAGCCCACGACCATTACTTGGTGGACGAGCTGCTCACCGAGGAGCACAAGCTGATCCGCAGCACGGTGCGCGAGCATGTGGGCAAGCACCTCAAGCCCATCATCGAGGACCGGTTCGAGCAGGCGGAGTTCAGCAAGGACATCATCCCCGGCCTGGCGGAGATCGGTGCCTTCGGCCCGTTCCTCCCTGCGGAATACGGAGGCCCCGGCCTGGACCAGATCAGCTACGGGCTGATCATGCAGGAGATCGAGCGCTGCGACAGCGGCCTGCGCAGCCTGTGCAGCGTGCAGGGCTCCTTGGCCATGTACCCCATTTGGAAGTACGGCAGCGAGGAGCAGAAGAAAAAGTGGCTGCCCCAGATGGTGCAGGGCAAGAAGATCGGCTGCTTCGGCCTTACCGAACCCGATTTCGGCAGCAACCCCGGCGGCATGGTCACCACCTTCCAGGACAAGGGCGACCACTACCTGCTGAACGGTGCCAAGATGTGGATCAGCAACGCGCCCTTCGCCGACCTGGCCGTGGTGTGGGCCAAGGCCGAGAACACCGAGGGACGCATCCACGGCCTGATCGTGGAGCGCGGCATGGAAGGCTTCACCACGCCCACCACCCACGGCAAGCTGAGCCTGCGCGCCAGCCCCACCGGCGAACTGGTGTTCGACAACGTGAAGGTGCCCAAGGCCAATCTGCTGCCCAACAAGAGCGGGCTGGGCGCACCCATGGGCTGCCTGGACAGCGCGCGCTACGGCATTGCCTGGGGCACGCTGGGCGTAGCCATGGAGTGCTATGACACCGCGCTGCGCTACAGCAAGGAGCGCATCCAGTTCGGCAAGCCCATCGCCGCGTTCCAGCTTACGCAGAAGAAGCTGGCCGAGATGATCACCGAGATCACCAAGGCCCAGCTGCTCACCTGGCGCCTAGGCGTGCTGCGCAATGAGGGCCGCGCCACCACGGCGCAGATCAGCATGGCCAAGCGCAACAACGTACACCTGGCCCTTACCTGCGCCCGCGAAGCACGCCAGATGCTCGGCGGCATGGGCATCACCAACGAATACCCCATCATGCGCCACATGATGAACCTGGAAAGTGTGGTGACCTACGAGGGCACGCACGACATCCACCTGCTGATCACCGGGCATGATGTGACGGGGATCGCCGCGTTCAAGTGATACCAATGTGGCATTCGGATCAGTCCATAGGACGATTCGAATGTCTACAGTGGCACATGCCGTTCGAGCATTTAATTGGTCGGAACGGGGCGAAGCGGAAATCGGACCATATTGCTTGTCACAACGGCATGAGCGTGTGGTTGACGTTCGTGCGTTGTCCGCAGTGCATCATTGCCAGGCACCTGCCATCTGCCATCTGCCACCTGCCATCTGCCATCTGCCACCTGCCATCTGCCATCTGCCACCTGCCACCTGCCATCTGCCACCTGCCACCTGCCACCTGCCACCTGCCACCTGCCACCTGCGGTCCTGCTGCTACTCCGAAGGTGCTTCACCACCCTTTCCGGCTTTCACGCCCAAGGGGATCAACCAACCCAGCGACAGGCCGATGCTGCGGTCATAACCTTTCAGCACGCCCATGGGCACGCCGTTCACGTCCGTCACGGGCACGTCGTTCCAAATGTTGGTGAGGCCGTACTGGTAGCGGCCCTCCACGGAAACCTGCGACCGCCCCGCAGTGAACATGAAGCCCAGCCCGGCGCACAAGTCCACGTTCCAACGGTTCATCATGCCGCTGCTCCACGGGCCGGTGCGCACATTGCCCGGGTCGATCACCACGCCCTGGTATCCGTTCGTCCAACGGTCGAGCTGGAACAGCCGTGCCCCCACAAGGTACCCCAAGGCGGCACCGGCCAGCACATAAGGGCGGGTAGGCGGCCCCTCGGCCACATGCGCCCGCACCAACAAGCCCAAGTCTGCATAATCAAGCGCCAGCTTCTGGTTCCCGAGGGCCAGGTTCAAAAGGGTTGGCTTGCCATAGCCCCGTTGGGTAAAACCGATTTCCGGCACCAGGGTGAGCGCCTTCGCGACCGGGACCGCAATAACTATGGCACCGCCGGGGCCTATGCGCCTTTCCAGCTTGCCCACCAGCCCGTTCTCGCCGTTCATGTTGGCCCAGTTGACGCCGGCCCGGAAGCCCACGGAAACCTGGCCTTGCACGGCCAGTGCGGCAGCTACCGCCAACAGGGTGGAAACGATGTGGCGGAACGTATGGCTCGGGCTGTTTGGCATCAGTTCAAACATAGGAAGAAAAAGCGGGTGTTAAAAGCGGTACCCGAAAAGGTTGTTCCAACTGTAGGTCAATTGGTTCACGCCGTCGGGCGGCGCGCTGTCCTTCAGCAGGTTCAGGCGGTTCTCCAAGGTAAGCCGCTTGGTCACGTTGATCAGCAGGCCGCCCTCGAGCGCGATGCGGTGGTCGCTGGCATCGAAGATCTTGGGCTGGTAGTACACCACTGCGGTGAGGCTGGCCAGTGCGGAGAACTTCAGGGTGGCGGCCACATAGGTGCTGTTGCGGCCCTCCACCAGCACGGGTCCGTTGGTGATGGTTTCGCGCTCCAGCATCAGGGCGGTGCCTAAGTTCACGCGCATCTTTTCACTGTTCAGTGCCGTGAAGCGCGGGCCCGCGCCAAGGGTCAGCCGCAGGTCCAGCTTCAGGGGCTTGTTGTACTGGGCCTGGGCGAAGGCCTCGCCGGTCCACAGCGAATCCGCGCGGTAGTTGTAGCGCAGGTGCTGGAAGCCGGTGTTCAGGAACTCATTGGCCTCCACCTGGCTGAAGGCAAGGTCGTTGACGAAGAACCAGCGGTCGCGCCCGTCGATGTACTGCACGGCGCCGTTCAGCCCGAGGTTCATGGCGCGCTGCCCGTTCTCGGCCACGTTGAAGCGGAAGTTCACATACCCCTGCCAGGGCAGCGTGTCGTTCAGGAAGCGGCGGCCCTCGATGTTCACCACCTGGGCCCAAAGGCCCTGGCCGGCCGCCGCGCAAGGAAGCAATAGCAAAACACGGCGTACGGCAGGCCACATGGAGCGTGCAAAAATGGCCGATCCGGCCCGATGTGGGCGGGAGGTGGCCTGCAATGGCGTGCGGGTTTCGGGGCGTTGCAGCTTCCTGCATAGCTTCCCCGCATGAAAGCCTGGCAGCTCACCGCACATGGTGTTCCGGAAAACGCATTCAAGCTCCGCGACCTCCCCGACCCCGAACCCAAGCCCGGCGAGGTGCTTATCCGCAGTGAGGGCTTCGGCCTCAACTACGCGGACGTGATGGCCGTGAAGGGCCTGTACCCTGATGCGCCGCCGCCACCCTGCGTGCTGGGCTATGAGGTGGTGGGCCGCGTGGAGCGGTGCGGCGAAGGTGTGCCGGGCGGCCTGCTGGGCAAGCGCGTGCTGGCCATGACGCGCTTCGGCGGGTATGCCGAGCTGGCGTGTGCGGACCATCGCACGGTGGTGGAAGTATCGGAAGGAACCGGGCTGGGAGCCGCGTTGGCCATGGGCACGCAGGGGTTGACCGCCTGGTACATGGCCCAGGTGGCCGTGCAGTTGGAAGCAGGCGACCGGGTGCTGGTACACAGCGCGGCAGGCGGTGTGGGGCAGCTGCTCACCCAGCTTGCGGTGGGGCGGGGCTGCGAAGTGTTCGCGGTGGCGCGCGGGGCGGATAAAATTGCGTACCTGAAGCAGCTGGGCGTGCGCCATGTGGTGGACAGGAGCGCCGGTGATTACGCTGCGGAAGTGCGCACGGCGGCGGGTCCGGAAGGGCTGGACGTGTCCTTCAACCCGGTGGGCGGAAGCACTTTCAAAAAGGACCTGGCACTGCTGGGCGGGGGCGGCCGCCTGGTGTTGTTCGGGGGTGCGCAGCGCAGCGGGCGGGTGTTCGGCAGCCTGCGGTTTGCGTGGAGCATGGGCCTGGTGGTGCCCATCCTGCTGATGATGCGGAGCAAGAGCCTGATCGGTGTGAACATGCTGCGCATCAGCGAGCGCAGGCCGCAGGTGGCCGGCAGGTGCATGCAGGGTGCGCTGGATGCGCTGCGGCGCGGTGCCCTGCATCCCCGGGTGCATCCGCTGTTTCCTGCGGACCAATTGCCGCAGGCGGTGGAGCTGCTGGGCTCGGGCAAGAGCATCGGCAAGGTGGCCGTGCGCTGGGGCTGATCTGCTACGAACGGCCGAAGCGCGTGCGGCAGGCCCGCTCCAGTTCCTCGCGGTGTTCGGGTGCCGCTATGGCGATCAGCGCCTTGGCGCGCTGCTCCAGGTTGCGGCCATAGAGGTAGGCGATGCCATGCTCGGTGACCACGTAGTGTACGTGTGCCCGCGTGGTCACCACGCCGGCGCCCTGCTTCAGGAACGGCGTGATCTTGCTTTCGCCCTTGGCGGTGGTGCTGCACAGGGCGATGATCGGCTTGCCGCCCTCGCTGAGGGCGGCCCCGCGCATAAAATCCATCTGCCCGCCCACGCCGCTGTACTGGAAGGTGCCGATGCTGTCCGCGCACACCTGCCCGGTGAGGTCGATCTCGATGGCGCTGTTCACCGCCACCACCTTGGGGTTTTCGCGGATCACCTTGGTGTCGTTCACGTACGCGGCATCCAAAAAGGCGAAGGCCGGATTGTCGTCCACCAGGTCATAAAGGCGCCGCGTGCCGAAGGCGAATGCGGTGACCACGCGGCCGCGGTGCTTCTTCTTGCGGGCGTTGGTGACCACGCCGCGCTCCACCAGGTCGATCACGCCGTTGCTGCACATTTCCGTATGCACGCCCAGGTCCTTGTGGCCGCCGAGCGCGCCCAGGATGGCGTCCGGAATGGCACCGATGCCCATCTGCAGCGTGGCCCCGTCCTCGATCAGGCTGCTGACGTGGGCGGCCACTTGGCGCTCCCTGGGGCCGATGGAAGCGGCATAGTCCACTTCGGGCAGTGGATCATTCACATGCACCAGGGCGGCAAACAGGCTGGCATGCACCTGGCCGTCGCCCAAGGTGCGCGGCATGTTGGGGTTCACCTGGGCGATCACGGTGCGGGCATTGCGCACCGCGCTGCGCGCCACGTCCACGCTTACGCCCAAGGAGCAGAAGCCGTGCCTGTCGGGCGGGGATACCTGCACCAGTGCAACATCCAACGGCAGGATGCCTTGGTCGAAGAGCCGCGGGATCTCGCTAAGGAACACGGGGATGTAATCGCCGTGCGGCCCGGCCACGGTGCTGCGCATGTTGGCGGACACGAACAGGGCGTTCAGGAAAAAGGCCTGTTGCACCTCGGGCCGGTGGAAGCCCAGCTCGCCGAACGTGCTGATGGCGGTGAGCTCCACATTGCGCAACTCCCCGTGCCGCGCCATCAACGCATGCACCAGGCTGACGGGCGTAGCGGCACTGCCGTGGATGAACACACGGTCGCCGCTCTTCACGAGTTGCACCGCTTCCGCAGCGGTCATCCAAGGCAGGGCCATGCTGCAAAGGTCGGCCCATGGGCCGGAAGGAAGGATGACAAAGGGCAACTCCTCAGTGAACGGCCCTATTCCTCTTCATCGTCGTCGTCCTCATCATCATCGTCCTCGTCGTCCTCCCTGTTCAATTGTTCGTGCAACGAACCTGGTGGGAGCGTGGGTGAAAACGGATCAGGGCTTTCATTGCCCAGCGGCTTGGGGTCGGGATCCGGCGCTTGCTTGTGCTTGTGGCTCATGGCGAACGGGTATTTGTGATGTGCTAGGCAAGGTAACAACGAAAAGGCATGCCGGATCCGCGCATGCAGGCGGAATACCTTTGCGGCGCATGATCGGCGCCACCCTTGAACCGCTTGCCTTCCCCCGCTGGGGGCTTGGGCTGGAGCGGCCTTTGCTGATCGCGGGCCCGTGCAGCGCGGAAAGCAGGGAGCAGGTGCTGGCCACGGCTGCGGGGATCGTGGAGCATGTTCCCCAAGTGAAGGTGTTTCGTGCCGGGGTGTGGAAGCCGCGCACCCGGCCGGGGGGCTTTGAGGGTGCTGGTGCTGCGGCCCTGCCGTGGCTGGCGGAAGTGAAGGAGCGCACCGGCCTGCTCACCCTTACCGAGGTGGCCACGCCGCAGCATGTGGAGATGGCCTTGAAAGGCGGGGTGGACATGCTGTGGATCGGTGCGCGCACCACGCCCAACCCGTTCAGCGTGCAGGCCATCGCTGATGCCTTGCGCGGCACGGACGTGCCGGTGTTCGTGAAAAATCCGGTGAACCCGGACCTTCCCTTGTGGATCGGTGCCCTGGAGCGGATGTTCGCCGCCGGGCTTACGCGGGTGGCCGCCATCCACCGGGGGTTCCATTGGTTCGGGCATTCGCCGTACCGCAACCACCCCATGTGGGAGCTGCCGGTCCGGTTGAAGGCGGCCTTTCCCGAACTGGAAGTGATCGGCGACCCCAGCCACATCGCCGGCGAGCGGACACTGTTGGCGGGCATCGCGCAGCAGGCGTTGGACCTCAACTTCAGCGGGCTGATGGTGGAAACGCATTGCGACCCCGCGCAGGCGTGGAGCGATGCGGCCCAGCAGGTCACTCCGCAGGCGCTCCGGGACCTGCTGCAAGGGCTTTCCTTCCGCCGCGCTGCCGCCCAGCCGCACCTGCGCGATGAGCTGCAGGAGCACCGCGACCTGATCGACCGCCTGGACGAGGAGATCCTGCAGAAGATCGCCGCACGAATGGAGATCTCCGGGCGCATCGGCGCCTTCAAGCTGCTGCACAACATCGCCATCCTGCAGCCCGAGCGCTGGCGGCGGATCCTGCAGACCCAGCAGGCATTAGGCCGGGAACTTGACCTCTCCCCCGGGTTCGTTCAAGCCTTGATGGATGCGATCCATGACGAGAGCATCCGCAAGCAGACCGCAGTTTGGGAACTGGACGCACCGGCTTCAGGCTTGCAAGAATCGACCGCCAACAGGCAAGCGGGGTTGAACAACGGTTCTCCGGCGGATTAACTTTCCGGGGTGCAAGCAACAACCACCCCCATGATCAAACCCTACGCATTCGGGCTGGCCATCCTGTTCATGGCCTCTGAAGCAGCAGCACAGCCGGCCTTCACCAACGGCACCGCGCGGCTGAACCACCCGGCGAACAGCGGCGGGTGCATGGCCATCACCGACATGGACGGCGACGGGCTGGACGACGTGGTGCAGCTGGACAACAGCAAGCACGTGTATGTGCTCTACCAGGAGGCCGACGGCACCTTCACCACGGTGGACTACGGCAGCGTGTCCAGCAGTTCGCAGTGGGGCTGGGCCATTGCCGACCTGGCCAACGACGGGCACAAGGACGTTGTGTGCGGCGGCAACGGCGACGGCACCCACCTGGTGCGCATCAGCGCACGGGGCGCATACACCACCATTGCGGTAGGCGGCCCAAACATCTTCCAGCAGGGCATGAGCATCGGCGACGTGAACAATGACGGGCGCGTGGACGTGTTCTCCTGCAACGACGTGGGCGCGCCCAACCTCTGGTTCACCGATGCCACGGGCATTCCCCAAAACAACAACAGCTACATCAACTGGGCCACCACGCCGGCCAGCGACATGAGCGGCAACTACGGCAGCTGCTTCATCGATGCCAACAACGACGGCCACTTGGACCTCTACATCGCCCACTGCCGCCAAGGAGTGAACAATCCCGACGATCCCAGGCGCTGGAACCGCCTCTTCATCAACGACGGCACCAACCACTACACCGACCAGGCGGCCGAGCGCGGGGCGCAGGACCATGAACAGACCTGGACCACCGACTTCGGCGACTTCGACAACGACGGCGACCTGGACATGGTGAGCAACGAGCACAGCACCGGCACCCAGTTGTTCCTGAACGATGGCACCGGCCACTTCACCAATGTGACCGCAGGCAGCGGGCTGGAAGTGGCCAACTTCCCCCTGCAGGGCATGTTCCGCGACCTGGACAACGACGGCTTCCTGGACGTGCTGATCGCTGGCGGCAGCGAGTTCTTCTACAAGGGCCACGGCGACGGCACCTTCACCCGGGTGAACGGCCTGTTCCCCTCCACGAAGGCCATGCACTCCTTCGCCTTCGGCGACCTGAACCGCGACGGCTTCGAGGACGTGTACGCCAACTACGGCGACGGCTACGTGGACCCCAGCAGCAGCAACCCCGACGTGCTGTGGATGAACACGCCCAACGGCAACCACTTCTTCCGGGTGCGCCTGCAGGGCACCGTGAGCAACCGCGACGCCATCGGCGCGCGCGTCACCATCACCGGCCCGTGGGGCACGCAGATCCGCGAGGTGCGCTCGGGCGAGAGCTACGGGCTGGTGAACTCCTTTGTGCTGCCCTTCGGCCTGGGCGCCCAAACCATGGTGCCCACCATGACCGTGCGCTGGCCCAGCGGGCTGGTGGAAACCTTCAACGACCTGCATGCCGACCAGATGATCACCGTGGTGGAAGGCACCTGCATCTCGCCCAACGTGGCCATCACCGGATCGCCGGCCAGCGTGCTGTGTGCCGGTGGCGGCCCCATCCTGCTGAGCGCCACGCCGGGCAACGCCTACACGTGGAACACGGGTGCCACCGGTCCGCAGATCTCCGTGGCGCAGGCAGGCAACTATTTCGTGACCACCGGCAGCGGAAACTGCATCACGCAGGCCAGCTTGTACGTGCGTGAAAGCCCGGATGAAACGCCTTCCGTCACCGCATCGGGCCCCACCACCATCTGCCCGCTGGACCAAGTGGTGCTCACGGCGAGCCAGGCGGCGGGCTACACGTGGAGCAACGGCAGCCACCAGCAAAGCATCGCGGTGAACACGCCGGGCACCTACACGGTCACCGTGCAGGGCGCCTGCGCCGCCTTCACCTCTGCGCCCGTGCAGGTGAGCCTGCTGAACGCGGCCCCGGCCCCGGTGAGCGCCGATGTAACGATACCGGTGCCGGGCACGGCCACCCTTTCCGCCACCGGTGACAGCATCCATTGGTATGATGCCGCCAATGGAGGAACGCTCCTTGGCCAGGGCAGCCCGTGGACCACGCCCGTGGTGAACGCCAACACCACCTTCTGGTGCGCAGCCATGGCCCAGAACGGCGGAAGTCCGCACTACGGCGGCAAGACCGACAAGTCAACCTCCGGCGTGTACCAGGGCAATGCGACGTACTTCCTGTACTTCAGCACCTCGGCGGACATGGTGATCAAGAGCGTGAAGGTGTATGCCAACGGGGCCGGAACCCGTTCCATCGGCCTGGTGGACCAGGCTTCGGGCACGGTGATCGCCTCCGGTGACATCGACATTCCCAACGGGGAAAGCCGCGTGCAGATGAACTGGCTGGCACCGGGCAACGGCACATACGCGCTGCGGATCCTTTCCGGCGATCCCCAGCTCTGGCGTGACGGCCCCGGCAGCAACCCCGCCTATCCGTACAACCTCGGCGGGCTGGGCGCCATCACCGGCACCAATGCGGGGTCGGCAGCCTACTACTATTACTTCTATGACTGGGAAGTTGCTTCCCCTTCCACTTGGTGCGAAGGGCCGCGCACGGCGGTGGAGGTGTACATAGGCACCACTTCCGTGGCGGGCCTGGACGGGAAGGGCGGCTTCAGCCTGTACCCGAATCCGGCAAGCGGGGAGGTGGCCTTGCAGGGCAGCCTGCCGCAAGGCGCCACCACGGCGGAGGTGCTGGATGCCACCGGCCGTGTGTGCCTTACCGCAAGCGTGCGGGGCACTGCACCGAAGATCGATATGTCGCCCCTCGCCAGCGGGCCGTACACCGTGCGGGTGCGCGGCAGCGAGGCGGTGCGCGTGGCAGCGTTCATCAAGCAGTAGCCATGCACGGCCATCAGCAAGGCAAGGCCGCCCACGGGCGGCCTTGCCTGTTTTTCGGGCAGGCCCCGGTGCAGCCGCCTTCACGGATACCCCTTTACTTTGGGCCATGGCCGAAATGCGGGGCAACTTGCCGGAACACCTGCTGGTTGTGGGCGCGGGGGCCTTGGCCAATGCCCTGCTGCTCCGTGTGCTGCGCATGGGGTGGAAGGCGATCACCCTTATGGACGGCGACCGCGTGGAGGAAAGGAACCTGGAGCGGCAAGAGCTCTTCGCCCCCGTGGACATCGGAAAGCCGAAGGTGGAGGTGGCCGCCGCTTGGCTGCGCAACGCGCCCATCCCCGTGCAGGTGGCCGCACGCGATGAATTCCTGGATGCCCGCAATGCCGAGGCCGTGATCGCCCTGCACGACGTGGTGGCCGACTGCACCGATGATGCCCACGTGAAAGGCTTGATCGATCGCACCTGCAAGGATTACGGCGTGGCGTTGGTGAGCGGATCGGTACACGGGAAACAAGCCCAAGTGATCGCGCTGCATGCGGAAGGCGAAGGGGAAAACATCTCCCGCGATCATCTCTTTCAAGGCAGGCTGGGCGTTGAACAGGACGGCTGCGACATGCGCAAGGTGCCGCTGGCCACCATTGAAGAAACCGGCCGCCGCATGGCGCATCTGCTGCACGCGTTGGTACATGGCGAACCTGTGCGTAACGGCCGCATCGACCTTTTCGACGGCAAGCAGTGGCGCGCCTTCGATCCACCAACAACTTGAACCGTGGACCCCCTGCTGCTCATCCTCCTCATTGCCTGCGTGGCCTTCGCCTATGCCATGGTGGGCCACGGCGGCGCCAGCGGCTACCTGGCCCTGATGGCCCTCGCCGGCATGTCCGTGGTGGTGATGCGCCCCACGGCGCTCGTGCTCAACCTCTTCGTCAGCGCCATCTCCTTTGTGCAATACGCACGTGGGGGCCACTTCCGCTGGCGCACCTTCTGGCCGTTCGCCGTGCTGTCCGTCCCGGCGGCATGGATGGGCGCGCAGGTCACGCTGGACCCGGTGGTGTACAAGCGCATCCTCGCCGCGTGCCTGCTCTTTGCCGTAGCGCGGCTGTTCGGCCTGTTCGGCAAGGGCAAGGAGGGCGTGCGCCCCATTCCCCTGGCATGGGGCATGGCCATCGGCGCGGTGCTGGGCCTGGTCTCCGGCATGATCGGCATCGGCGGCGGCATCCTGCTAAGCCCCGTGCTGCTGCTGCTGAACTGGGCCGACATGAAGACCACCGCCGCCACCTCGGCGCTCTTCATCTTCGTCAACAGCGCGGCCGGCCTTGCCGGTGCGATCGGGGCGGGGGAGACCCTTTCCGCCGCCATGCTGCCCTGGATCGCGGCCGCCGTGGCGGGCGGCCTGCTTGGCGGGTGGGTGGGCGCCAAGCGGCTCAACGAGCTGCGCCTGAAGCAGGCCCTGGGCCTGGTCCTGCTTTTCGCAAGCATCAAACTGATGGCCGTATGATCCACGTGCATCAAGCCCGCCAACGACTGATGGAGCCCGTATGCAGGCTCCCTGCGGAACAGGTGCCGCTGCTGCATGCACTTGGCCGGTACACCGCCATGCCGGTGGCGGTGCCGTACGATCATCCGCTCTTCGCCTGCAGCGCCATGGACGGCTATGCCTTTGCCTTCGCGGACGGGGTGCATGAATGGACCGTGGTGGCGGAGCTGGCCGCCGGTGATGCGCCCGGCGCACCGTTGGCCAAGGGCGAGTGCGCGCGCATCTTCACCGGCGCCATGCTGCCCGCCGGCGCGGACACCGTGGTAATGCAGGAGCTCGTGCAGCGCACCGGCAAGGTGATCGGCCATTCCGACGCCAAGCTGCGGCGCGGCAGCAACGTGCGCGCCAGGGGCGACCAGCTGCGCGCGGGTGACACGGCCCTGGGGAAGGGCGCGTTGGTGGATGCGGGGGCCATCGGGCTGCTGGCCTCGGTGGGCGTGCAAGCGCTGTCCGTTGGCAGCCTCCCGCGCGTGGGCCTGTTGATCAGCGGGAATGAATTCGCGGGGGAAGGTGAACCCGCGCCGGGAAAGATCTTCGGCAGCAACGGCGTGATGTTGCAGGCCGCCCTGCGCGAGGCGGGCGTGGAAGCAAGCGTGAAGGAGGTGCGCGATGAGCACGATGCGCTGTTGGCCGCCTGGCGGGAGCTTGCTGCAGGGAACGACCTGGTGCTCTCCACCGGGGGGGTGTCCGTAGGCGACCACGACCTGATACCGGCCGTGCTGCGTGACCTGGGGGCCGCGATCCACTTCCACGGAGTGCTGCAAAAGCCCGGCAAGCCCATGCTCTTCGGGCAGCTCGGGCATGCATCCCTGTTCGGCCTGCCCGGCAATCCCCGCGCGGTGATGGTGCTGTTCCTGGAATACGTGCTCCCTTTCCTGCGCGCCATGCAGGGGGCGGCGGAGCCTTGGCTGCGCAGCGACCGCCTGCCGATCTCCGGCGCGGTCAAGGTGAAGGGCGTTCGCGCCGAGTTCCGCGCCGCCCGGGTGAAGCACGGGCAGGTTGAATTGCTGGCCGATGAGGGTTCCCACATGTTGCGCTCCATGGTGGAAGCCGATGCCCTCGCCTACATCCCCGCTGAAGTGCGCCAGCTGGAGCAGGGCGATCTGGTGGAAGTGCATTACTTGAAGTGATGGGAAGCAAATACGCATGGACCGGAGTGGTGCTGGCCGGTGGCAAAAGCACCCGCATGGGGCAGGACAAGGCCCTGCTGGAAGTGGACGGCAAGCCCCTGCTGCTGCACGCCATCGAAAAGCTGAAGCCGCATGCGCGCGAGCTGCTGGTGATCGGCGATCCGCGCAAGTACGGGCATATTTGGCCGGCCATCTTGCCGGACGAGATCCCCGGACTGGGCCCGTTGGGCGGCATCGTTACGGCCATGGGCGCGGCGCGGCATGATCGCTTGCTGGTGCTGGCCGTGGACGTGCCCGGCGTGA
>JAFEAI010000273.1 GCA_018266475.1 Bacteroidota bacterium
CCGGCATGGGCGTGGCAAGCACGGATGCCGCACCGCTGCGCGTGTTCCCCAACCCGTCCAACGGCAGCTTCCAGGTGGAGCTCCCCAACGGCATGGCAGGCCGCACCGACCTGCAGGTGATGGACATAACGGGCCGCGTGGTATATCTGCAAGCCATCGCCGCACGCACGGCCACCATGGACCTGGGCCACCTGCCCAATGGCCTGTACACCCTGGTTGCCCGCAACGGATCCCTGCAAACCACCTCCAAGATCAGCATCCAACATTGATACCGCATCCGGTGCCGGCCCACGGCTTCTCCCCGTGGGCCGGAACTGGCAGAACAACTTGCCGGAACACTCTCCTCCATGTCGCATAGAACCCTTGCCCTTCCTATTGCAGCGCTGTTGCTTGCCACCGCAGCCCGTGCGCAGGTATCGGCCTACACCTTCAGCCAAAGCATAGGCACGTGGCAGCCGTTGAACGGCGCGGGATCCCTGCTGGGCATGCCGGGGATGCCGCCCTCGTTCAACTTTTACGATGACAACTCGTTCGTTACCGAAGGAGCAAGCATCCTCTTAGGTGAATCCACCACCGGCAACGGCTGGCCCATCGGCTTCACCTTCACCTTCAACGGCCACCCCTACGACCGGGTGGGCCTCAGCACCGAGGGCTGGCTCGCCTTCGGCAATTCCGCCGACGGCACCAGCGCGGTGTACGTGCCCTACGGCAGCAGTGCCTACACGCCCCTCACCTCCGCCCTGCCTGCTGCCGTGGACCCCTTGAAGCGCAACCGCATCGCGGGGTTTTCCATGGACCTTGCCGCCCAAGGAAGCGGCGGCATCTGGCCCATCCAGCTGTTCACCTCCGGCATGGCGCCAAACCGCTCCTTTACAGCGGAGTGGAACATGGTGCGCTCCGGCGGGTCAAATCCGTTGAGCTTCCAGATCCGCCTGAACGAAGGCGGCGGCATCCCCGCGCAGCAGACCGTGCAGGTGATCTTTGGCACCATGACCCAAACCGCCGCCATGAACGGCCAGGTGGGCTTGGGCGGCACTACACCAAGCGATTTCAACAACCGCGCGATCACTGCCAGCCCGTATGATTGGCAGCAAAGCCAGGCCGGCGCCACCAATGCCGCCACCTGCCGCCTGCCTTCATCGGCCACCTATCTGCCGCAGGGCCTCACCTTTACGTGGACGCCCCCAGGCTGCACCGTTTCGGGCATCGCCGTCAGCGACCTTGCCATCAGCGCTGGAAGCATCAACGGCACGCTTACTTGGGCACCGCTTGCCGGAGCCACTTCATACAATTATGTCATTACCGCCGGAAGCCCTGCCGGCACTGCCTTGGCCAGCGGCACCGGCATCACCGGCACCTCCGTAGTCCTCTCCGGCCTGCCTGCCGACCAGGACCTCTTTGCATACGTGAGCGCCGATTGTGGCGAGGGCATGCAGCCTTGGGGCACTGGCCTGCCGTTCTCCACGGCGCGCATCGTGGAGGTGCCCTGCGGCCAGGCACCGCTTCAGTTTACCTACTGCTATGGCAACCTGGAGCAGACCACCTGGCATTTCACCAGCTCCTCCGGTGCGCCGCTCCGCATGCTCATCAATGCGGGCACCATCCACTATGGCGACCTGCTCACCATTTACAACGGACCCACGGAGCAATCCCCCCTGCTCTTCTCATCGGCCACCGGCGCCATTGCCGGCCAGGTGATCAATGCCACGGGGCAACAGCTTACCATGCGCTTGATCTCCGATGATGCCGGCTCCTGCGCAACCAACGATTTCATACTGCCCATGCAATGGGAAGTAGGCTGCATGGATTGCACCCCGGTCTTTGCGGGCTTCACCGTGGTGAATGATTGCGCCAACGGCCAGTTCTCCGTGCAGGTGCAGGTGATGAGCATGGGCTCCGCCCAGCAGGTGGTGATCGGCAGTGATGCGAACACCGCCACCGTCACCGCCAACGCCCCGGGCCTCTTCTCCATGGGGCCCTTCCCCATCAACACACCCGTGGTAGTTACCGCCGCCAACCCGCAAAACAGCTACTGCAGCGCGGTGTCGCTCCCCCTGCTCAATGCGCCCTGCCCGGTGGTCAGCTGCGGCCCGGACAGCTACACCTACTGCTATGCCGACCATGATGCCAGCCAGTGGGCCTACCAGTCACCGGCCAATGAGCGCATCGGCATCCGCTTTACGGCAGGCAGCCTGGCCAGTGGCGACGTGGTCCGCATCTACGACGGCTTGGATCCCTTCGGCAGCGCGCCCCTCTTTTCGGGCAACAACGGCGGCAACCTCAATGGATTGATGCGGGTGACCTCCGCCTCCAACATCGACCACGGGCTGCTGCTGGAGGTGGCTGCGGACGGAAGCGCCTCCTGCGCCACCGGCCAGGCGGCTCCCTGGAAATACGTGGTGGCCTGCTACGACGGATGCACCGCACCGGCGGCAACGTTCACCACCGTGCCCGATTGCGAGCACCACGGCTTCTCGGTATCCGTGGCGCTTTCCTCCTTGGGCAGTGCTTCCTCGGTGGCCATCTCCAATGATGGCGGCGTACCGGCGATCACCGCAACCGCCAACGGCACATACCTGGCCGGGCCGTTCAGTACGGGCCAGTCGGTTGTGGTGGAAGTGCGCGGCGTAAATGAACTTTGCACAGTAAATTCGGACGTTCTTAGTGTGGATTGTGGAATGGGGATCAGTGAAAACAAGGTCGATCAGATGCTTGTCTTCCCGAATCCCGGTGATGGTACGTTCCGGTTGGTCATGCCCATGGGTTTTGGGGGGCTGGGCCAGTTGGACGTGCTGGAAGTCACCGGGCGTTTGGTGGCGAGGCGGACGATCCGGGACGAAAGCAGGCTAGGGGTAGACTGCGACCTGGATGAACTGCCGGCTGGAAGATATACGCTGGTCGCAACACATGGCGGTCTGCGGGCGTATGCCCCGATCACCATTGTGCGGTAAGCCTTGCCACTGTTCCCTGAAGGGCCGTCCTTAATTGGGCGGCCCTTCGCTTTTTCCGCACCGCGACCGGGGGATCCATGGTCTTGAATCCCGTTCAGGAGTGGATCCGTATCTCCAACACTGGCGCGTCCACGCCCGTCCTGTTCGGTTCGGTTTGCTTGGAGTGCGGGCATCCCTGAACGGTAGTGTCCGCTCAAATGCGACACGAGCGTGGATGCTTGCGTCAGTGAAGAGGTTGCAGGAAGCCGCCTTCCAAATGCGGCACGAGCGTGAACGCCCGCGTCAGTGAAGGAATCTTTTGCTCATGGCTTGGCCTTCACAAACCGCGCCGTGCCTATCAGCCCGCCACCACTTCCAAGGATGCGCACCATGTACGCGCCTGGTACCAACGTGGCGGTGCCCACTTCAAGGGAGGCCTGGCTTGAACCAGCCGCCACATGCTGCTGCTGCACCATGCGCCCCAGGGCATCCAACACCTGCACGGTAACTGCGGCCTGCCCGTGCAGGTCCACGCCGATGTGCAGCAGCTCCTGCACCGGGTTGGGCCACACGGACAGCCCGCTTCCGGTGCCCGTGAACTCCACGGCGATCACATTGCTGGTCTCATAGCTGCCGTCAAGGTCCACTAACCGCAGGCGGTAGTAGTTCACCCCGTGTACCGGTGCGGGATCGGTGAACCCGTAGTCGATGCGGTACTGGCTGTTGCCCGCCGCGCGCACCTGCCCGATGGGCGCAAAATCCAGGTTGTTCGTGCTGCGCTCCACCACAAAGCGGCTGCTGTTCTTCTCGGTGGCCGTGGCCCAGCTAAGGTCCACTACGCTACCGTTGGGCAGCCCGGCCAGGAAGAGCAGCTCCACGGGGAGCACCAGGTTGGTGCAGGTAATGATGCTGGGGTCGATTACGCCTAAGGCGTTCTTGTACAGTGTCCAGCTCATGCTATAGTTGATCTCCCCCATGGTGTCCACGGGCTGAAGGGCGATCAGGTAGCCGTGGTTGTTCAGCACGGGCAACGGGGCCAGCCAGCCCCAGCCACCGGGACCTTCATAGGTGCCTGACATGCCCTCCACCAAGCCGGTGGAACCCCTGTAGTGTGCGCTGCTGCAGCGCACGGGGGCGGTGCGCGGCGGGCACACCAGGTCGCCGTTGATGGTGTCCGCCCCTGGCGTGTACACCATGGGCCCCAGGTCCCATACGCCAAAGTCCAGGTCCACAGGTCCGGTGGCAATGGGCTGGGCCTTGTTGGCATCGAACAAAAAGGCCAAGGTGCCATTGGCATTGGGGCGGAACACCAACCATTCGATGCCGTTCTTTTCCGGGCTTAGGCAGCCCATGTTCGCCCCGGCAAGGTCGTAGTCGTTGCCGTTGGGCACATCGTAGGTGTAACCCGTGTAGTCCGTGGATCCATAGAGGCCGCTTGTTCCTGTCCTGGGGTTTCTGGGCCTGGGGTAATTGACGATGGTGCCGTTCACCGTATGGTACGTCCCCGGCGTGCTCAGGCACACGGTGCGCATGCCCCGGCAATCCGTGCTGGGGAAGTGGAAGGGCGAACAGGCACTGGAAATGTGGTAGGTGTACTGTGGCGGACCGGTGCCACCGAACACGGAGTACCCTCCGTCATCCCACCACAGCACGTTCGGGTTGCCCACCTGCCAGAGCGCCCAGTAGTAATAGCCCAGAAAACCTACAGGGGGTGGATCCAAAAACCTGAAATCGGCAGTAGCTCCGGCAGGAATGGCTACCAAGAACGTTTCCGAAGGGTCTCCCCCGCTGGTGGTGTAGGTAGTGATCGGTCCGCCGTTGATGGAAACGGTCATGGCCTGCGATCCGGTGCTGCTCTTGGCAAACAGGTCGATCATGTACAGGCAGCTGCCCGCAGGGGCCGTGGGCTGGCTTACGCACAGGGAAAACGTTCCATCCGCGGACATGCCCCAGGTGCGGATGTAGTAGGTCTGGCCGGGCACCAGCCCGAACTTGATGATGCGGGCGGCGCTGCCGGGGCCTTGCCGGTCATCGCAGGCGATCAGGGCCATGCGGCCACCACAGCCCTGGTTGTTGCTTGTGTACAGCGCTATGGCCGGGTTTACGGGCGCGGGCCCTGCCGCCTTGGCATCGATCTGTACAATGCCGCTGCCGGGGGCAACAAATTTGTGCCACACGCTGGCCGTGCCACTGTTGTACCCGCCGCAGGAGGGTGCCGGAATGCCGGGTGTGTTGCACGCGCCGCTGCTGTTGCCGCCGGACACCATGGCACCGGTGCAGGCCGCATCCACTACCAGGTCCACCGCGCCGCACGGGTCGCTGTTGGCCGGCCGGTTCGCCGGTGTCCAGCCCGGGTAGGGCAAGGGACCCGCCATCCATTCAAATCGCACCTGGCCGAAGCGCTTCACCTTGGTGCCGCTCGTGGCCTCCTTGAGCGCGTAGAGCCGCACGTACAGCCATGCCCCATCAGGCATACAGGAAATATTGAGGTTGGCGCTTGCAGCAGTAGTGCCAGATGGAGTGACCAGGGTAACCACGCTGCCCACCTCCCTGAAGGTGTTGTAGTCGGAGCAATTGGAGGCCAAGTAGGCGCTTACCCCAAAGCTGCCCACCACGGGATTTCCGCTCCCGATCATGCTGTTCGGGGCCGTGCCGAAGGAGGCCTTGATGATCACCTGCCCGGTGTTGGGCACTTGCAGCTTTACCCACAGGTCTCCCCCGTTCTTTTCGGGGGTGGTGGGCAGAAAGCCCGCTTCATCGCAGGCATACACATAATTGATCACCGGCGGGGAGGTGGTAGCCAGGGAGAAGGCTCCAACTGCCGCAATGGTGCGTGCAGCACAGGGGGTTTCATCGGCGCCGCGGTCGGGCATCAGCGTGCTGCGCTGGCCCCGCACGCAGATGGTAAAACTTGAATTGACCGACGGGCTGCTGCGGTCCCACACCCGCACATAGAGCTTGTTGCCGGCTGTGATGCAACTGGCCTCCACCGTAGGCAAGGTGTTCGTCAGGGATCCCCCGTTGGAGCAGTCCAGCAGGCGGAACGGCCCGCCCGCGTTCGGCGCCTCATACACGGCCATGCCGCCCTTCACCATGGCGGGGCCTGGTGTTGCACTGCCAATGAGGGTGAAGCGGTACACGGCATCCGCACTGGGAAGGTCCATGCGGAACCAGATGTCGTTCGGCGGGGCCGAGGGCGGAGGTGCCGCCTGTGCATAGGCACAGGGGGCGTATGCCAACCCGGCACTTGGTGCGGTAACGCCCGAGACCGTGGCCAAGGAAAACGGCCCGTTCAGGCTGGGGACGGTGCATGTTGCCGGGAATGCCGGGGCGATCGCATCGTTCACGTTGGAGGTCAGCGAGGGTGTAAGGTCCGAGGGATCTTCACTGCCCTGTGCGCTTGCTGCAAGCGGTACCGCAAGGCTTGCGCACAGCCATGCACCCGCCAGCAGTAACCGCCTGCCGTGCCTAAGCACATGGAAAAGCCTTGGCCGGCCTTCCGATGCCGTTGCACCCGGCGAGCGGTCAGGTGCAACCTTTCGTGTGGATGCTATGGAGAGTGGCATGCTGCATGGTTCCAGTGCGGGAGAACACGGAGGATGGTGGGAGAGACACCATCCGCAAGTTTAGGCATTTTCCTCAAGCCAGCTGGTACACGCAGAATACCATCAAGACCTCGTGCCCTTTCTGCCGAAGCGTTTTCGCGAAGGCGTGCAGCGGAACTTGATGACTCAACCTCATTGCGAGTTAGTTCGTGGGGCGCAGGGCGTAGTTCGTAGGGCGTGCAGCGGAACTTGATGCCTCAACCTCATTGCGAAACCGCCCTGCGCCGAAGCCACTACGTCATTGCGAGGCCGCTTTGGGCCGAAGCAATCTTTGATTCCCTTTGCGGGATCTCCATTGAATTAGAGATTGCTTCGGACCTGTTTGGTGTACAGGTCCTCGCAATGACGGGGTGCGTCATTGCGAGGCCGCCTTGGGCCGAAGCAATCTTTGATCCAACACGGGATTCCTCTGTGGTTCGACGGGCTCACCACAGCGGTCCTCCATTGCGAAACCGCACTGCGCCGAAGCCACTACGTCATTGCGAGGCCGCTTTGGGCCGAAGCAATCTTTGATTCAACGCGGGATTCCCCTGTGGTTCGACGGGCTCACCACAGCGGTCCTCCATTGCGAGGCCGCCCTGGGCCGAAGCCACAACGTCATTGCGAGGCCGCCTTGGGCCGAAGCAATCTTTGATTCCCTTTGCGGGATCTCCATTGAATTAGAGATTGCTTCGGACCTGTTAGGTGCACAGGTCCTCGCAATGACGGGATCTGTGCGTCATTGCGAGGTCAGGGTCTCATCAAGGTCTCGCGCAGCGGACCTTGACGCAGAGCACCACACCTGCAAAGTCTCCTTCGGGAGACCTTGAGGGAACTCCCATCCTGTTCATCCTGTAATCCTGTCCCATCCTGTTCATCCGGTAGGGTCTCATCAAGGTCTCGCGAAGCGGACTTTGATGCAGAGCGTCACACCTGCAAGGTCCCCTTCGGGAGACCTTGAGGGAACTATTCACCACCCTGGACCGAAGCCACCACGTCATTGCGAGGCCGCCCTGGGCCGAAGCAATCTTTGATCCCATCCGCGCATTGCGCTCGACGGATTCACCACAGCCGCCCCCTTTCGTAGTTAACCCGGCATCCGTGCAAGCCCGTTGCGGTTGGCGGCAGATCAATGGGAAGAAGTCCCTTCAGTCCTTCACAAACCGCGCTGTTCCCAGCTGCTCACCACCACTTCCTAAGATGCGCACCATGTACGCGCCAGGCACCAACGTGGCGGTGCCCACTTCCATGGAAGCCTGGCCTGCAGCGACCACCGTGCGCTGCTGCTGCACCATGCGCCCCAGGGCATCCAACACCTGCACGGTAACTGCGGCCTGTCCGTGCAGGTTCACGCCGATGTGCAGCAGCTCCTGCACCGGGTTGGGCCACACGGACAGCCCGTTTCCGGTGCCGGTGAACTCCACCGCGATCACGTTGCTGGTCTCATAGCTGCCGTCGAGGTCCACTAACCGGAGGCGGTAGTAGTTCACCCCGTGTACCGGTGCGGGATCGGTGAAGCCGTAGTCGATGCGGTACTGGCTGTTGCCCGCCGCGCGCACCTGCCCGATGGGCACGAAATCCAGGTTGTTCGTGCTGCGCTCCACCACAAAGCGGCTGCTGTTCTTCTCGGTGGCCGTGGCCCAGCTAAGGTCCACTACGTTGCCGTTGGGCAGCCCGGCCAGGAAGAGCAGCTCCACGGGGAGCACCAGCCGCGTGCAATTGATGAGGCTCACATCCGTGGTGCCCGCAGCATTCTTGTACAAGGTCCATGACCCATTGTAGGACACGGTGGCCGATGGCGCAATGCCCACCGGCACCAGGGCGATCAAGTATCCGTGGCCGGCCTGTACCGGCAGGGGAGCCACAAAGCCGTAGCCGCCATGGCCCTCGGTCGTTTCAGGCCGCCCGGCAAGCAGGCCCGTGTAGCCCGTGGTGCGCGCACTGCTGCAGCGGATGGGCGCCGTCTGCGGCGGGCACACCACGTCCGCATGCACGCTGTCCGCGCCGGGATCGTACGTCAAGGACCCCATGTCCCAGATGGCAAAATCAAGGTCGGTGGGCACCGCTGCGGTGGTGGCCTGGAACATCAAGCCCACCGTACCATTGCCGGTGGGGCGCAGCACCAGCCAATTGATCGCCGCATTGTTCGGTTCCAGGCAACCGAGATTCGCACCCGCCAGGTCCTGGGCATAGCCATTGCTCTGGCTGTAGGTATAGCCCTGGTAAGGGCCGCTGCCTGCCCCGTTCATGTTGTGGTCGTTGATGGGCGAACCCACCCGCATGCTACCGTTCCACGTGTAGGTGGGGCTGGGGCCCGTGCCGCCCATGTCCGGGCAAATGGTCTTCATGCCCGCGCAATCGGTAATGGGGTAGCTGGCAGGCCGCGTACAGGCGGAGGTCAAATGGTAGTTGAAGGTCGGTATGGGCTGTGGACCGAACACCGAGTAGCCGCCATCGCTCCACCATAACGGATCCTGCCAGCCCGCCTGCCAGATGGCATAATAGTACATGCCGGTGGTGCCCGTATTGCTGAACGCGAAATCCACGCTGGCCCCTTGGGGCACCTGCACCAGGAAACCGCCAGAGGGCGAACCCGAGTACACCGTGGGCGCCCCGCCATTGATGGAGACGCTCATGCTCAAGCTGCCGGCGGTGCCGTTCTGCCACAGGTCCACCATGTACATGCAGTTGCCCGGTGCGGCGGTGGGCTCGGTCACCTGGATGGAGAAGGTGCCGTCCGCACCACTGGTGGACCAGGTGCGCACGTAATACGTCTGCCCCGGCGTCAATCCCCATTTGATGATGCGCGCACTGCCGCCCGGCCCCTGCCTGTCATCACAGGCCACCAGCGCCAGGTTGCCGTCGCATCCTTGGCCGTTGCTGGTATACAGCGCCGTGGCGGCCGGGATCGGCAGGGGGGCCACGCCCTTCACATCGATCTGCACCATGCCCGAAGGCGGCGCCACAAAGGAGTGCCATACGCTGAGCTTGGCATTGCTGAAGGAACCGCAATACGGCGGGGGGATGTTGGGCGGGTTGCACCCGTTCACTGTGGTGCTGTTCGCCGCAGCGGCATTCATCACCACATTGGCCGCACCGCAGGGCGAGCCATTCGCTGCCATGTCCGCAGGCGTCCAACCCACATAAGGCAAAGGCGCCATCCATTCAAACCGGAACTGGCCGAAGCGCTTCACCTGCAAGCCGTTCATCGAACTCTTCAGGGAATAGAAACGCACGTACAGCGTGGCCCCCGGGGGCAGGCACCGGATGTTCAAGTTGCCACCCGTGCCCGCAGCCGCCGATACCAGGTCTTGGGAGAAGCCCACCTCCCTGAACGTGGTCTTGTCGTTGCAGTTAGTGGCGAGGTACGCACTGGTGCCCAAGATGCCGGAAACGGCGGTTGCGCCGCCAAAGCGCGTGGAAGTGGAGGTACCGTTGGAGGTCTTGATCACCACCCAGCCCGTGGGCGGCACCACCAGTTTCACCCACAGGTCGCCACCGGCTTGCTCTCCGCTGGCCTGCAGAAAGCCCTCATCACAGGAATAAACATAGTTCACCGCTGCTCCCGAGGAGGAGAATGCGCCCACGCTCGCCACTGTGCGCGCCGTGCAGGCCGTTTCATCCGCACCGCGGTCGTTGGCGCCCGTAAGCGTGGAGCTCCGCTGGCCCGTTACGCAAATGCTGAAGCTGCTGTTCACCGTAGGTACGGTGCGGTCCCACACCCGCACGTACACCTTGTTGCCTGCCGTTAGGCATGTGGCCTCGGCAGAGGCCAGCATGGCGCTGCCGCCTCCGCCTGTGGCGCACGCCAGCAGCCGGAACGGCCCTGCCGCCGAGGGCGCCTCATAGAGGGCCAGCCCCCCGCGGGTCATGGGCGTTGCACCGGAGCCCACCAGGGTGAACCGGTACACCGCGTCGGAAAAGGCCGGGTTAAGCCGGAACCACATGTCGTTGGGCGGCGCGGGCGGAGGATAGGGACTGGGCGTATAGGTGCATGGTGCATAAGGCACGATGCTCTCCGCCGTGACCGAAGAAACACTGGCCAACGAGAATGACGTGCTCAGGTTGGGGCAACTGGCCGGAAAGGCCCCGAGGCTCAGGTTGTCAGTCACGTTCGCCGCCAGTGCCGGCGTGGCATCCGAGGGATCCTCGCTGCCCTGCGCACGGGCCGCAAAGGGCAGTACCAGAACGAAGAAAAGCAAGGCACCAAGCTGTACAAGCCGCCGCTTGCCCGCCACTACCGTACGCCGATGGCGCACCGCCGTTGACCTATCCGTGGAAGTACCTTGTACTTCGCCTGCTATGGAGAGTAGCATGATGCATGTATCCTGTGTGGAGGGGAGAACACGGACTGTGGTGGGGAGACACCAATCGCAAAGCTAACCTTATTTCTTTGTGAACATGCAGAAGAGGAGAATTCCACCAAGGCGCTCACCGTTCCCATCAAGTTCTCGCGCTTTGACCCCCGAAGCACAACGTCATTGCGAGGCCGCTTTGGGCCGAAGCAATCTTTGATTCGCCTTCCCGGGATCTCCTTGGAATTAGAGATTGCTTCGGACCTGTTTGGGTCCCATCAAGGTCTCGCGCAGCGGACCTTGACGCAGCGTGCAACACCTGCAAGGTCCCCTTCGGGAGGCCTTGAGGGAACTCATCACCACGTCATTGCGAGGCCGCTTTGGGCCGAAGCAATCTTTGATTCCCTTCCTGGGATCTCCTTGGAATTAGAGATTGCTTCGGACCCGTTAGGTGCACAGGTCCTCGCAATGACGGGGTGCGTCATTGCGAGGCCGCCCCGGGCCGAAGCAATCTTTGATTCAACGCGGGATTCCCCTGTGGTTCGACGGGCTCACCACAGCGGTCCTCCATTGCGAGGCCGCTTTGGGCCGAAGCAATCTTTGATTCGCCTTCCCGGGATCTCCTTGGAATTAGAGTTTGCTTCGGACCTGTTTGGGTCCCATCAAGGTCTCGCGCAGCGGACCTTGACGCAGAATGCCACACCTGCAAGGTCCCCTTCGGGAGACCTTGAGGGAACTCCCATCCTGTTCATCCTGCAATCCTGTTCATCCTGTAATCCTGTCCCATCCTGCAATCCTGTTCATCCTGTAATCCTGTTCATCCCTTCAAAAATCCTGTCGGGGCGAAATGAGAGATTGCTTCGGACCTGTTTGGTACACAGGTCCTCGCAATGACGTTACCCGCGCGGACGCACACCCAACCCCATGGTTGCCTCCGGTTGAAAAATATATTTTTCTTGCATTGTATTTTCCGATTCCTTAACATTGGCCCCGGTGGATTCCATACGGGTCCATTTCTCACCAACTCTCCAACACCTCTCCCCACCAAAAAACAACACTCTCCCCCACCGCCTCACGCATTTTCCCGGACCCGCCGCCACAGCACTTCCGCAAGTCGGCTTACGGTCACCCCTACCGGCGATGCTTCCGCGTCCGCCGGGCCTTGCCACCACAAAGCCTGTAGCCCGAAAGGGTGCGGCTGCTCCCTCAGTCCTTCTAAAAACCGTAACCTCAACACTCACCAAACTCTCCTAACCATGCACACCAAGACACTACGAACAGCCATGCGCGGGGTGCTTCCCGCACTGGCATCCCTGCTCTTCCTGGGCAGAGCTCCGGCTCAGACGTATTGTGCGTCATCGGGTTCGCCGGCGTTCACCTTCTGCTCAGTGAATTTTGCTGACATCAACAGCAACAGCATAGACCCCAATAACGGGTATGTGGATTACACGGCAACCATAGGGCATGTGGTTCCTGGAACAGGCTACACCCTGACCGTGAATACGGATGTCGGCTATGACATGAACTGCGCTGCCTTCTTCGACTGGGACCTCGATGGCACCTTCGAGACGCGCGTTGACCTGGGAGTGATCTCATCCGATGGCAATTGCACACCCGCTACTGCACTGTCCGGCACGATCAATGTGCCGAACAATGCTGCCAACGGCAATACGCGCATGCGGTTGATCCAGAGCTATTACTCCATTGCAGGAGCCTGTGCGGCATCTTTCTATTATGGGCAGGTGCTGGACTATACGCTTGCCGTAGGGCCTCCTCCAACTTGCCTGGCTCCCACAGGGCTGCTGGCCAGCAATATGACCCTCTCCAGCGCTACCCTGAACTGGACGGCCAGCACCAGCAACCCTTCCGGCGGCTACCAGTGGGAAGTGCGCAGCAGCGGCACCCCCGGCAGCCCCTCGCCTACTGCCAGCGGCACCGCATCGGGCACCACGGCCAGCGCCAGCGGCCTGGCCTCCTCCACCACCTACCGCTTCTATGTCCGCGCCGATTGCGGCGGGGGCGATTACAGCGCGTGGGCCACGAGCCCCGTGTTTGAAACCATGTGGGGCTGTGGTGCCAACTGGACAAGCCCGGGCGGCGCAGCCAACCTCAACGCTGTGCAATTCACGGAGGCCCACACCGTGTGCCCCACGAACCCCGGCGATGTGGTCACGGTGAACTTCGCCACTTGGAACGGCCTGCGCTGGAACGCGCCGAACGCTTCCCGCATGTACATCTTTGACGGCAACAGCACCGGCGCGCCCATGGTGCCCGGCGGCAATGGCCCTGCATACAGCGGCAGCGAGTGGACGATCCCCGCTGGCGGATGGACCTCCACCAACACCGCGAACAAGCCACCGGTCTACACCTCCACTGCGGCCAACGGCTGCCTTACGGTACAGGTGTATTCCGCCGGCATTTGGACCGGCGGCATGGGCTGGAGCGCCGACTTCACCTGCGCCCCTGCACCCACCTGCTTCCCGCCCACCAACCGCACGGTTTCCAACGTGGGCGTACATAGTGCCACCCTCGGCTGGAACGCGGGCGCCTCGCCCAATGTGGAATGGCTCGTGGTGGCCGGTGGTGGCACCCCGGCCAGCCCGGCAGTCGCCAGCGGTACTTCCGCCAGCGGCACGGCATCCCTCACCGGCCTTACGGCAAACACCGCCTACTCCGCCTTCTTCCGCGGCAACTGCGGCGGCGGTGATCTCAGCGCGTGGAGCGTCGCGCCCCTGAACTTCCGCACCATGCCCGGCTGCGGCGGACCGTACGATATCTTCTTCCGCCCCAGCGGCAACACGGCTCCCTTTGATTCGGTGATGACCATTTGCCCGGACAATGCGGGGGACAAAGTGACCTACACCGTCAGCCAGCTCAACCTGTCCAACGTGTACAACTACTCGGCGTTTTACGTATACGACGGGCCGAACGTGAGCGCGCCGATGCTTGCCTCAAACAAGTCGGGCTTGACCAACGGTGCCAACAGCATTCCTGCGGGCGGCTACTACGGTTCTCCGTATCAGACCACCCCTCCCGGTCCGTTCACCAGCACCCACGCCAGCGGCTGCCTCACCCTGCGCTTCCGCGCGGTGGGCATTGACACGTACTACGACAAGCCCGTGAAGGGTACGGTAAGCTGCGCTGCGGCCCCTGCCTGCAGCACGCCGAACGTGGTGACCTTCTCCGCCGTCGGCGGCACCACCGCCACGGTAAGCTGGGGCAATACCACGCAGCCCTGCATCATTGAGTACGGCCCGGCGAACCTTACCCCAGGCACCGGCGCCACTGCCGGCACCGGTGGCACCATTGCTTCCTCCAACGCCACCTCGCCCTTCGTCCTCACCGGCCTTACCGGCGCCACCACCTACAGCGTGTTCGTGCGCCAGGTGTGCAGCGGCCCCAGCTATTCGGCCAACAGCTTCCGCGCCAGCGTAACCACCAGCATGGACTGCTCCACCGCACAGCTGATCAGCTGCGGCGTGCTGAACGCGGATAACAATGCCCCGGCAGCATACAGCAATGGGAATGCCGCTTACGACGGCAATATGTACACCGGCGCGGCAAGCTGCTTCCCCGGCGGTGGCCCTGATGGCAACGGCCCCGAGCGCCTGTACCGCTTCACCGCCACACAGGCCGGCACCTACGGCATTACGGCCGGCATCGGCGACATGGGCGGATCCACCAAGATCAGCTATGTGATGACCTCCGTGGCCAACGGCTGCGCGGCCAGCGCCTTCACCTGCGTGGGCAGCGTGCCTGCCGGCACTGGCGGCATCCTCTCCTTCAACGTGCCCGCCGCAGGTGATTACTACCTGATGAGCGATGCGAACTACCAAGTGCATACCAGGCCCTTCACCTTGGGCTGCCCGGGCATCCCCGGCTGCGTGGCCAACCCCACCAACCCGGCCAATGGCACCACCTTGGCCGTGAACACCAACAACATCGCCTTCAGCTGGCCTGCCGTGTTCGGCGCCTCGGGCTATGACATCTACTGGAACGGATCGGCCAGCCCGCTCACCAGCGTGGCCACCAACTCCATCACCCCTGCTGGCTACACCACCGCCGCCGTAAAGGCCTTGGTGGGCCTTGGCAACCCGGTGAGCTGGCGCGCAGTGCCCAAGAACAGCTTCGGCACCGCCACCTGCCCCACCAACTGGAACTTCCGCGTGGGCGGAAATGGCGCCACCAACGCCATTCCCCTGACCAATGGTGTGGCATACACCGGCAACACCTACACCGCCAACGGGTACAGCAGCCAGGAAAGCACCTTCTGGGGCAACGACTTCTGGGCCAAGTTCACCGCCGGCCAGTGCGCTGATTCCGCAAAGGTGAACGTGTGCGTACCCGCCACTGCCGCCGGCACCTACATCGGCGTAGTGGTCCGTCGCGCCTCCGACAATGCCGTGGTCTTCCCTCCGGCAAGCAACCCCACCTACTATGCACAAGTGGCTGCCGGAAGCTGCTTCCAGTACAGCTGGTTCAACAATGATCCGCTCGTGTGGGACTGGATGTACCAAACGCCGACCATCCCCGTGACCGCAGGTGAGACCTACTACGTGATCGTGGACGGCTACAACTACGGCATGGATTTCACCGTGGGGTACAACGAAGTGCTCAACAACACCGACAGCGATGGCGACGGCATCCCCGATTGCGCCGACAGCTGCCCCTTCCTGCCAGGTGTGGAGGGCGGCCCCTGCACGCCGAGCTCCGGCTTTGCGGTAGGCCAGATCATCAACTGTGAGTGCGTGGACGGAAACATGGCCGTGGTGAAGATCACCACGGATGCCAACCCCGCACAGATCAGCTGGCAGGTCACCGACCCCAGCGGCAGCACCGTGCTGGCGCAAGGCACGCCCAATGCCGCCAACACCACGGTGAGCACCACCGTGTTCCTTGCCGGTAGCTGCTACGGCTTCAAGCTGATGGACAGCTTCGGCGACGGCATTGCCAACGGCGGATGGGAGCTGCGCACCACCACCGGCGGCCTCATCCTGAAGGACAGCTTCAGCAACGGCAGCGTGAGTCCCGCCAACCCGCCCGCAACGGCGGCATACGGCAGCGTACACAGCTTCTGCCTGCCCCTGGGCCCGGCCAACATTGAAACCGCCCGCTGCGGCGTGTTCAACTACGCGCTCGGCAACAAGATCTTCGCAAACAAGGTCACCGGCGCCACCCAGTACGAGTTCGAGTTCACCGACCCCGACGCAGGCTTTATGCGCCGCGTGGTGCGCACCAACAACTACGTGCAGTTCTGGGACATGGTGGTGGATCCGCTGACGCCCGGCGTGAAGTACTTCGTGCGCGTGCGCAGCAACAAGGACGGCGCATTGGCCACTGCCCACTGGGGCACCGGCTGCGAAGTGGGCCTCGGCATTGCCGAGACCGTGCTCTGCTCCGGCCTGATCCCCGCACCGCTTTACGGACATAGCTGCAATGAAGTGCGTGCGTTCAACACGAACAACAGCTTCATCTACGCCACGCCCGTAACCGGCGCCACCGAGTACCAGTTCCGCATCACCAACTCCAACGAGGGCTACGACCAGATCTTCACGCGCAGCACCTACATCCTGCAGCTGAAGTGGAACAGCCAAGTGGCCCCCCCGCTGGTGAACGGCAACACCTACAACGTGCAGATCAACGTGAAGGTGAACGGCCTCTACAGCGGCTTCTGCGCCAGCACCTGCGCCATCACCATCAACAACAACCCCGTGCTGGGCGGCCGCCTGGTGCAGGTGGAAGGGCAGCCTGAGATCAACCTCTGGCCCAACCCCAACGATGGGCAGCAGCTGAACGTGGCCGTACAAGGCATCGATGAGCAGATCAGCACGGCTGAAGTGCGCCTGATGGACCTCACCGGCCGCATGGCCCTGAGCACCCAGCTGCCCGTGGCCAACGGATCGCTGAACTCCATCCTGGAGCTGAACGGCGCCGCCAACGGCA
>JAFEAI010000274.1 GCA_018266475.1 Bacteroidota bacterium
CCTGGGTCATCCGCTGGCCGCCCACGTACACCTGGGGCACCTTGCCCCCGGCCACGGGCGCCTTCCAGATGCTGCCCTGGTACACCGTCCAGCCCGTTACCGCCTCGCTGCCCTTGATCACCGGCCTGGCGCCGCTGCCGTAGGCCCCCACGGTGATCGGCTGCGCGGCCGTGCCCGAGCTGCCCAGCACCACCTCCCCCCGCCAGGTGCCGCCGCGCTCAAACAGGATGCGGTCCCCGGGCTGATAGGAGTACGTGGACTGGTTCACCCGCGCGATCGTCCGCCATGGGCTGCCTGCCGAGGTCCCGCTGTTCTGGTCGTTGCCACCGGGGGAAACGTAGTAGTCCGTGGCACGGGCAGCGGGGCACAGGGAAAGAAACAGGGAAAACAGGAGCAGGGAGCGCATGATCGGGCGGGGAAAAAGTGACCGTGAAGGCGACGCGAAGTTGAGGACCAACAACGCCTGTCTTACGGCCCTGCACAGCCAAAGATCAACAATTCGACGACCTGCGGAAAGTGCCCGACAAGCGCACAAAATGCCCGACCGGCATGGCCGCGGCCGCTAATCCCCCGCCCGGTTCCAGTCGATCTTCCGGCTTACGGCCATTACGATGGCCAGCACGATGAACAAGCCGATGCTTCCGATCAGCAACGCATAGTCCTGCTGGTTGATCAAGGTGAACATGAAGCCGAACACCAGGAGCATCACCAAGCCCAGCAATTGGGTGGCCTTGGCCTGGCCGAACACGCTGCGTGCATAGAACACCACCAGGCCGATCACCGCCACGGCGGAGCTGATGAAGGCCGCGCTGAACCCGATGTGCTCGCTGAGCGCAATGAGCAGCGTATAGAAGATGCACAGCGCAAAGCCCACGAGCAGGTATTGGATCGGGTGGATGTGCAGCTTTTGCAGCACCTCCACGAAGAAGAACACCAGGAACACCAGCACGATCAGCATCAGCCCGTATTTGGTGGCCCGGGTGCTTTTCTGGTATTCATCCACGGGCAGCATAAGGTCGGTGCCGAATGTGCTCGCTTCCAATTCCGCGTTGCGGGTGCCCGTGAACTCCTGCGGATAGGGCCGATTGAGGTGCAACACGCTCCAGTGTGCCGTAAATCCCGCCTTGGAGACGCCCGAGCTGTCCGGCAGGAAGGCACCTTGAAAGCTGGGGTCCGGCCAGGTGGAGGCCATGGTGGCCGTGGTGTTCCGCCCGATGGGCACCACCCGGAAGCTGCCGCTGCCGTTCAGCTCCAGCATGATCTTCATGCTGAACGCGCCGCCCATGGCGGCACTGTCCAGGGGCAGGGCGGCGCTGAGGCCCGCTGCTGCAATGTCATCCGAGGGCAGGCCCGGCTCGAAGGCAATTGCCTTGCCCGCCATTTCGGCCTTCACCTGCTGCTTGATGCTGCGCAGGTCGCTGATACCAAGGCAAATGGAAGCTTCATCCCAGCGCAAGGCCGCAGCCATGGACGGCAACAGGCCCTTCATTGCCGGAAACCGCGCATCCAAGGTGATGTGGCCCTTGTAGACCACGACATCATAAATGCCGCGATGCCTCCGCTCGGGATCGAGCACGGTGTTCACGTCCAATGCTTCCGGCAGGAAATGGGCATACCGCGTAACCTCCTGCACCTCGGTGCGTCCGCTTTCAAGCTGCACCCGTTCATTGGTCCGGTAGGGCACACTGATCAACGGCCCGGTGACAGTTTGCGCCCCGCCCCAGGTGGCGCTCACTTCATTGATGGCCTCCTGCTTGGTGTATTCCCGTTCCCGGATCAGGTCCTGCACCATGTACAAGGGGATCAGCAACAGCAGCACCAGCACGGCCACCACAGCCGCACGGAAGGTCATGGAGCGGCGCAGCCAGCCCATGCGGCCCGGTTGCTGGCTTGGTGGCGCGGGGCTTGGGGAATCGTTCATGGCCATGGTAGGTTCGTTCATCGTGGTGGTGACTGCCGGAAGCAAAGAAAACGGGAATTGCCGAACGTATGTATTCGCACCGTTGATCGCGGCCATTTTACACCCTGATGGCCGGGGCAAGCGTAAAAACCCTTTCTTTGCAGCCCAATTTTTCGGGGCGTAGCGTAGCCCGGTATCGCGCCTGCTTTGGGAGCAGGAGGTCGTCAGTTCGAATCTGGCCGCCCCGACAAAAAGCAAAGGGGCCGTTCCGCAAGGGCGGCCCCTTTTGCGTTGCGGCCATCGGGTTGAGCACATGCAGGGGCCTACCTTCGCGGCCTATTTCCCGTAGCTTAGCTGGCCTCTGTCCTGCGTGGAAAGGAGCACGTTGCACCATCCATCTGTGGCCCTGCGGTTCCGTGAATTTCAGTTCTTTGCACCTGGTCCCGTAGCTCAGCTGGATAGAGCACCTGCCTTCTAAGCAGGCGGCCGTTGGTTCGAATCCAACCGGGATCGCGAAGTATGGGGCATACGGCTATATTTGCCGCCCGAAACACGGAGAGGTGGGTGAGTGGCTTAAACCAGTAGTTTGCTAAACTGCCGTACGGGTTAAACTGTACCGGGGGTTCGAATCCCCCCCTCTCCGCCACCATGCAAACCGTCCGCCGAAAGGCGGGCGGTTTGTTCGTTCCGGGGAATGCCAAGCGCAGCTTGAAGCATTCCCCGGAACGAACAAACCGGGAGCGAAGCGACCCCGGTTTGCATGGTGAAGCCTCCCCCTTCCGGGATAGCGCGTCTCGCGCAATCCCCAAGCGCAGCTTGAAGCATTCCCCGGAACGAACAAACCGGGAGCGAAGCGACACGGTTTGCATGGTGAAGCCTCCCCCCCCTCCGGGATAGCGCGCCTCGCGCAATCCTCCAAGCGCAGCTTGAAGCATTCCCCGGAACGAACAAACCGGGAGCGAAGCGACCCCGGTTTGCATGGTGAAGCCTCCCCCCTCCGGGATAGCGCGATGCTGAGCGATGCCGAAGCACGCGCAATCCCCCAAGCGCAGCTTGAAGCATTCCCCGGAACGAACAAACCGGGAGCGAAGCGACCCCGGTTTGCATGGTGAAGCCTCCCCCTTCCGGGATAGCGCGATGCTGAGCGATGCCGAAACACGCGCAATCCCCCCACTGTTCTTGCCAGGTTCAATGGACACCAATGGACGGTGATGGACGCGGCCGTTCCGCCGCGTCCATCACCGTCCATTGCCCCCAGCTTCCGCCCTCCTCCCCGCTCCGTACCTTTGCGGCCCAATTCAAAACCTTTTCTCCATGGCCCGCGAAGTAGTTATCGTTTCCGCAGTACGTACCCCCATCGGCTCCTTCGGGGGCGCACTGTCCACCGTGCCAGCGCCGGAACTGGGCGCCGCCGCCATTAAAGCAGCCGTGGAGAAAGCCGGTGTGAAGGGTGGGGAGATCAACGATGTGATCATGGGTTGCGTGCTGCAGGCCAACGTAGGCCAGGCCCCGGCTCGTCAGGCCTCAAAATTCGCCGGGCTGCCGGACGGCATCCCCGCCACCACGGTGAACAAAGTGTGCGCCAGCGGCATGAAGGCGATGATCTACGCCACCCAGGAGATCATGCTCGGCGATGCGGATGTGGTGGTGGCCGGCGGCATGGAAAGCATGAGCGGCGCACCCTACTATGTGGAAAAGGGCCGCTACGGCTATCGCTTCGGCGATGGCAAACTGGTGGACGGCATCGGCAAGGACGGCCTTACCAACGTGTACGACCAGAAGGCCATGGGCGTGTGCGCCGACCTGTGCGCCACCGAGGAAAAGATCAGCCGCGAGGAGCAGGACGCCTTCGCCATCGAAAGCTACACCCGCAGCGCCAACGCATGGAAGGAAGGCCGCTTCAAGGAGGAGGTGGTGCCCGTAACCGTGAAAGGCCGCAAAGGCGACACGGTGGTGAGCGAGGACGAGGAATACAAGAACGTGGATTTCGGGAAGTTGAAGGCCCTCAAGCCCGTGTTCACCAAGGAAGGCAGCGTAACCGCAGGCAACGCCAGCACCATCAACGACGGTGCTGCGGCCCTGGTGCTGATGAGCGCGGACAAGGCCAAGGCCCTTGGCCTGAAACCCCTCGCTAAAGTGCTGGCCTACGCCGATGCGGAGCAGGCGCCCGAGTGGTTCACCACCAGCCCGGCAAAGGCCATCCCCATCGCCTTGAAGAAGGCCGGCCTGAAGATGGAAGACATGGACCTGGTGGAACTGAACGAGGCCTTCAGCGTGGTGGGCATTGCCAACACCAAGCTGCTCGGCCTGGACCCCGCCAAGGTGAACGTGAACGGCGGCGCCGTATCACTGGGGCATCCGCTGGGTTGCAGCGGTGCACGCATCATGGTCACGCTGATCCATGCCTTGAAGCAGCGCGGCAAGAAGTACGGCGCGGCGGGCATCTGCAACGGAGGGGGCGGCGCCAGCGCCATGGTGATCGAAGCGCTTTGATCTTTTTCGGACAGGACAAAGGCCGGCCGGAGATTTTCCTCCACCGGCCTTTTTTCATTTCCGTGCCGCCGGGCGGCGATCAACGAGGCACCGCGCAAAACTTGCCGCAGCCGTGTGCCGGGGCTTGGCCACGAGGCCCAACTTCGCTGCATGAGCCAGCCGGAAACCGCCATCTGCCCCTTGAGCATCGTGCCCGTGCGCCGCGAAGCCGATGACCGTGCGGAGCAAGTAACCCAGTGGTTGCTGGGCGAAACGGCCGACCTGCTGGAGCAGGGCCCCAAATGGGCCCGGCTGCGTTTTCACCACGACGGCTATGAGGGATGGGTGGACAACAAACAGATGGCACTGACGCATGACCTGCCCGACCCGAAGCCGGTGCGCTCCATTGAGCAGTTCGTCCACATCGCCACTCCTTCCGGAACCATGATCGTGCCCTTCGGCGCGGTGCTCCCCTCCTACTCCGCAGGCCGCTTCCACATTGCGGGCGAACGGCTCAGTTTCCCCGGGCGCACCACCGCCCAGCCCAACGGCACCGCCGTGATGCGCCTATTGGCCCTGAAGGACCAATGGCTGAACACGCCCTACCTCTGGGGCGGCCGATCACCCTTTGGCGTGGATTGCTCGGGGCTTACCCAGATGCTGTACCTCGTGGGCGGCGTGCGGCTTCCCCGCGATGCGTGGCAACAGGCCGAAACAGGAAAAGCGGTGGAGGAACTGCGCCGTGCCGTAACCGGCGACCTGGCTTTCTTCAACAACGACGCGGGCCGCGTGGTCCATGTGGGCATCGTGCTTGAAAACCACGGCATCCTGCATGCCTCCGGCCGGGTACGCATCGACCGCCTGGATGAAGAAGGCATTTTCAACGAGGCTGAACAACGCCACACGCACAGGTTGTGCGGGATCCGGCGGGTGGTGTAGCCCTTTGGTGTCAAGGTCCGCTGCGGGGCTTTTATGGAGCAGCTCCCTCAATGTTTACCGAACAGGACCATGGAGTAGTGAGGGAGGAAAAACCTTCTGCGTCAAGGTCCGCAGCGCGAAGCCTTGGTCGGACGCTTGGAGCGAGGAAGCTCCATTCATGGGCCTCCAAGCGGGAATCCCGGAGGTTCCGGGGCGGGAAAACTGGACAACGGCACCACAGTGCAAAGCCTGTTCAGGGAACCTCCCCGGGAAACCATCTGAACCCATGGATGGGAAGATCTTTACCGTTGTTAGTATTCACTAACTATATTTGTACCCGGATCCACAGTCCACCCCCTTGCCCGCAACTCCCGCATGGAACCCTTCACCGAACGCCAGATCGAGATCATGGAAGCCGCAACCGCGCGGATCGACGCGCACGGCATCCAGCACCTGACGATCAAGAACCTGGCAGGAGACCTCGATCTTTCGGAGCCTGCGCTGTACCGGCACTTCAAGGGGAAGAACGAAATCCTGCTGGGCTTGCTGGATTACTTCATGAGCGAGATGAGGACACGCTTGAATGATGTGCTTGCAAAGCCGTATGCGGACCAAGGCGCCGAATTGCGCGCGATCTTCAATTCGCAGCTGAAGGCCTTTGCGGCGAAGCCCGCCGTGGTGAGCGTGATCTTCGCCGAGAGCATCTTCCACTTCGACGAGGCCCTGAGCGCCAAGGTGGCCGAGATCATGGACCTGATGCAAGGCCACGTGAGGCGCAACGTGGAGGCGGGCCAGGCAGCAGGGCATTACGGCAAGCTGGTGGGCGCTTCCACGCTCACCACGATCATCTTGGGCAGCATGCGGCTGGCCGTGATGAAATGGAAACTGGGCGGGCACAAGGCCAATTTGGCGAAGGACGGCAAGGCCGTGCTGGAGGGCATCCTGAAATTGGCGGAAACCGGCAAGTGAACAAGGCAGCGGAACGATGGAATCGGAACGGTATGCGGGGGATCAACGGGAACGAACGCTCGGAACCCTACGGCGATAGCTTCAAAAAAATTTGCCCAAAAATGTTAGTGAATACTCGCAAACTTGGTTTGGCCCTCATCCTCCTCGCGGTTGGTGGCGCGGCTCTTGGCCAGGCCCCCTTCTCCCTGCAACAATGCGTGGACACCGCCTTGGCCCGCAACGCCGAACTGTTGATCGGCCGCAACCAGGTGGAGCTGGGCGAGGAACGCCTGAAGGAGGCCAAGGCCAACCGGCTTCCCAAGTTCACCGCCAACGGTGACTACCGCTGGTCCATTGACCTGCCCTACCAGTTCATGCCCCTGAGCACCTTCAATCCCATGGCGGGCGAAGGGCAGTTCAAGGAGGTGCAATTCGGCGTTCCGCACAACATCAACGCGAACGTGCAGCTGGCCTGGCCCCTGTACAACCCGCAGTTGTTCGGGGGCATCCGCACGGCCGGCGTGGCCGCCGAACTGCAAGCACTGCAACTGCGCAAAACCGGGGAGGAAGTGGTGCAAGAGGTGACCACGCTTTACTGCAACGCACAGGTCCTGCACCACCAAATAGCCTTTCTGGACAGCAATGCAGTGAACACCGGCAAGCTGTTGCGCAACGTTCGCTTGCTGCGTGAACAACTGCTGGCCACCGGCACCGATGTAGGCCGCGTGGAACTGCAAGTGGCGCAATTGGCCACCCAGCGCGGTCAAGTCGCGAGCCGGTACACACAAGTGCTTGATGCGCTGAAGCTGGCCATGGGCCTGCCCTTGGAACGCGACCTGCGGATCAACCCCGCCATAGCCATGGGCCAGGATGCGGGCTACCTGCCCGCCACCACCGTGGAACACCGCCTGGCGCAAACACGGACGGAGCTGGTGCGCAGCGAACTTGGCACGCTGGGCCGGTCGCGCTACCTGCCCTCGGTGAACCTGATGGGCAGCTATGGCACCATGGGCTTCGGCTACGACAAGCCACCGAACGACTTCCTGAAGTTCCATCCGGTGAGCATGGCCGGCCTGCAAGCGTCCTGGCCTTTGTTCAGCGGTACGGTGATCAACCGGAAGATGGCCGGGAAGCGGCTGGAGCTGCGCAACAGCGAACTGCAGTTGAAGCTGCTGGATGACCGGCAGGCCCTGCGCACCGCCACCGCCCAACGGCAGCGGGAGCTGGCGCGCACCACCGTGGCCAACACCTTGGAACAGGTGGACCTGGCACAAAGGATCTACGAACAAACGCTTCTGCAGCAGGCCCAAGGCACCGCCTCGCTCACCGACGTGCTGCTGGCGGACAATGCCCTGCGCACCGCCCAGCAAGACCAGCTCGCCGCGTTGGTGGACTACCTGAAGGCGGACCTGGAACTGAAGGCGGCAACGGGCAACCTCATGCAAACGAACAACTGACGGACAATGGACGCGGAACAGAAGAACAGCAAGCGCAGGTGGATCATCATCGGGTTCTCGGTAGCGCTGGTGGTATTGGTGTTCGTACGCTTAGCGCACAACAAGCGCACGGCGGAGGCGCTGGTCTACCGCTACGACAGTGCGAAGCCCGTATCGGTGGCCGTGGACACCTTGCGGCTGGAGCCCTTGGGCGAAGGGCGCTCGTACGTGGGCCTCTTCGAGCCGGACCGCGAGAGCAAGGTGAGCGCCGAGGTGCAGGGCAAGATCGCGGAGGTGCTGGTGGATGTGGGCAGGCGTGTAAGCAGAGGCCAACCGCTGGTGCAACTGGACAACTCCTTGCTGCGCCTGCAATTACAAGGCGTGGAAGTACAGATCGGCGGCCTGCAAAGCGATGTGGACCGATATACCGTGCTGGCCAAGGCCGATGCCGTGCAAGGCGTGCAATTGGAAAAAGCCGAATTGGGCCTGCGGACGGCCCAGGTGCAGCGCGCCACCCTGCAGGAGCAGATCGCCAAGACCACCATCCGTGCGCCCTTCGCGGGCATCGTAACCGCCAAGTTAAATGAGGCGGGAGCCTTTGCAGCACCGGGCGTGCCCTTGGTGCAGCTCACCGACATCGCCACGCTGCGTTTCACCGTCAGCGTGCCCGAGGCGGACATCGCCGGCTTCAAGGAAGGCCGGAGCTGGCGTGTCACCGCGGATGCGCTGCCCGGCATTCCGCTGGATGGCACCGTGGTGCTCGTGGGCGCCAAGGCCGATCCCGCCAACAACTACCCGGTGCAGTTACGGGTGAAGAACACCGCCGATGGCAACATCCGTGCGGGCATGTTCGGCCGCGTATTCCTGCATGAAGGCGAACGGCAACAAGGCGTGCTGCTGGCCACCAACGCGGTGATGATGGAGGAAGGCCGTGCCGAGGTGTACCTGGTGAAGGATGGCAAGGCCGCACGCCGCGCCGTCTCCACCGGAACGCACGTGGGCGACAGGCTGGAGATCACCCACGGCCTCGCCCCCGGCGACGTGGTGGTCACCGCAGGCTTCATCGACCTGCGCGACGGCGCAAACGTGGTAGTGCAGTAACCCGATCCGGCCATGAACATCACAGAGATCTCGATCCGGCGGCCTTCGCTGATCATCGTGCTCTTCAGCGTCTTCGCGCTCTTGGGCATCATCGGCTACATGAACCTCAGCTATGAGCTCATGCCCGACTTCAACCAGCCCGTGGTGGTGATCCGCACCGGCTACCCGGGCGCCGAGCCCAACGAGGTGGAGACCTCCGTGTCGGGCAAGATCGAGGACGCCCTCTCCAACCTCGAGGGTGTGGATTACTTGGTCACCAAATCACTGCCCGACGCCTCGGTGATCATCGCCAACCTGAAGTACGGCACCGACCTGGACCGTACCATGCAGGATGCCCAGCGCTACATCGACAACATCCGCAAGGACCTGCCGGCGGACATCCTCAACCCCGTGATGAGCAAGGTATCCCCCAACGACCTGCCCATCATGTCCGTCAGCGCCTTGAGCAAGCTTCCTCCCACGGTGTTCTTCCAGCGCATGAAGGACGACTTCCTGCCGCAAGTGCAGCAGATCAAAGGCGTGGCCGAGATCACCGTGCTGGGCGGCGAGCAGCGTGAAGTACAGGTGAAGGTGAACCGAGATAAACAACGCCTGTACCGCGTGCCGTTGCAGCAAGTGGTGGAGGCCATCAAGCGCGCCGGCATCGATCTGCCCGCAGGGCGCGTGGAGACCGACGAACAGAGCAGCACCGTGCGCGTGTTAGGCAAGTTCACCTCGCTGCAGTCCATCCGCAACGTGCAGGTTGCCATGCCCGTGCCGGGCAGTCCCGTGTACGTGAAGGACCTTGCCGAAGTGGTTGACGGCACCAAGGAAGCCAGCTCCGTGAGCTATTACAACGGCCAAAAAGGCATCGGGCTGCTGATCAAAAAGCAAGGCGATGCCAACGCGGTGGACGTGTCCAAGGCCGTGCGCGCCAAATTCCATGAGATGGAAACGGCCAACCGCGCGGACGGCGTGCAGTTCGTGGTGGCCGACGACAGCACCGACAACACCATCGCAGCGGTGAACTCCGTGGTCTTCGACCTCATCCTCGCCGTGATCCTCGTCTCCCTGGTGATGCTGCTCTTCCTGCGCAGCTTCCGCAACGCCCTCATCGTGGCCGTGGCCATCCCCACCTCGCTCATCACCGCCTTCGCCATGATGTGGCTGCTCGGCTACACCCTCAACCTGATGACCCTGCTGGCCATGTCGCTCATCATCGGCATCCTGGTGGACGATGCCACCGTGGTGCTGGAGAACATCCAGCGCCACCTGGACATGGGCAAGCCCAAGCGCACCGCCGCCTTCGATGGCCGCATGGAGATCGGTTTCGCCGCGCTCTCCATCACCTTGGTGGACGTGGTGGTCTTCCTGCCCATCCTCTTCCTGCAGGTCTTCGTCGCCGACATGCTCAAGCAATTCTCCGTGGTGGTGATCACCTCCACGCTCACCAGCCTGCTCGTGGGCTTCACCCTTACGCCCTGGTTAGCCTCGCGCATCGGCACCAAGGAAGACCTGCGCCCAACCAATGCCTTCAACCGCTTCCTGCAGTGGTTCGAAGGCGGGCTGGAAGCCTTCATCCAATGGTACGGGCGCGCCCTGCAATGGGTGCTGGGCCACAAGCTGCTGTTCACCGGCTTCGTACTGCTGCTTTTCGCAGGCACCGCCGCCATGATGAAGCAGCACATCATCGGCAAGGAACTGATCACCACCGGCGACCAGGGCAAGTTCCGCCTCGCGCTGGAATTCGACAAGGCCACGGCCTTGCCCCGCAACGACTCGGTTTCCCGCGTGATCGGCACCTACATCCTCGCACAACCCGAGGTGGCCACGCTCTTCAGCAACGTGGGCGGGCCCAGCACCGGCATCGGCAGCTTGGGCGTGGGCGCGGCCAACAAGAGCGAGTTCACCGTACAGCTAAAGCCCAAGAAAGAGATCGGCAACGTGGCCACTGAAGCCTTCATGCGCAAGCTCCGCGAAGTGCTCACCAAGGAACACACCGGCATCAACTTCTCGATGATGGCCTTGGGACTGGTGCCGCGTACCGCACCGATCGAGATCACCCTCAGCGGCCGCAGCCGAGGGGAAGTGATGGCCACCGCGAACAGCCTCAAAGGCGTGGTGCAAGCCATCCCCGGCGCGGACAACGTGCGGCTCTCCGTGGAGGAAGGAAGCCCCGAATGGAAAGTGGTGCCCGATGCGGACAAGATGCAGCGCCTCGGCCTCAACACCGCTTACACCGGCATGGCCCTGCGCACCGCCTTCACCGGCAACGACGATGCCACCCTCACCGAGGCCGGCACCGAATACCCCGTGCGCATCCGCCTGGATCGCTTCGACCGCCGCAACTTCGCCGACGTGCAGCAGCTCACCGTGGTGAACCCCATGGGCATGCCCCTGCAAGTGGCCCAGTTCGCCCACATCCAACGCGGCAACGCGCCATCGCTGCTGGAACGCAAGGACCGCCAGCCCGCCGTAACCCTCACCGCCGATGCCCTGGGAAGGCCATCCGGCTCCGTGGCAGACGACGTGGTGGCCTACATCAAGGACCACCCGCTGCCCGAGGGCATGGGCATGGCCTGGGGCAGCGACATCAAGCGGCAGAACGAAAGCTTCGGCGCGCTCGGCTCGGTGCTGCTCATCTCCTTCATCCTCATCTACCTCATCCTCGTGGCCCTCTACGACAGCTACATCTACCCCTTCGTGGCGCTCTTCGCCATACCCGTGGCGGCCATCGGCGCCTTTCTCGCGCTCAACCTCTCCATGAGCCAGCTCAGCCTCTTCGCCCTGCTGGGCCTCATCATGCTCATGGGCTTGGTCACCAAGAACGCCATCCTCATCGTGGATTTCACCAACCAGCTGAAGGCCGAAGGAAAGCCCTACGCCCAAGCGCTGGTCACGGCCGGCAAGGAACGCATGCGCCCCATCCTGATGACCACCCTCTCCATGGCCATCGGCATGCTGCCCATCGCCTTGGCCACCGGCACCGCCGCCGAATGGAAGAACGGCCTGGCCTGGGTGATCATCGGAGGCCTGCTCTCCTCATTGGCCCTTACCGTGTTCCTGGTGCCCATGGTGTACTATGTGGTGGACAGGCTAAAAGAGCGATTCACCAAACGGGCGCGCCCGGCGTGAATACCGGTCAAGCAGGCCATGAACGGGATCATCGCCACCGCATTGTTTGCAGCCCTGGTGCCATTGGCTGCAAGTGCCCAAACACAGACAAGCCCGTCGCTGCAGGTGGCGTGGGACAACGACTACCTTGTTTTCAAGGGCGACGGCACCGACCGCTACTACACCAACGGGGTGCGGGTGGAGTATTTCTTCCGCCGGGAGAAGCGCAACTTCCTGCAATGCGTGCTGCTGCAGGTGGCGGATGACGATAACCGCTACGGCTGGGGCCTCGCCCAGCACATGTTCACCCCCTCGCGGATCGACATTGCCGAGGTACAGCCCGATGACCGGCCTTACGCCGGTGCGCTATTCGCCATCCACTCGCTCCGCTCCTTGGACTGGGCGAAGCGGATGACCGTGAACACGGAGATGAACATCGGCGTGATGGGTCCGCTGAGCATGGCCGACCAGGCCCAGACCTGGGTGCATGGCGCCATCGGTTACACCATTCCCGAAGGCTGGGGCAACCAGGTGCCGAACGACATCATTCTCAACTACAACCTCGAGGTGGAGCGCGAAGTGGTGAACGTGCCGGGCAAGCTGATCGTGTCAGGCATCATGGATGCCTTCGTGGGCACGCTGTACGATGCCATGGGCGCAGGATTCAGCCTGCGGATGGGCCGCGTGCGCAGCGCGTATGATGCGCCTTCCGAAGCAAGCAACGGGGGAAGAAAGTACCAGCTCTACCTGTTGATGCAGCCCACCGCCCGGGTGATCTACTACAACGCCCTGCTGCAAGGCGGGATCATTCATCACATCACCGCCTCGGAGGAAGGCTACACCCTTGGCAAGGACCAGTTGGAGCGGATCAGTGCCTTCACCGAAGTTGGGGTGGTGTACGAACGGCCAAAGCTTTCCATCAAGCTCGCCCAAAAGATGCGCACCGCGCCTTTTCGGGGTGGCAACGCACTGGAATACGGCAGCGTGACCGTGGCATTCAACCTGTGAACCCCGAAACAACGGATCAACCATGGACATGATCGCAACCACGGTGGCAGCCTTGGCCTTGTGCATGGCCGCCACGCAAACCAGCATTCATTTCCCTATTGCCCCAGCCTCCCCGGTGGGATGGGCGGAACGCACCGCAACGCTCACCGTGGAAGTGGAACACCTGCGCAACGCCATGGGCTGCGTGCAATTCGCCCTGTACGACCGCGACGGCACCATTCCCGATGAACATTACGAGCACTGGTACAAGCTGGGCACTGCGCCGATAACCGATGGCAAGGCCACCTACACCTTCACCAACCTGCCACCGGGGCGCTATGCCGTACACATCCTGCATGACGAGAACGCGAACGGCAAGATCGACAAGGGCCTCTTCCTGCCCAAGGAAGGCATCGGTTTCTCCAACTACACCTCGGTAGGGCCCATGAACCGGCCCAACTTCAAGAAAGCCAGCTTTGTGGTGGAGGGGGAAATGCGGGTGCTAGTGAAGGTGGTGTACTTGTGAACGCGGTTTCCCTTGCCGTGAGAACCAAGGGTCCGGGCTAAGAGATCCTGGCGTACGGTGGATCCATGTGCGCTGAGGCCTCCGCCAGGGATGACAGCGGCGGCCCGGTGAAGCAGCGTGCCAGCAGCGCACGGGGCGAGGAGGCTGCGAGGAACGAGCAGACCCCGCAGCCCGATGCGATGCGGCACGCGGCAAGACGGCCACAGCGGACAGCCCGACGGGTGCCCAACCGGAACTATTGCCGAAGGCCGGGAAGGAAGGCACCCGGGGCGGCCAAAAGACCTCCGGACATCCAGGTACACTTCAATCCTTTGCATAATGCTTCGGCCAATAGGGCGCAAGAACTACAACTGCGTCAAGGTCCGCTGCGCGAGGCCTTGATGGGACTCAAGGTCCGCCTCACCAGACCTAGATGGAAGGAAAACCCCGCCATTCCGTCCGCAACACCCCGCCCCTGCTGGACTTTTTGACATTGGCGAACCGCGCTGAACTGCCACTTGTTCCGCATTAGCTTCGCGGTGCGTGCCTTGATATGGCCGCACGGACCTGTACACAACAGCACTGTACCGTTGACCCACCGGATCAACATTCACCAGCGAAAGCATACCCATGGACCTCAACAAATTCACCATCCGCTCCCAACAAGCCATCCAACAGGCGCAGACCATTGCCGCAGGGCTGAAGAACCAGCAAGTGGAGACGGGCCACCTGCTGAAGGGCCTGCTGGAAGTGGACAAGGACGTAACGCCCTTCCTGCTGAAGAAGCTGGACGTGAACACCGACACCTTGCAGCAGGCGCTGGACCGCATTGTGGGCAGCTACCCCAAAGTGCAGGGCGGCGACATGGTGCTGAGCCGCCAGAGCGGACAGGTGCTGAACAACGCGCTGGCCTCGCTGAAGGAGTTCGGCGATGAGTTCGCCAGCGTGGAGCACCTGCTGCTGGGCCTGGTGGAAGGCAGCGACAACACGGCGCAACTGCTGAAGGACGGCGGGGTAACGCGCAATGACCTGGTGGCGGCCATCAAGGAGCTGCGCAAAGGCGGCAAGGTGACCAGCCAGAGCCAGGAAGAGACCTACAACGCGCTGAACAAATACGCGAAGAACCTGAACCAGCTGGCCAAGGAGAACAAGCTGGACCCCGTGATCGGGCGCGATGAGGAGATCCGCCGCGTGCTGCAGATCCTCAGCCGCCGCACCAAGAACAACCCCATCTTGATCGGCGAGCCGGGCGTGGGCAAAACCGCCATCGCCGAAGGCATCGCACAGCGCATTGTGGGCGGCGACGTGCCCGAGGACCTGAAGAACAAGCAGGTGTTCAGCCTGGACATCGCCGCGCTGATCGCCGGGGCCAAATACAAGGGCGAATTCGAGGAGCGGCTGAAGGCCGTGGTGAAGGAGGTAACCTCCTCGGAAGGAAGCATCATCCTCTTCATTGACGAGATACACACCCTGGTGGGCGCGGGCGGCGGCGAGGGCGCCATGGACGCGGCGAACATCCTGAAGCCCGCCCTGGCCCGCGGGGAGCTGCGCGCCATCGGCGCCACCACGTTGAACGAATACCAGAAGTTCTTCGAGAAGGACAAGGCCCTGGAGCGCCGCTTCCAGAAGGTGATGATCGACGAGCCCAGCCGCGAGGACGCCATCAGCATCCTGCGCGGGCTGAAGGAAAAATACGAGAGCCACCACAAGGTGCAGATCAAGGACGCCGCCATCATTGCCGCCGTGGAGCTGAGCACCCGCTACATCGCCGACCGCTACCTGCCGGACAAGGCGATCGACCTGATCGACGAGGCGGCAAGCAAGCTGCGCATGGAGATCAACTCCAAGCCCGAGGATCTCGATGAGGTGGACCGCCGCGTGATGCAGCTGGAGATCGAACGCGAGGCCATCAAGCGCGAAGGCGATGAGGCGCAGCTCACCGGGCTGAACAAGGAACTCGCCGAGCTGTACACCAAGCGCGATGCGCTGAAGGCCCGCTGGGAAAGCGAGCGCGGGTTCGTGGAGAAGATCCAGGAGGCCAAGGACCACCTGGAACAGCTCAAGTTCCAAGCCACCCAGGCCGAGCGCGAGGGCGACTACGGCAAGGTGGCCGAGATCCGCTACGGGCGCATCAAGGAGACCGAGGACCAATTGGCCAAGGCCAAGGCGGAGCTAAGCAAGATGCAGGCCTCCACCAAGATGATCAAGGAAGAGGTGGACGTGGACGAGGTGGCCGCTGTGGTGAGCCGCTGGACCGGCATCCCCGTCACCCGCATGCTGGAGACCGAGCGCACCAAGCTGCTGAAGCTGGAGGACGAGCTGCACAAGCGCGTGGTGGGCCAGGACGAGGCCGTGCGCGCCGTGGCGGACGCCGTGCGCCGCAGCCGCGCAGGCATGGGCGACGAGAAGCGCCCCATCGGCAGCTTCATCTTCCTAGGCACCACCGGCGTGGGCAAGACCGAGCTGGCGAAGGCGCTCAGCGAGGTGCTCTTCAACGACGAGCACGCCATGACGCGCATCGACATGAGCGAGTACCAGGAGCGCCACACCGTGAGCCGCCTAGTGGGCGCGCCCCCCGGCTACGTGGGCTATGAGGAGGGCGGCCAGCTCACCGAGGCCGTGCGCCGCAGGCCCTACAGCGTGGTGCTGCTGGACGAGATCGAAAAAGCGCACCCCGACGTATGGAACATCCTGCTGCAAGTGCTTGATGACGGCCGCCTCACCGACAACAAGGGGCGCGTGGTGAACTTCAAGAACACCATCATCATCATGACCAGCAACATCGGCTCGGACATCATCCAGGAGAACTACGACAAGATGGACGAGCGCAACCACGACCGCGTGCTGCGCGAAACCCGCGACCAGGTGATGGTCCGCCTGAAAGAGAGCGTGCGCCCCGAGTTCCTCAACCGGGTGGACGAGGTGATCATGTTCGAGCCGCTGAGCCGCGCCAACGTGAAGGAGATCGTGCAGCTGCAACTGCAAAGCCTGATGGCCCGCATGGCCGAGCGCGGCTTCCTGCTCACCCCCAGCGAGGAGCTGGTGGAGCAGATCGCCCGCCAGGGCTACGACCCGCAGTACGGCGCGCGCCCCATCAAACGCATGATCCAAAAGGAACTGCTCAACGAGCTGAGCCGCTGGATCATTGAGGGCAAGGTGGAGGCCGAAAAGCCCATGGTGATCGACACCTTCGACGGGCAGATCGTGTTCCGCCAACCCCTGGCCGACGAAGCCGTGGAGAACGGCGTGGAGAAGCCCAAGCGGAAGAAGGGAACGGCGGTGTGAGGGTGAGGGGGCAGGGGGTAGGGCATAGGGCGTGGTTCGTAGGGCGTGGCACCCCTACGAACCACGAACTATGCCCTCCTCCCTATTCAAAGGGCAAAGTGCTTGATGACTGGCTGTTGAGCAGGGCGTGCCCACTTACCATGCACCGGCCAGCACACGGGCCAGGCATAGCACAAATTCTTCCTCCAATAGCGTAAGTTGCGCTGCATCCATTCATGCCCCTCACACCCCTCATCCTCGACCTGGAGCTTACCACCGACGGCCAGCGCCTGCGGGACGTGGGCGCGCTCTTCGGCCACGGTGAACTGCACGAGCGGAAATTGGACAAGCTGGAGCCCTGGCTGAAGGAAGCCGAAATACTGGCAGGGCACAACATCCTGCGGCACGATGCGCCTTTCCTACGGCAACGCTTGGGCGAGGAGGCCATGGCAGGAAAGAAGCTCTGCGATACGCTCTGCTGGTCCCCGTTGCTGTATGCGGACAAGCCGTACCACAAGCTGGTGAAGGGGTACAAGCTCCATGATGAGGAAGCCGAGAACAACCCGTTGAGCGATGCGAAGCTGTGCAGGCAATTGCTGAATGACCTGCTGGGCAAATGGCGCGCCCTGCCGGAACCTCTGCAACAGGTGTTCCGCTCCTTATTGCACGACCGGCCAGGCTATGATGGCTTCCTTGCGCTGATCGAAGAACCGGATGCTCCCGTCGGCGACGCGGCGGCACTGGCCCGCACCGCCCTCGGGCCAAGCTTCTGCCGCAGTGCCGACCTTGATCACATTGCCCTGCAATGGCCGGTTGAACTGGCCCATGCCCTGGCGCTGATCGCCACGGACCAGGAAGCATCGGTGCTGCCCCATTGGGTGGTACATGAGCTGCCGCAAAGCGCGGACATCCTGCATGCCCTGCGCTTCACCCCTTGTGCAGATGCGTCCTGCGCGTACTGCAAGCAGAAGCTGAACCCGCAACAGGGCTTGGAACGGATCTACGGCTTCAGCCAATTCCGCCCTTTCGGCGATGAAGAAGGCATGGGCATCCAGGAACGATCCGTGCGGCTTGCATTGAAAGGTGGGTCGCTGCTCACTGTGTTCCCCACGGGCGGCGGCAAGTCACTTGCTTTTCAGCTTCCGGCCTTGATGCAAGGCGAGCTCACCCGCGCGCTCACCGTGGTGGTTTCACCGCTGGTGTCGCTGATGAAAGACCAGGTGGAAGTGCTGGAGGACCGCTTCGGCAACGTGCAGGCCGTGCAGCTCAACAGCCTGCTCTCCCCCTTGGAACGCAAGGAAGTGCTGGAACGCATCGAACAAGGCGGAGCGCACCTGCTGTACGTGGCCCCGGAATCGCTACGCTCCCCCACCCTTTTCCGGCTGCTGGCCGGCAGGCACATCGCCCGTTTCGTGGTGGACGAAGCCCACTGCTTCAGCGCATGGGGGCACGATTTCCGCGTGGACTACCTCTACATCGCAGGTTTCATCCGCGAGCTGATGGAGGCCAAGGGAACTACGGCGCCGATCCCGGTTTCCTGTTTCACCGCCACCGCCAAGCCGCAAGTGATCGCCGACATCCGCAACTACTTCCGCAAGGAGCTCGGCCTGGAGCTCCAGCCTTTCATCAGCCATGCCCGGCGTGAAAACCTGGCCTACGAGGTGGTTCCGTTGATCGACACCGCCACTGAAACCCGGCAACGCAAGCTGCTGCAAACGCTGCAAGCCAGCGAAATGCCCGCCATCGTATACGTATCGCGCACCAAGCGGGTGGATGAACTGGCGAACCTGCTCACCGCCGCCGGCATGCCCGCGCTCGGCTACCACGGCAAAATGAAGCGGGAGGTGAAGCAACTGAACCAGGAAGCCTTCATGAAGGGCGAAGCGGATGTGATGGTGGCCACCAATGCGTTCGGCATGGGCGTGGACAAAGAGGATGTGCGCACGGTGGTCCACTACAACATTTCCGCATCACTGGAAAATTACGTGCAGGAGGCCGGCCGCGCGGGGCGGAAACAGGCGATCCAAGCGCGCTGCCTGGTGCTCTACCACCCGGACGACATGGACGGCCACTTCCAGTTGCTGCGCCAAAGCAAGCTCAACCAGCAAGAGATCGACCAGATCTGGCGCGCCCTGAAGCGCATGACCAAGTTCCGCGACCGCGTGAGCAAGTCCGCCATGGAACTGGCCGTGGCCGCCGGCTGGGACGTGGAAATGCGCGACCTTCAGAACAAGGTGACCGCATCGCTGGCCGCCTTGGAGGAAAGCGGCTATGTGAAGCGCACACTCAACAGCCCGCAAGTGTTCGCCACCAGCCTGCTCACCAAAGACCTCGACGGTGCCTTGCGGATCGTGCGTGCCAGCAACCTCACCGAAAAGCAACAGGAAGATTGCTCCCGTGTGTTGCAGCGCATAATCAAGCACGACGAGACCAAACTGGACGAAGTGGCCGAAATGCTTGGCATGCCTTTGCGCCAAGCGGTGCGTACCGTACAGCTCCTGCGCGAACTCAAGGTGCTCGATGACCAACAAGACCTCACCGCATTTCTTGACCTCAGGCCCCGCGCCGGCTCGGAGGCACGGCTCAAATTGATCCTCGCCATGGAACAGGCCCTGCTGCCGCAGATCGGCGCAGAGGGCACTACCACCAGCTTACGCGCGCTCAACCAAACCCTGCTCGACCAAGGCATCGCCAGCCAAACCGGCGACATCCACCTGCTGCTCAACTACTGGAAACGGCGCGGCTTCATGCGCATGCGCCGCATCGCCCGGTCGGAGCACGTCTACCGCATCACCCTGCGCACAGACCCGGACGAACTGAAGCGCGAATTGGAGCAACGCCACGCACTGGCCACGGCCTGTTGGCGATACTTGCTCGGCACCGCGCAGAACACGGACAAGGATGGCGCCAAGGAAGAAGTGCGTGCAGCTTTCTCCTTGATCGGTCTGCGCGACATACTGGCACAAGGGCTCTTCGGCGCTGTGCATGACGTTCGTCCCCTGGAAAAGACCCTTCTCTTCCTGCATGCAAGCAAGGTGATCAGTTTGGAGGACGGGTTCATGGTGATCTATCAACGCCTGAACGTGGACCGGTTGGAAATGAACCGGCGCAAACAATTCACCCGGGAAGACTATGCCCAGTTGGACCTCCACTACCGCAACCGCACCGAGCAGATCCACATGGTGGGCGAATATGCCCGCAAGCGCAGCGAAAGCCTGGAGGCTGCATTGGCTTATGTGGATGACTACTTCAAACTGGACCATGAGGTCTTCATCCGCAAGTACTTTCCCGAACGGCGCACGCAGATCACCCGCTCCATCAGCCCGGAACGCTTCGCGAAACTGGTGGGCGACTTGGACACCGCGCAGAAGGCCGTGGTGGATGACAGGACCCGGCACATCCTGGTGGCCGCAGGACCGGGCAGCGGCAAAACCCGTGTGCTGGTCCACAAGGCCGGCAACCTCTTGCTGCTGGAGGACGTGAAGCCGGAGCAGTTCCTGCTGCTCACCTATTCCCGATCTGCGGCGTTGGAACTGCGCGAGCGTATCCATGACCTGGTTCCTGAGCACCGGGGCTTGATCAAGGTGACCACTTTCCACAGCCTGTGCTTCGAACTGACCGGGCAGCTCGGCGACCTGGAAAAATCACAGACCGTGATCGGTCGCGCCATTGAGGCCATTGAAAAGGGAGAGACCGACCTGAGCATGATCGCCAACAAAAGCGTGATCCTGCTCGATGAGTTCCAGGACGTGGATGCCGATCAATGGCGCTTGATCCAAGCCATCAGCAACGTGGCGGAGTCACCGCGCATCATCGCCGTGGGCGACGATGACCAGAACATCTATGCCTGGCGCGGCGCATCACCGGAATTCATGGCCGCGTTCCGCAGCTTGTTCAATGCATCCACCCACAGCCTGCTCGCCAACTACCGCAGCAAGGCCTCACTGGTGGCGCTCACCAACCACCTTGCTGAAAGCACCCCGGGGCGGATCAAGACCGGCGAGCGGATGGTGGCCAAGGATAAAGGGACCGGTCTGCAATGCGTCACCCTGCACCAGGAAGGCTTCCATCTCCAAGCACTTGTGGAAGACCTGGCCACACATGGTTTTCCCGGCAGCACAGCAGTGCTTACCCGCACCAATTCCGAAGCATTGATGGCCGCATCACTACTTCTGCAACGAGGCGTAAAAGCCCGTTACGTGGGTGGGTCCGATGGATTCCAAACAGCAAAGCTCCGCGAGCTGCGCCGGTTCAATGCCATGCTCAACGCGCAATTCCCAAGTCCCGGCATCGTGCCCAAGGAGATCTGGGAATCCGTTCAACGCAACTTCCTCCAGGAAATCACAGGCAACCCATTGCGAGCTGACCTGCATGACCTGTTCCACCTCTTCAGCGAGCGCTACCGGCAGCGGTATGACACCGGTGAATGGGCGGCTTTCCTTCGGGAGATACACATCAGCGATGTGGTGCAGGCGGAAGCACAGACCGTGCTGGTATGCACCATGCACAAAGCCAAGGGCCGCGAATTCGACAATGTGTTCGTGCTGCTCAATGAGCAACCCATGGTCAGCGCGGATGACAAGCGCTTGCTGTACGTGGCCTGCACCCGCGCCAAGGAACGCCTGATCATCCACACCAAGCAACCGTTCCTTCCGCAATACACGGATGGATCACTGGAGCGCACATCTTCCTCCAGAGTCCATCCTTGGCCCCAGGAACTGGTGCATGTGGCGGGCATGAAAGAGGTGAACCTGGGTTCGTGCTGGTACAACCAACAGCGCATCCAGCACTTGAAGACCGGGGATGAACTCACCCCGTGCACGTTCAAATTCAAGGAGGAAGAAGCGCCCGGGCTTGGTACAAGCGAAGGCCCCGTACTTCTCTTTTCGCAGAGATTCAAGAAAGATGTGATAGGGCGCTTTGAAGAACAAGGTTACCAAGTTACAGGCGGATCAGTGGCCTATATCGTGGAATGGTTCGATAAGGAACGCGGAAGATCCTTGGAAGTGGTGCTGCCCGTGGTAAAGTTCAGCAAATCCCAAAAGTGAAACCGGGTACACCGGATCCAGTCCGGCAAGAGAAGCACTGCGCACCACCCGCTACCCTCCCACGCTAGCCACGCCACCATTCGCCGAAGACCACCGCCATTCCTCCGCCCTTTTCACCAGCCCCGCCTTCACCGGATTGTTGTGGATGTAGTTCACCACTGCGGCAAAATGACCGTTGTCGCGGATGTAGCGATCAAAGTAGCTGCGGTGCCAAACCCTGGGTCCGCCGGGCACCAGCCCGGCACTGCTGCAGCCGGGCTGGTGCCCGGCGGACCCAGGGTTGGATTGGTGTAGGAACGGACTGATCCTTCTGCCGGTGTATGATTTCCACGTGGCCACCACCTTGCTCATCGTCCACCCTTCCTTCGCTTGGAACAACACATGCACATGGTTCGGCATTACGCACCATGCGAATAGCCTGTAGCGTTCACCTTGGAAGTGAAGAAGCGTGTGCTCCACCAATTCCGCCAGTTCGGGGATCTGCAGCACGCAACTGCCCCTACCGGAATCGAGGTATGCGGCAACCCGCTTCTCCCTCTCCGTATCTCGCAGTGAAGGCGGCACGCTTTCCAGTTCAGTGGCCATCTTCTCCACCACCTGCCTCGGCAGGCTGTCGGCCAGGTGGAACGTCACATGTTGGATCAGTCGAGGACTTTCCACATGCGGGTGGTGGCCCCGGTCCCACCATACCGGATCACCGGAGTTTCCGGCTGCTTTCAAGCCCTTTCCCAAGCGGCCATAGCCTGGTGCTTTCTTATCCTTCAGCCTTCGTGCTGCTGGACTGGCATCCCCACCAGTTCCCGGCATATCGGGATCATCGTCCATTTCCTTTGTCATCACGCACCGGTCCCGGCAGTAGCCCAAATTAGCACACAATGGGTTTTCTCGCCGGACTGGATCCCGGCAGCACCCAGTGTGTGCTACTTTGAAAAGGGAACGGCTGCGATGAATTGAGTGCTCACCGGACTTAGGCCCATGCATCCAGGCCATTCCGCCCCACCAGCCCAACAACAATGGCCACCCCGAAACTCAGCAGCGTGCCGATCAGCACGTACTCGGTGCGCATGCGGTCGGGGCTGTTGCGCAAGTCGCCGAAGCGGAAGACGCTTTTGGCCGCAAGGAGAAAGCCAACGGCCTCCAAGTGCCCCACCAGGATGAACAGCACCACCAACACGCGTTCCAGGATGCCGATCCACAGGCCCGCGTTGGGCAGGTTGTCCGCTTGATCGCCCAAATGCGCGGTCCACCGCTTGGTGAAGACGGCAATGAAGAAGCCCGCCGGGCGGGTGACCAGCAGCACCGCCAGCAGCACCAGCAGGATGCGGGGATCGGTGAAGAGTTCACCCGGTGCCGCCATTCCTTCCGGGGCCACCACCCACCACCATGCGGCCATCAGCACAGCGGCATGCAGGACCTGGTCCAGCACGAACCACCTGGTGCTTGCACCGTCCTGGTACGATTTGAGCGTATCAATGGCCACGTGGGAAAAAGCCACCAACAACGCCAGGAGCCACCACTGCGGGTCGCCGATGGCCAGCAACGCCAACAGCCCATGTACAGCACCGTGGAGCCACAAACCCGGCGAGCGCAGATGCAGCGTCCTGCGCTCCTCCACCCAGCGGCGGGGCTGCAGCAGAAAATCTCCCAGCACATGGGCAATGAACAGGCGCAGCAGCACGTCCACGCCGGGGATCATTGGGCAAGGTGTTGCGCAATGCGGTACGCATAGCGGTGCAGCGCGGCATTGACAGCATCCAGGCCGGCAGCGGCCATGCGTTTATGCACGGCGGGCTGCGAGATGCCAAGCTTCGCCGAGATCTCCACCTGGTTGAGGCCCTTGGTCAGATGGAGGAACATGGCCTGAGCCGTTGCTGCGGACCAAGAGCCCACCAACGCATCCAGCAGTTTCCCTGTGGCCGTAAACTCTTTGTCCACGTCCTCCCAGGGCGTGCTGATGGCCAGCCGCCCGCCGGAGCGTGCCAGGGCATCCAGCTCCCTACCCGATGTGCGGAACGCATCTCCGTCCGACTCGATCACCTTCGCCGATCGGTATGAAACCGTGCCGATGCCGATGGAAATGCGCGCATCCGGCAGGCTTGCCAATGCGCTTGCCGCACGGGCAGGCCCTTTCGCCTTTCCCTTGGAAACCGATTTCCGCACGGGCAAAAAACCCTGGCGCAGCCGGGCACGGATCAATAGCGCCGCATGCAGGGCCTGCACCGGGTCCATCACGCCTTGGAAGCTGTCGCCGCGGTACACCTCGAACGGCCGCACCAGCCCCCCGCCCTTCTTGGCCAGGGCCGAGAACGCTTCGAGCATCGCCTTGCGCAATTGCGCCCTGCTCCCCACGGATGTACTGCCCACAATATCCCCGGTGAGCACGGCTACCGATCGTTGAGCCATGGGCCGAATGTAGCTGAAATAACCCCCATTCGTTATATGGACATCAAATAACCTTCTGAGGTTATATATGTTCCCTATAACCTTTCTTCCACCACGAATGCCGCTGCGTCATTCCCCTGTACCTTGCCCTCATGAACCGCCTCACCTTCCTCCGCAACCTCATCGGCAGCGCGGCCCTGCTCACCCTGCCCCCGCGCGAGCTGCTCGCCGAGCACCAGCCCGGACTGCTGGACTGGACCGAGGAATGCGAACTGCTGCACGCCTGGGACGGCTACGTGAAGGGCTTCCGCTTCCACGAGGGGCCGCAGGTGCTGGCGCAGATCAAGGACGAGGACGAGCTGGACCTGCTGCGCGAGTACGACAACGAACACGACCCCGATGCCGTGGCCGTTTATTGGCAGGGCCGCAAACTGGGCTACCTGCCCATGAGCGAGAACCGCACCCTGGCCAACCTGATCGACCACGGCATGAAGCTCTCCGCCTATGTGATCTACACCCAGCCCGATGAGGACCCCTGGGTGCAATGCTTCATCGGCGTGCAGCTCATCGTGCCCTCCAACCCTTCCTTCCAACGCTACATCGATGACTACTTCGAGCGGCCCGATGCGGGGTACAAGCGGCATAGGCATTATGGGGGGGAGGGATAGGTGTTGATTGTTGGTTGTTGGTTATCAGTTGTCAGTTGTCCGTGTCAGATGATCGAGCCACAGCCTGACAACTAATAACTGACAACGGACAACTCCCTGTCCAAGGCTACTTTCGTCCTCGCATGCCACCTGCTAAACTCGACCTTTCCCCTTTGCGCCGCTCCCTCACCGCCCTGCGGAAGGTGACGCGCATGGACCTTGAGGACGAGGTGGTGCGCGATGCCGCCATCAAGCGGTTCGAGTTCACTTACGAGATTGCGTGGAAGATGATGAAACGTCATTTGGAATGGGCCGGACAGAGCGGATTGTCGGCCTTGCCGAGGCGTGAATTGTTCCGATTGGCGGCACGATCTTCCCTGATCGAAGACCCCGCGCGCTGGTTCACTTACCACGATGGCAGGAACCTAACCAGCCACACCTACGATGAGGCCAACGCACGCCAAGTGGTGGCCTTGCTGAAGGACTTCGTCAAGGACACCAACAAGCTGCTCAACGCGTTGAAAGAATACCATGCTTGACCTCCCTGCCGATCAACTGGCCATTGTACGTGCCATCCTTGCCGAGCATGTGCCGCATGCCAACGTGTGGGCCTTCGGCAGCCGCGTGCTGGGCACCGCCAAGCGGTTCAGCGACCTGGACCTGGCCGTGGAGGACAAGAAGGAACTCTCCATCAGTACGTGGGGAAACCTGCATCATGCGTTCCAGGAAAGTGACCTGCCCATTAGCGTGGACATCCTGGACATGCGCACGGTGAAGCAGCCTTTCAAACGCATTGTGGAGCAGCAGCGGGTGGCGTTGTGATGGGGATCCGTTGTTAGTTGTTAGTTGTCGGTTGCCCGTTGCCCGTTGTTCGTGGCACCGCCTGACAACTAACAACGAACAACTGCACCCTTGCCTATCTTTCACCCACACTCCCAACCATGAACAAATTCCTCCGCGCCCTCATCGCCGGCTACGGCGCCAAAAAGCTGGGCGGCGGCTGCGTGAGCACCGTAGTGATCTTCCTTATCCTGTATTGGCTGTTGGGGACGTGCAATTGAGGGTTGGTGGGAATCTGTGGTCAGGTGGCAGGCGGCAGGTGGCAGGCGGCAGGTGGCAGGCGGCAGGTGGCAGGTGACAGCGGTTCCGTGTACTACCCCACCGGATTGTTGGATCGATCGTGCATAACCCATTTTCAAATGTGCGCCGCGCATGGAAGTGAGGAATAGTTTGCGATCGAACCCGAACGACACGACGATGACCTTTACCGCCCAATTGGATGAGATGCTGGTGGCACTGCGCCAAGCACACGCGCGCCTGCTGGCCCCCATGGCACACCAGCAGCTGCTGCTGCCGGAGGATCCCGAGATCTTCCGCGAGGATGTGCTCGGCTACGTGATGGACGAATGGGGCGCCGAGCTGCGCAAGGAGGGACACGTGCTGGAAGAGGTGACCTCATGGAAGGATCCCGCCAGCAGCTATCCGCGCTATGAATTGCGCCTGCAAGGCGGACAGGTGGTGGACCTGTTGTTCTCCGGCATCTATCCGGAGAGCCTGCACCTGCACATCAGCAAGGCCGCGCCCAACAAGAACCAGTTCAGCGACGCGCACACCGTGGCGGTGCCGCTGCTGGTGAGCAACGATCCCAACGCCCTGCTCTATTCCATCGTGGGCGGCCTCCAGGACTTCGGCAAAGCCTGAACCGGCTGCCGGCAGCCGACGCAGCGAACAACAGTCCGCCGTGTTTGTTGCTTTGGCAACTGCCGTTGGACCAAGCTGGCCAACCAACTGCCTCTACGATCAAAACGATCTACATCACCCGCCATGCGCAAAGCGACCCGGCCTTGCCGGGCCAGCGCGATTTCGACCGCCCGCTTGGCCCACGCGGGCTGCACGACGCGCCCATGATGGCAAGGCGCTTTGCGGAACGCAATGTGCCTTTGGACGCCATGATCACCAGCCCAGCGAACCGCACGCGCACCACGGCGCACGCCTTTGCACAAGTGATGGGCAATATCCCCGTTGAGCAGGTGCGCGACCTCTACGGCGCGGATGTAAATACGCTGATGAGCGTGCTGAATGCCTTGCCCGACAAGCTGGGGTCCGTGATGCTCGTGGGGCACAACCCCGGCGTGAGCGAACTGGCCGAACACCTTGCCGCCGGCGGGCCCGGGCACTTCCCGCCGTGCACCACCGCCTGCATCCTGCTGCATGTGGAGCATTGGGCGGATGTTCGCGCCGGCTCGGGCACGCTGGCCTGGTGGGATTCACCCAAGGGACATTAACCGCCAAGCGCCTGCCTCTTCCTGCCGGTCCCGCGCGCGACCGCAAGCACGGTGCATCCGGCGGCAAGGCATGCGGCCAAGAACGGCAACCAAGCGAAATCACGGGGCACGTACCCGCCCAGCGCATCCATCGCGGAGGTGCCTGCCGTCCGTGCCGGTGCCGTAGCCTCCAAATAGCGCACCGGGCCTACCATGAACGTAAAAAGGATCACCATCCCCGATGCCGTGAGCACGGCCCATTGCCAGCGGGCAAGCCGGAACGCTGGATCCCGTTCACGACCGCGCAGAACCACCACCGCAAGCATCAACAACCCCAGCGACACCATGCATGGCGCCAGCACCGGGCCCACCCACACCGTAGGCAGCAGGAAGAGCACATCCCAAGTGAACAGGCTTTCCGGCCAGCCCAGCAGCATTTTCAGAAAGACGTAATAGAACAGGTCCCACACCGCAAAGGACCAGCAGAACCACGCGAACCGCCCCATACGCTTGCGCGAAAGCAGGGCGCCCGGGGCCAGGAGCATCACCAGCGTGGCCGCCTCGCGCACCAGCTCAGTGCCCACCAGCCGTTCATCCAAGGGCTTCAGCGGAAATGCAAACCCATCCGGATAGGCCAGCGCGCGCAGATACACCACCACTGCGGATTCCAGGAACGCCATGGCCACGGCGAACAGCGTCACCCACGCAATTGATGAACGCCAGGAACGACCGCTTGCATCCATTTTCACGAAGCTAACCGGCCATGCGGGCGATGCCGTTGTTCAATGCACCTTCACCACCCACCCGTGCATATCCGCCACCACGCCGCGGCGGACCTCATCGAGCATCCTTCCCAAGTGGTGTACCTCGCTGTCCGCCTCCAATGCGGGCAGTTCCAGGTCCTCGCCATTGAAGCCGATCACCTTGATGGGCGCAATGGTGGCCGCAGTGCCCGCGCCGAACGCCGCAGTTACCCTGCCATTGCGGATACCGTGGACCACCTCTTCCACAGTCACCTTACGCTCCTCCGCCTTCAGGCCATGCTCACGTGCCAGTGTGAGTATGCTGTCACGCGTGATGCCCGCCAATATGGTGCCATCCAAGCTCGGCGTGGTGAGCACCCCGTCAATCATGAAGAAGACGTTCATCGTGCCGCTCTCCTCTATGTACTTGTGTTCCATCGCATCGGTCCACAAGTTCTGGTGGTAGCCGGCATCCTGCCCCACTTTCGAGGGGTACAGCCCGCCGGCATAGTTGCCGCCGCACTTCACTTCACCGGTGCCGCCGGGAAAGGCACGGCTGTACTTCATTTCAAGGCGCACCCGCAGCGGCTCCTGGTAGTAGCCGCGCACGGGGCTCATCAGGATGATGAAGCGGTAGCCCATGCTGGCCTTCACCCCGATGTATTCGTCGCTTGCATACATGAACGGGCGGATGTAGAGCGCGCCGTCCTTCCCGTCGGGAAGCCACGCGGAATCCAGCGCAACCAGCGCCTTCAGGCCATCGAGAAAAAGGTCCTCGGGCACCGGCGGCATGCACATGCGCTGCGCACTGCGCGTCATGCGGGCAATGTTCGCCTGCGGACGGAACAGCGCCACGCCATCCTTCCCGTTGCGGTAGGCCTTCATGCCCTCGAAGATCGTCTGTGCATAGTGCAAAACCAGCGTGGCCGGGCTCATCTCCAGATCGCCGTACGGCATGATCTGCGGCTGTTGCCATGCGCCGTCCGCGTAATCCATCACGAACATGTGGTCGGTGAACACATGGCCGAACTTCAGGTTGTGCAGGTCCGTCGCCGCCAAGCGCGACTTCTGCACGCGCCGTACGTCAATAGCTGGGAGGGTGTTGATCATGGCGATATGATTTGTGCCAAAGGTAACCCCGTGCCGCGTAGCCATCACCGCCCGCAGCCCGTATCCTTGCAGGGCAGATGATGCGCGACATCCACACCGTTCTCCGTGAGACCTGGGGGTATCCGGGCTTCCGGCCGATGCAGGAGCAGGTGGTGCGGTCCGCGCTGGGCGGAAACGACACCCTGGCGCTGCTGCCCACGGGCGGCGGAAAAAGCCTGTGCTTCCAAGTGCCCACGCTGGCCATGGGCAAGCTCTGCATCGTGGTGTCCCCGCTGATCGCATTGATGAAGGACCAGGTGCAGCGCCTGAAGCAGCACGGCGTGCGCGCCGTGGCCGCCACCAGCGGCATGGCCCCGGTGGAGATCGACAATGCCCTGGAGAGCGCCGCCAACGGCAAGTTGGATTTCCTCTACGTAAGCCCCGAGCGTTTGGGCTCCGAGCTCTTCAAGGCACGCCTGCCCCGGATGCCACTTGGGCTGATCGCCGTGGACGAGGCCCACTGCATCAGCCAATGGGGCTACGATTTCCGGCCGGCCTACCTGCTGATCGGCGCCCTGCGCGAAACACATCCCGAAGTGCCCGTGCTGGCGCTCACCGCCTCGGCCACGCCGGAAGTGGCGAAGGACATCATGGAGCGCCTGGCCTTCCGCAAGCCAAATCTCATCCAGGGTTCCTTCAGCCGCCCGGAGCTTACCCTGTGGGCAAGCCATGCCGAGGACAAGCTGGGCCGCCTCCTGCGCATTGCGCACAAACTGCCGGGCAGCGGAATTGTATACCTGCGCAACCGGCGCGGCACCGTGCGCACCGCCCAATTCCTGCAGCAACACGGCATCCGCGCGGCGGCATACCATGCCGGCCTGGCCTTGGAAGAGCGCGACCGCGTGCAGCAGGAGTGGACCAGCGGGAACATCCGCTTTGTGGCCGCCACCAATGCCTTCGGCATGGGTATCGACAAGGCGGACGTGCGGTGCGTGGTACACCTGGAGCCCCCGCCCGACATCGAGAGCTACTACCAGGAGGCGGGACGGGCCGGGCGCGACGGCCAGCCCGCATTCGCCTTTCTGCTTGCCCATCCTTCCGACGCCGCCAAGCTGCGCGAACGGTTTGAGGCATCCTTCCCGGCCCTCGCAGAGGTGCGCCGCGTGTACCAGGCCTTTGCCGACATGCACCGCATCGCGCTCGGCTCGGGTGAATTCGAGGCCTATGCGCTCGACCTTCCCCAGCTGGGCCAGCGCACCGCACTGCCCGTGGCCAAGGTGGCCAGTGCGCTCAAAGCCTTGGAACTGGACGGCGCCCTCGCCCTGTCCGATGCCGCGCACAACCCCTCCCGCGTCATGATCCGCACCTCCGGGGAGGCCGTTCACCACTTGCGCGTTCACGACCAGCGCAACGCCCCCTTAATGGAGCTCCTGCTCCGCTTGTACGGCGGCCTCTTCGAGGAACCGTCCATCATCGACGAGGAACGGATCTCCCAGCTCCTCGGAAAATCCGTTGCCCAGGTGCGTACACAGCTCAAGGAACTCCATCACAAAAGCGTGATCTTCTACCGCCAGCGGAACGACCTGCCCACCGCCACCCTGCTGACGCCCCGCCGCGATGCCGCGCAAATGACCCTGGACCCGCAAGCCTTGCACCTGCGCAAGGAGCGTGCCCGCATCCGCATGGAAGCCATGCTGAGGTTTGCCTTCAACCAACAGGAATGCCGTGAATCCGCCGTGCTGCGGTACTTCGGACAGCCGGCCCAGGGGCGCTGCGGGCGCTGTGACACCTGCCGCGCGCTTGAACGTTCTTCCCATGTTGCCGAACCTCCTGCACGCTGGATCGTTGATGAAGGTGGAGCTGCAGGACTGCAGCACCGCAGATGAGAAAGCTGCCCCGTTCCTTTTATGCCAGGCCAGGCACCGTGGCCATCGCCCGGCAGTTGATCGGCAAGGTGCTCGTAACCCGCTTCAACGGGGAAACCACCTCGGGCATCATCACCGAAACGGAAGCCTACACCGGGGCCGCGGACCGCGCCTCGCATGCCTACGGCGGCAAGGTGACCCCGCGCAACAGCGTGATGTACGGCGAGCCCGGCTTCGCCTACGTGTACCTCTGCTACGGCATCCACCACCTCTTCAACGTGGTGACCAACAAGCCGGGCGTGGCCCATGCCATCCTGGTGCGCGCCATCCATCCGCTCGAAGGTGCGGACATCATGCTCCGCCGCCGGGGCACCAAGCTGCTCACCACAGCAGGGCCCGGCACGCTCACGCAAGCCTTGGGCATCCGCACCGAGCATACCGGCACAGACCTGCTGGGCGACCTGATCACCATTGAGGACCGCGGCATCGTTGCACCGCCGAAGGCCATCGTGGAAGGGCCCCGCATCGGCGTGGACTATGCCGGCGAGGATGCACTCCTGCCCTATCGATTCCACATCAATCCCCGCTTGCTGAAATGAACAACCGCATCATCTTCATGGGCACGCCCGCCTTTGCCGCCGCCTCCCTGGACGCACTGCTCGCCGCCCGCATGGAGGTGGCCGCCGTGGTGACCGCCCCTGACCGCCCCGCAGGCCGGGGATTGAAGCTGCGCATGAGCGCCGTAAAGGAACGCGCCGTGCAGGCAGGCCTGCCCGTGTTGCAACCAACCAACCTCAAGGACCCTGCCTTCCTCGGCCAATTGGACGCCTTGGATGCTTCCTTATATATAGTGGTCGCCTTCCGCATGCTTCCCGAAGCCGTGTGGCGCAAGCCGCCGCTCGGCACGGTGAACCTGCATGCCTCCCTGCTGCCCAACTATCGCGGCGCCGCCCCGATCAACTGGGCACTGATCAATGGTGAAGCCCGCACGGGCGTCACCACCTTCCTGATCAATGCGCAGATAGACACCGGCGACATCCTCTTGCGCGAACCGGTACACATCTCTCCGGAAGACAATGCCGGCACATTGCACGACCGCCTCATGCACACCGGTGCCGATCTATTGGTCCGAACGGCAAAAGACATCATGGACGGCACCGCAACGCCGATCTCACAGGCAGATCATGTGGATGACCAACGCCGCGAAGCTCCCAAGCTCTCCTCAGGCAATTGCCGCATCCAGTGGGCAGCCAGTGCGGACCATGTACACAACCACGTCCGAGGCCTCTCCCCCCACCCGGGTGCATGGACGCATTGGAAAACCGATGGCCAGCCGGACCGCCTGGTCAAGATCCTTTCCGCAAAGCCCCTGCACGGCCACGGCAGGCATCAGCCTCCCGGCACCGTTGACATCGCGGGGGAACGCCTGCTGGTCCATTGCGGAAACGGCGTCCTGGAGGTCCTTCAACTGCAGATGCAGGACAAGCGTCCCATGGATGCCGCATCCTTCATCCGCGGCATGCAACAACGCAGCGGCCTGCTGTTGGGCTGATCGGCAGGGCAAGCGGAGCCACCCTGCGGCAGCCCCGTTCCGCCCTTGGCGGCATTTCCTGAAACCCTTGGTATCAGGGCGAAAGCGGGCGACTTATGAACAAACCCCCATATTTTTCAACATTTTCCGGGCAGGCCGCCGGAAACCCTTGCCAGCAGGGCGTATGCGGATACATTTGCGTGTGTTCCTCAAACAAACACCAAAAACAAAAACGAACATGGGACTGAACAAAGCAGAACTGATCGAGTCGATGGCCGCCGAGGCCAAGATCTCCAAGGCTGACGCCAAGCGCGCCCTGGACGCCTTCGTGAACAACACCACGAAGGCCCTGAAGAAGGGTGACCGCGTGGCCCTGGTGGGCTTCGGCACCTTCAGCATCTCCAAGCGCGCCGCCCGCAAAGGCCGCAACCCCCAAACCGGCAAGGAGATCAAGATCGCTGCCAAGAAGGTGGTGAAGTTCAAGGCCGGCGCCGACTTGGCCAAGAAGGTGAAGTAATCACCTCCCGCAACAAGTGAAAGGGTCCCCCATTCTCGGGGGACCTTTTCTTTTGCACCCCATTCCAGCACCCATGGCCACCGACACCGAACGCTACGAACTGCTCTGCCGGTTCATCACCAAAAACAAGCGGGACCTCTTCAACCGCATTGCGCCTGAGCGCACACGGCACGTCACCGTGGTGCTGGAGGACATCTACCAGCCCCACAATGCCAGTGCCGTGGTGCGCACCGCAGACCTCTGCGGCGTGCAGGACATCCACATCATAGAGAACCGCAACAAGTACACCGTGAACCCGGACGTCACCCTCGGCTCCTCCAAGTGGACCGACATGATCCGCTACCGCGATCGCAATGCGGACAACGCAATGGCCTGCATCACCGCGCTCAAGCAAAAAGGCTACCGCATCGTGGCCACATCGCCCCGCGCCGACAGCGCAACACCGGAGGACATCGACCTGGAAAGGCCCATGGCCTTCTGCTTCGGCACCGAGCTCACCGGATTGAGCAAGACCATGATGGACCATGCCGACACCTTTCTCCGCATCCCCATGTACGGATTCACCGAGAGCTTCAACATCTCCGTGTCCGCCGCCATCGTGCTCTATACCGTGATGCAGCGGCTGCGCAACAGCGGCGTGCAATGGCGCCTCACGCCCGGCGAGCTTGATGCGCTGAAGCTTTCATGGGCGCGAAAGACCGTGCATTCCGCGCAGCACCTGGAAGCCCGCTTCGATGCGGAGGCGGATGGCGGCGCGCATGGTTGACACCATCACGCTTCGGCACCGGCCTCCCACCGCTCCTTGTACCGAACGGACAACCATGGCAATGGTGCCTTCGGCGGATGCAGGATATTGAAAACGCCATAGGACAGCTCCAGGTCCACCTCTTCACATCCGCTTCACGCCCCGTGCTGAAGCATGCTTACCGGCATGTTCACCCCTTCCCGCAGGACCGGCATGCGCTGGGTCCTTTCCCTGTCCCCTTCCTTATACCTTATATATATGCATGCGGCGCTGGTGCCGGCCATTGGACAATGAAGCGGACTGCAGCGGCACGGAATGAAGAGAAAGGAAGCAACCCGCACCATCGCGCAATGCGTGTGTGCCCGTACGCACCACGCAGGACAACGCATGCGGAAGCCGCGCATGTACGCACGCACGGCACACCATCCATGGCGCTTGCGCACTGCTGCACCGCATCCCCCAATTGCCATGCACACCATCGCAATGCCACCGGCGTGCAATTGGCACCCGCGCCATCTACCACGCCCGCTTGGCGCTGCAGCGATCAAGCAGGACATACACACGCATCGCACACTTCATTGCAATGCGGGCACCCGCGGCCGGTGTTTGCGAACTGATGTTCACCTCCATCCGATCGATCATCATTGCATGAACGAGCTGATGGCGCATCCGCATCCACCGCATGCAACATGCGCCATAAACACCTTGCACCCAAGCCGGCGCATTGTGCGCATACATTGAATTTCACCAGTGTTCATGCGGCTTTCAGCGCATCACAAGAAAAACGGAAACCTTGCTTGATGCTGCATTTGGGCATGTGCATGCACATGGTTCTCAACATGGCATCGTGGAGAAATGAAACATGCAAACCGTTCTTCGCGTACCAGCACGCCGATAGATTTGGCACAAATCCTAAACACTCCAGACAATGGGTAAAGGTGATATGAAGACGAAGAAGGGTAAGCGTACCGCCGGCAGCAAAGGCAAGGCCCGTCCTGCCAAGCGCACGGTAGCCACTGCCAAGAAGGCTGCTGCCAAGAAGGCTGCGCCGAAGAAGAAGGCCGCGCCGAAGAAGAAGGCCGCCGCCAAGAAGGCTGCGCCGAAGAAGAAGGCTGCCGCCAAGAAGGCTGCGCCGAAGAAGAAGTAAGCGCTGCAACGCTACAGAAGCAAAGACCCCCGAGCAATCGGGGGTCTTCTGCATTTGTATGGTACCCGTGCATTCACGGCTGCAGCCGGATGCGTTCCCAGGCGCCTCCGCTCAACCGCTCATAGACAAGCCTGTCGTGCAGGCGGCTGGCGCGGCCTTGCCAGAACTCGATCCGCACGGGGCGCACCACGATGCCGCCCCAATGGTCGGGACGCGGCACGGGCTTGCCTTCAAAGCGTTCGCTCCAGCGCTTGAAGCGGGCCTCCAGGAAGGCACGATCGCCGGTGACGCGGCTTTGGTCGCTGCTCCACGCCCCGATCTGGCTGGCGCGCGGGCGGTCGGCGAAGTAGGCATCGCTCTCCTCCCCGCTTATGCGCGATGCCTTCCCCTCCACGCGGACCTGCCGCTGCAATGCGGGCCAGAAGAAGTTGAGCGATGCACGCGGATCGCGTTCCAGGTCCATGGCCTTGCGGCTGTTGTAGTTGGTATAGAAGATGAACCCGCGGTCATCGATCTGCCGCAGCAATACCACACGGCTGCTGAGGCTGGCGGCGCCCACGGTGGAGAGCACCATCGCGCCATGATCCGGTTGGCCGCTCCGCTCGGCAGCGTCCAACCAGGCCGAGAACAGGTGCATCGGGTCCTGCCCCGCTTCCTCCTCGCTGAGCGATGACCGCTCATACTCGTTCCGTTCCGTGATCGTTCGTTCACCTTCCATCTGCTTGCCTTTTTCGTTGGTGGCGAAGTTACCCGCTGTGGATCCACCCGCGCTGCTGACCTATTTGTGGAATGGTTAGGAGTGAGAGGAAGAGAGGAAGAGAGGAAGAGAGGAAGAGGGCCTTCGGCTACGCTCAGGCTGAGGGCCTTCGGCTACGCTCAGGCTGAGGGCCTTCGGCTACGCTCAGGCTGAGGGCCTTCGGCTATGCTCAGGCTTGGGATGAGAGGGTGAATACCTTGCGGATCCCGCTTCATCAGCGGCCATGCGGGTCGGTTCATGATGCGAGGCTGGATTCATTTCCGCCTACTGAGTACCTTGGCCCAACATGTCCACCGACCCGCTGGAGCTCGATCCGCCCAACCCCATGCCGCCCGCGCCGGGCACGCTGCTCATCAGCGGGCCTTTTTTGGCGGATCCCTATTTCCACCGCACCGTGGTGCTGCTGTGCATGCACGATACCGAAGGCTCCTTCGGCCTGGTGCTGAACCGGCCGTTGGAGATGGGCGTGGCCGACCTGATGGACGACATGCCGGCGTTGCCTTCACCCGTGGGCATCGGGGGCCCTGTGCAAAGCAGCAACCTGTTCTTCCTGCACACACTGGGCCCGCGCATTGAAGGAAGCCTGCCCGTGGTGGACGACCTGTACATGGGCGGCGACTACGCCCAATTGCGCGACATGCTGAAGGCGGCGCCGAAGCTCGCCAAGCACGTGCGCTTTTTCGTGGGCTACAGCGGATGGGGCGAAGGACAGCTCACCAACGAAGTGGAGCAACGGTCCTGGCTGGTGCATCCGGCCACCAAGCACATGGTGATGCGCAACGCCGCCGACCTGTGGGCCAGCACACTGCGCGCCATGGGGCCGGCCTACGCACCGCTGGCCAATTTCCCCGAGGACCCCTCGCTCAATTAGGAGAGCACCTTCTCCACCAGGAGGTCTTGCAGGCGCAGTGCCATGCGGTGCCCGTACCGCTTGGTGCGGTATGCGGCCACCCATTGCACGCCGGTGGCCGCGTTGGTGAAGAACAGCTCATCGGCCACCAGCAGGTTCTGCGGGTTCAGCGAGCTTTCGTACACCTTGATGCGGTTTTCCAGCGCGATGTTGATCACCTGCATGCGCATCACCCCGCCGATGCATCCATCACTTAGCGGCGGCGTGTACAGCACGCCATTGCTCACGATGAACATATTGCCCGTACCGCTCTCGATGATGTTGCCCTTGTCGTTCTGCACCAGGCAATCGTCCAAGTGGTGGTCGATGCACCACAGGCCGGCCATCACGAACAGCTGGGCACCGAGCGTTTTGTGGACTGAAAGGAAGTTCACCGGCTTGCGCATTCCGGGATAGAGGTCCACGTTGTAGCCCCGTTCATTGAGGATGTATGCCTCACGGTCAAGCGTGGTGAGCTCCAGGGTATAGGCACCGTCATTGCGCTGGGGCCGGTAGTATCCGGGGGAATCACGGAATACGGTAAGGCGGCACCGTGCGTTGGGCGCATTGTTGCGCGCCGCCAGTTCCGCAATGGCTTGTTCCAGGCGCACGCGGTCCAGGCCCTGCGGAACGGTTATCCGCAGCACCTTCAACCCTTCCGACAGCCGCGCCCAGTGCGCATCCAGGAAGCAGGGCTTCCCGCGCACGATGCGGATCGTCTCGAACAGGCCGTCGCCATAGTGGAAGGCCCGGTTGTCCAAGGTGATCACCGGCCCTTCGGCAGGGAGCAGCGTGCCATTGATGTTCACCCAGGCGCCCATCAGACCACAGCTTGTTGCCGCAACGTTTGCATCAGGTCCCCGTTGGCCTCCACCAGCACACCGTTCACACCTGCGGCGAGCGCTGCTTCCACATCACGCGGGCGGTCGCCGATCATCAATGACGACAGCGGGTCTGCGGCAAAACGGGACAAGGCCCTTTCCAGCAGCAGGCTGCCCGGCTTGCGGCACAGGCAACGCCCTTCCGAGGGATGGTGCGGGCAGTAGTACATGGCGTCCAAATATGCGCCATCCGCAGCCAACAACGTCCGTAAATGGTCATGCAGCCGCTCCACATCGCTTTTTGTGTAAAGCCCCAGGCCGATGCCGCTTTGGTTGGTGACCACCACCACCCGCAGCCCGGCGGCATGCGCGGCGTTCACCGCCAGCACCACACCGGGCAGTACTTCAAGGTCCTTCAAGAGCCAGGTATGCGCGCCCCGCTCGCGGTTCACCACGCCGTCACGATCAAGGAAGAGGATGCCCCGGCCCATGGCTAAAAGCCCACCGTGTTGAAGAAGTGCGGCACCGATGCGGGCTCCAGCATGGCCGTGAAGGCAATGCCGTACAATGCGCCGAAGTAGTGGGCATCATGGGCGATGCCGTCGCGCCCCCGTTTGCTCATGTACCATTCATAGAAGAGGTACAGCCCGCCGAAGATCCAAGCCGCCAGCGGAATGGGCAGGAAGATCAGCATCAGCTTGGTATCGGGATGGAGCAGGATGAAGGAGAACACCACGGCGGAGGTGGCGCCCGAGGCGCCCACGGCACGGTAGGCCGGGTCGTGCCGGTGCTTGTAGTAGCCGGGCAAGGCGCTGAAAATGACGCCCCCGATATAAAGGATGAGATAGGGCAGCCATGGATCGGCGCCGGTGATCTGCCCGTAGGCCTGCTCCACGGCCGAGCCGAACATCCACAGTACGTACATGTTCACCAGCAAGTGCATGATGCTGCCATGGACGGCTGCATGCGTCAAGAAACGGTACCATTCCCTCCGTTCATGGATCGCAAAGGGCTGAAAAAGCAGCTGCTCGAACAGTGCGGCATTGTTCAGCGCGGCCAAGGACACCAGCACGGTGACCCCGATGATCGCCAGGGTGATCGACATGGGCGCAAGTTAGCCGCAGTCCCTAGTAAGTATGGTCACGGAGGATCCGCCAGCCTTCCGGCATGCGCCGCCACAGCAGGCTGAAGCCGCCGGAGAGCGTATCGCCTTGGCGAACCAACCGCCAACTGCCGGTACACCAAGCATTGCCGGCACCGGCCGGTACCACTTCGAGCCGGGTGAATTCCAGCCGCCCCATAGCGGCCCTGTCCGGGTATGCCTTTTCGTAGCGCGCGGTAACCAGCGCCTTGCCGCACGTGCGCTCCTTGGCGGTGATGAAGCAGGCACTATCCGCATACGCTTCCATGAACCCGCCGATGTCGCCGTTGTTCCAAGCACGCACCTGGGCATCCATCGCGGCAGCGATGCCGGCCCCCGCATCCGCGGTGCCTCCAGGTGCGCGGCACCCGGGCACCGCCCAAAGCCCGCACACCACTGCGGCGGCCATGTACCAAGGCGGGCGGATGAGCGGCATTTGCGGCTGCCAAGCTATGCAGCGGCACGCCGCCTTGCACCACCCTGCGGTTGGAAAAGCAAGGCCCCCGGGACTTCCGGGGGCCTGCAACACCTTGTGTAGCGCGGGAGAGACTTGAACTCTCGACCTCAGGATTATGAATCCTGCGCTCTAACCAGCTGAGCTACCGCGCCAATTCGGGGCGCGAATATAGGGCCGTCGGCGTTCCCCGAAAATGGGAGGCCGATTTGCCGAAAAGGCCGCTATTGCTATCTTTCCCCGCCACCCCATACCACGGCCCCGATCATGGCTACCAAGAAGAAGCCCTCCACGAAAAAGACCGCCGCAAAGGCAGCTACCGCATCCCGCGCAAAGGGCAAGCCCAAGGCTGCCGCGAAGAAGGCGGCAAGTACGCGTCCTGCGGCCCCGAAAAAGAAGGCGCCCGTGAAAAAGGCCGCCGCCAAGCCGGCAAAGCGCAAAGCCGCAACCGCCAAGAAGGCTGCGGTGCGCAAGCCCGTCGCCAAGAAAACAACGGCAAAGAAGGCGGCTCCGGCCAAGGGAAGGCCTTCCCCGGGGAGCAAGGCCGCCAGCGTGAAAGCCAAAGGCAGCGGTTCCGCCAAGAAGACTGCCGCCAAGCGCCCGGCGGTGAAGAAGGCAGCACCTGTCAAGGCGGGCCCCAAGCCACAGGCCAGGAAGGCCGCCCCCAAGCGACCGGCGGTGAAAAAGGCACCGGCCAAGAAATCCCCGGTGAAGAAGGCACCCGTGAAGAAGGCGGTTTCCAATGCGGTTGCGCAACCTCCCCGGGTGAAGAAGGCCCCAGCGCCCAAGCCCGCCGCGAAACCGGCCCCTCCTGCACCACAGGCGCGCCCGCCCAAGCCCACGGCGGCACCCCCTGCGCCAGTGGCCGCCGCTGCACCACGCATGGCGCTGAAGAAGCGCTACCGCATGGAATTCTACCTCAACGCCTCGCAGGCCTCGCTCTACGAATTGATCAGTACCCCAAGCGGCTTCAGCGAATGGTTCTGCGATGATGTGAACGTGGTGGATGACGTGTACACCTTCCGCTGGGGCACCGAAACCGAACAGGCCCAATGCATGGACCAGGTGTATGGCGAATTCATCCGGTTCCGCTGGGTGGACGACATCAAGGACGACCCCGGCGCCTACTTTGAGCTGCGCATCCGCATCGATCCCATGACCAATGAGACCTGCTTAGTGGTGACGGACCATGCCTGGCCCCAGGACGTGGAGGAGGAAAGCGCACTGTGGGAAGCGCAGGTGCAAACCCTTACCCGGGTGCTCGGCGCGTGAACGCAACTTCCCGGGCGGAATTCGCATTGCCGTGCGATCGGGCGATCTTTGCGGACCGCAGATGAAACGCCTACACCGCATGATCATCGGGGCCTATTGGGGCCCTCTCGCCGTCACGTTCCTCATCGTGCTCTTCCTCTTCAGCATGCAATGGCTGTGGAAATGGGTGGATGACCTGATGGGCAAGGGGCTTCCATGGGATGTGCTGGCGCGCCTGATCGCCTACGCCACCTCCGCTTTCGTGCCCGCCGTGCTGCCGTTGGCCGTGCTGCTCAGCTCCATCATGACCATGGGCGGCCTGGGCGAACGATCGGAACTTACCCCCATGCGCTCCGCCGGGCTGGGCCTCTTCAGGATCCTGGCCCCGCTGGTGCTCTTCGTGGTCGGCCTCGCGGGCTTCTCCTTCTACTTCAGCAACAACATCCTGCCCGTGGCCAACCTGAAATTCCAGAGCCTGCTGTGGGACGTTACCCGCGCCAAGCCCGCGCTCAACCTGCGGCCCGGCGTGTTCTTCGGCGGGCTGGAAGGATTCTCCATCCGCGTGGGCGACAAGGACGACCGCACCGGCGAACTGAAGGACGTCCTGATCTACGACCACCGCAAACCCTTCCAGGCCAACCGCACCGTGCTGCGCGCCGAAAGGGGCACCATGGGGCGCAGTACCGACAACCGCTTCCTGGTGCTGGTGCTGGAGAACGGCAGGATGTACGACGAGCAAGGCGACAATCCCTCCCGCATGACCGGCAGCCTGCCCCTGCTGCGCGGCAGTTTCCAACGCGAGGAGATCCACATGGACCTCTCCGGCATGGGCATGAAGCGCACGGACGAGGAGCTCTTCAAGGACCACTACAACATGCTCACCCTGGGCCAGCTGGCCTATGCCGAAGACAGCCTGGCGCGCCGCCTGGGCCAACGGATCAGCGAGCAGGACCGGCACCTCGCCGACGGCCTTTTCCCGCTGCGCGAAAACCAGCCTTCCGGCAATGTGCCACCGCAGGCAGCGGTGCCCATGCCCCGCCCGCCCCTGCAAACAGGTGCGGTGCAGGCCAACTTGCATGCGGCCGCCATGGACCGCGCGCGCGCCGCCATCAATGAGCTGGAGCAAGCGGCCACCGAACGCCAGGACCGCCGCGCGCAGATCGCCAAGTTCCAGGTGGAATGGCACCGCAAGCTGATGCTCGCCACCGCCTGCATCGTGTTCTTCTTCATCGGCGCTCCGCTGGGCGCCATCGTGCGCAAGGGAGGCATGGGCGCCCCGGCCGTCATCGCCATCCTCTTCTTCCTGCTCTTCCACATCATCAGCTACTCCACCGAGCAGATGGTGAAGGCAGGCACCCTTGCCGCCTGGCCCGGCATGTGGACAAGCACCTTCGTCCTGCTCCCCATCGGTATTTTCATCACTTGGAAAGCCGCCACCGACAGCCCGTTGTTCGACCGTGATGCGTATGATCGCATCCTGTACAAGCTGCGCGCCCTCCGCACACCACGCCATGCGCATCCTCCAACTGTGCAATAAGCCCCCCTACCCGCCCATCGACGGCGGCGCCAAGGCCATGCACAACATCACGCGGGGCCTGCTGGAGGCCGGCCACTCCGTGAAGGTGCTCTGCATCAGCACCGCAAAACACCCCCTGAAGGTGGCCGCCATACCGGAAAGCTTCCGCGAGGCCACCGGCATTGAAGGGGTCTTCGTGGACACCGGGCTGAACATCGTGGACGCCTTCACCGACCTGGTGACCGCCGACAACTACAACATCAGCCGCTTCTTTTCACCGGACATGGACATCCGGCTCATCCAGCTGCTCTCCCAGGAGCAGTTCGACATCATCCACCTGGAGAGCCTCTTCGTAACCCCCTACATCCCCACCCTGCGGCGCTATTCCAAGGCGCCCATCGTGCTGCGCTCGCACAACCTGGAACACGTGATCCAGGAACGCATTGCCCAGGGCGAGCGGAACTTCCTCAAGAAACCCTACCGCAAGTTCCTGGCCCGCCAGCTCAAGCGCTACGAACAGGACGTGCTCAAGCAGGTGAACGGCGTGGCCGCCATCACCGCCGCCGATGCCAGCCAGCTCGGCCAGCACGGCTGCACCACGCCCATCGCCGTGATCCCCTTCGGCGTGTGGCCTGAGGAATATGCCTCCACGCCCCCGGCGGGGCCGCCCATCTTCTTCCACCTCGGCAGCATGGACTGGCGGCCCAACGAGGAAGGCATCCGCTGGCTGCTGCGCAACGTGTGGCCCGCCGTGGTCCGCAAGCACCCCGGCACACAGCTGCACCTGGCCGGCAACCGCATGCCCAAGGACATGATCCGCGCCAAGCTGCCCGGCACCACCGTTACCGGCCGCGTGGCCGATGCCGACCGCTACATCGCCAAGCGCCACGTGATGCTCGTGCCCCTGTTCAGCGCCGGCGGCATGCGCGTGAAGATCATCGAGGGCATGGCCATGGGAAAGTGCATCATCAGCACTTCCATCGGCGCCGAGGGCGTACACTTCAAAACGGGCCGCAACATCCTTATTGCCGACACCGCCGCGGAGTTCATCGCACAGATCGACCACGTGCTGGCCAACCCCCACCTTGCCGCGGAGATCGGCCAACGCTCCATGGAGCTGATCCGCACCGAGCACAACAACACAAACATCATCAAGGACCTGCTGGCATTCTATGCCCGGCTGCTGGGCAAATGAAGCTGCTGGTGGTCCTTTCCCGCATGCCCTATCCCCTGGAAAAGGGCGACAAGCTCCGCGCCTACCACCTGGTGAAGCGGCTTTCCGAACGCCACGAGGTGTACCTCTTCTGCCTGAGCGACCAGCGCGTGAAGCCTGCCGACGAGGAACACCTGCGCAGCTTCTGCAAGCACCTGCAAGTGGTGGTGATCCCCTGGTGGCGCATCCTGCTGCGCATGGCCACCGCACCCTTCTCCCGCCTGCCCTTCCAGGTAAGCTACTTCCACCATCGCCATGCCCAGCGCGCAATTGACGAAGTGATCGCCGCCTTCAAGCCCGACCATGTGCTCTGCCAGCTGGTGCGCACCACCGAGTACGTGAGGCACCGCTATGAGCTGCCCAAAACATTGGATTACATGGACACCCTCAGCAAGGGAATGGAACGCCGCGCACGCACCGGGCCTTCCCCGTTCCGCTTCCTGCTGAAGGCCGAAACCCGCCGCCTGATCGCCTACGAGAACCTCATGTTCGACCTGTTCGACCACCGCGTGATCATCAGCGCGCAGGACCGCGACCTGCTGTACCACCCCGACCGCGACCAGGTGGTGGTGGTGCCCAACGGCGTGGACACCGAGTACTTCACCCCGGTGGAATCACCCGCCACGCACGACCTGCTCTTCACCGGCAACATGAACTACCCGCCCAACATCGACAGCGTGCTCTTCCTGGTGCAGCGGGTACTGCCCCTGGTGCAGGCCAAGCGGCCGGGCACCACCCTGCTGATCGCCGGCGTGGACCCCGACCAGCGGGTGAAAAGGCTTGCCGTGGACCATCCTGAAGTGACCGTAACAGGCTGGATGAAGGACATCCGGCACGCCTATTCCTCCGCCCGCGTCTTTGTGGCCCCCATGCAAATAGGCACCGGCCTGCAGAACAAGCTACTGGAGGCCATGGCCATGGCCATGCCCTGCGTAAGCTCCGACCTGGCCAACAATGCGGTGCGCGCCAAACCGGGGGAGGCCATCCTGATCGGCCATGAGCCGCAGGAATATGCCGACCACATCCTGCACCTGCTGGAGCACCCCGCCGAACGCGGGCGCCTGGCACGCAACGGACAGGCCTTTGTGCGGGCCTCCTTCAACTGGGACCAGGCCGCCGAGCGCCTGCACCGCCTGATGTGCGCCGGCGCAGCACACCCCCGGCCCGAGCGCACACCCTCCCGCTGAGGCGCGCGCACCGGCGTAACTTTGCACCCGCCGGCGCCAGGCGCCGCAGCCCTACAGATGGCGCAAGAAACAGCGTTTGACAGCATTGAAAGTGCGATCGCCGACATCAAGGCCGGCAAGCTCGTGATCGTGGTGGATGATGAGGACCGCGAGAACGAGGGCGACTTCATCACCGCCGCGCGCAACGCCACCCCGGAGGTGGTCAACTTCATGGCCACGCATGGCCGCGGCCTCATTTGCACACCCCTCACCGAGGACCGCTGCCAGCAGCTGGGGCTGGACCTGATGGTGCAGGACAACACCGCGCTGCACCAAACACCCTTCACCGTCAGCATCGACCTCCGCGGCCACGGCACCACCACCGGCATCAGCGCCAGCGACCGCAGCAAGACCATCCTGGCCCTGATCGACCCGGCCACCACCGCCGGGGACCTGGGGCGGCCCGGCCACATCTTCCCCCTGAAGGCCCGCAACGGCGGCGTGCTGCGGCGCACCGGCCACACCGAGGCCACCGTGGACCTGGCCCGCCTGGCCGGCATGGAGCCCGCGGGCGTACTGGTGGAGATCATGAACGAGGACGGCACCATGGCCCGCCTGCCCGAACTGCGCGAGGTGGCCCGGAAGTTCAACCTCAAGCTCATTTCCATTGCCGACCTGGTGGCCTTCCGCATGCGCACCGAGCGGTCCGTGGAGCGCGTCGTGGAGGTGAACATGCCCACCGACTACGGCGATTTCCACCTGATCGCATACCGCCAGAAGGACAGCGGCGAGGAGCACCTGGCCCTGGTGAAGGGCACTTGGAAAGCCGATGAGCCCGTGCTGGTGCGCATGCACAGCAGCTGCCTTACCGGCGACGTGTTCGGCAGCCGCCGGTGCGATTGCGGGCCGCAGCTGCACGCCGCCATGGCCATGATCCAGCGCGAGGGAAAGGGCGTGGTGGTGTACATGCAGCAGGAAGGCCGCGGCATCGGCCTGCTCAACAAGCTGAAGGCCTACAAGCTGCAGGAGCAGGGTGCCGACACTGTGGAGGCAAACCTGATGCTGGGCTTCCAAATGGATGCCCGCGACTATGGCGTGGGCGCACAGATCCTGCACGACCTCGGGGTGCGCAAGATCCGCCTGATCACCAACAACCCCAAAAAGCGCAGCGGCCTGCTGGGCTACGGGCTGCAGATCACCGAGAACGTGCCTGTGCAGGTGCCGCCGAACGAGCACAACCGCAAGTACCTGCTCACCAAGAAGCTGAAGATGGGCCACGAACTGGACGTGGAGGAGTAGCGCCCGCGATCCCTTGCTCCGGCCCTATTTCCTGCGTTTGGTGAAGAGGCCCTGTTGGCGCTCGGCCCCAGCCGAGCGCACTCTATTCGCAAGGCACCAGCCTTGCACCCTGTTGGCGCTCGGCCCCAGCCGAGCGCACTCTATTCGCAAGGCACCAGCCTTGCAC
>JAFEAI010000275.1 GCA_018266475.1 Bacteroidota bacterium
CCGCCTAAAGCGCCCTGCTGCCAAAGCTCGCCGAGGCGGAAGGTTTTGCGGAAGGTTTCAATGTCCTCCACGGCGGCTGCGGTGCGCACCACGGTGTATCCTTCAGGCTTGTCGCACAGGATCACCTCGTCGGGTTCCAGCTCGTCCAGGAAGGCCGGGTTGTGGGTGGTGGCGATCACCTGGCGGCGCTCGCTCACCGTGCGCAGCAGGTCCATCACATGCTTGGAGAGGTGCGGATGCAGGCCGGTCTCGGGTTCTTCGATCACCAGCAGGGTGCTTTGGGGATCGTGGAAATAGGCCATTACCAACATGGCCAGCATGCGCACCGTTCCGTCGGATACGGATTCCGGCGAAAGCCCTCCCTTGAGGCGGTCTTCCAGTACCTCGAAACTGCGCTCTATGCCGAGCGGCACGGTGCGGATCCCTTTGAAGCCGGGCACAGCGCCCCGCAAGCCCTCCACGATCCGGCTGATGGCCCCATTGCCATTCTGCTTCTCCAAGCGGTGCAGCAGCACGGCCAGGTGTTCCCCGTATTCACCCATGCCTTGTTCGGGCAGGTCCTTGTAGGCTTGGCGGGCCACATCCGGGTAGATGTTGAAGAACGACCAGCCTTCGATGTATTGCCGAAGCATGTTCAATTGCACCGCAAAAAAGGGAGCGCCTGCCAAGAGCCGGGAGCTATCCAGCATTTGGCCCGGAATGAACCGGACCGGTTCGTCATTCAGATCATCATAGATCGTCGCTTCCGTGGTCGATCGCTCCAACGAGAAATCCCGCTCTTTCCCTTCGGGGTCCTGTTGGACCACGACCAAGGATTCACCGGTCACCTTGGCGTCCAGATCACTCAGGTCGATCTCCACCATGTATTTCATGGAACGGATATACCAACTGGTTCCTTGGCCGCTCACCATCCAGTTCGTTGGATCGTTGATCGTGATCGCGATCCGCATCGGTTGCGGCTCTTCGCTTGGGTGGTGGGTCCTGTTCCTTACCTCAGCTGTGCCCCCCATGGCATGGATGGCGTGCTCCACGTTCTGCACCACCGCCAACTTCAGGAATCGCAAGGCGCTCACGAGATTGGTCTTCCCCGAAGCATTGGCCCCCACGATGAAGTTCAGGGGCTTCAGGTGCAGGGCATCCGTGCCCGACCCGAAGCTCTTGAAATTCTCGATGCGCAGTTCGGTGATCATGGGAATTGCAGGAAGGCGCAAGGTACGGGTGTGTGCAAGAGTATGCGAAATCGCAGCTTGGGTCGATTTTCCTTGCCGATCCAGGTGAGTTCGAGGCGGGGTTGTTTGGTCATAACAAGGCGGTCACTTGGCAAGTTGCGGGTAGGGCACGAGCGTGGACGCTCGTGCCAGAGAGTTGGGGCCGATCCAGGTGAGTTCGAGTTTGGGGAGTTTGGTCATGTGGGAATCGATCACGATTTCCTTTCCGGGCAAGGAAGGTCGCTTTGCGGATGCCCGCACAAGGTAGGGCGCACGGCTTTCCGGCTGTAGCCTATGCGCTACGTGCCCGTTTCTTCTTGTGGCGGTGCCTGCACAACGAATGCTTGTTCCTTGGCATGCCGTTCCAGGTCCATGGAGGCTTCCTTGAAGTATTCCTTCATGTTGGCCCCTTCCGGCAGCGGCAGAAAACCGGTGACGTGCGCATGGTAGGGCGTGGAACCATCGGCGGCTTCATGCGCCAGCACGTCCAGGTTTTGCAGTTCGCCCCCCTCGCCGCTCTTCATGGCGGTGCTGCGGACCTGCTTGGCGACCAATAGCGCACTGCCCTTGTAGCTGCGGCCGCTTAATTGGCCGATGGCCCTGCCATTCCGCTGTATGGCCTCGGCATCTTTCAGGTGCAAGGTGCGTGATACGGAAAACACCCAGTTGTGGCCATCGAACTGGGGTAGAAAAGCTTGCGCCTTTGCCCACTTCTTGCTGCGGTCCTTGGCATCGGAGCCGATGTGCCGGTCCGTGAAGACATGCCGCGCCACGGATTCTTCATCGCCCACCTGGTCGGGCAAGCCACTGGGCAGGGGCATGTCACGCAAAGAGCTCGATCAGTTTCAGTAGTGTGTTCGGCAATTCCGGCTTCGACCAGAGCAGGGTGGTGCGCATCCGGTCCGGCATGTAGAGCACGGTAAGCCGCCCATTGGATGCAAGGCTCACGGAAAGGACTTGGCCCCGTTCATCGCGCCATTCAAAGGCCAGTTCCCCATCATTCTCGGGCACTATTTCGGGCATCGGCAGTTCGGCAGGCAGGGCCTCCAGGAAGTCAATGGCCTTTCTGTAGGTGGCATAGCTCACCGGCAGGGCTTCGTGGCCGTCCCAGCCCGGCTGGTCGCATTCATCCCGGATATTTCCCAGTTCATCAATGGCCTCGTTCAGCACGGTGCGGTCCGTGCGGATGGTGACCAAGTGCGAGAACCGGAAGGTGCCTGCCAGTTGTTCATTGCGCTGCTGCAAATGTTCACGGTTCTCCAACAGGTCATCACTGATGGAACGGCTGAAGAGCATGGCGGCCTTGGCGGGGTCGGCTATTGGAATTGTTGGAAGCATTTTTCGGTAAGGGTATTGGAGAAGAGCTTGTAAGCCCATTTTCTAGCCAAGTCGAAGCGGTCCCAGATGACCGCATCCGTCGGCCGGCGGGTTTCATCATCAAAGGATTCTATGTCAAGGATCACCTCCAATCCGGTCCGGGTTTCCTTCATGCTGGTAAAGATCACGCGGGCCGGTATTCCGAATTCAGGGGAGGAAACCTCGAACTGGTTGTGGAAGCGGTGCAGCTCAAAGGGGCCTTCCACGGGGTACAGGGTCAACAACTTGAAATGGTCCTCGAACTTGATGATCCCATCTTCCACGGGGATCAACAGCCAGTTGATGTACCGGATGCCAAGGCGCGCGACCTGTTGGGGGGCGAAGCACTTCGTGTACAGTTCCCACAGGCGGCGTACCTCTTCGATGCATTCGGGAAACCCGGCATAGGGCGGGAGAAAGCTGATGAAAAGACCTTCCCGCGTAAAATGGGCCACGCGCCTCCCATCTGCGGATATCGCTTTGATGCCGTGCCATTCGGCACGCTGTTCGTGCAGGTGCCTTCCTTGCTCCACGGTACGTACCTGAACTTGCACCTGGTCCATGTCCTCCAACTTAAAGCCTGGCAACTCCGGTTCAAGGACGGCCCGGACATGTTCTCGTCCAATGGTCGGGGCTGTAATGGCCTGCAACCCGTACAGCACCTCCACCAAGGGAGGTTCTTTCAGTTGCGGCAGTTCGACGAAGGCAGGCATGACATCGACGGGATGACCAAATGTAGGACCGATCGGTTTCCGGCTTTAGGAATTGGTTGCAATTAACGAAACCCCGCCTGTTGGATCAGGGGCATTTGGCAAGCATACGCCCGTGCGTTTGTGTGGCGCTGCATCTTCTGCCTCAGCACCTGCTTGATCACCCGGCCAACAGCGAGCTCCTCCTTCATCCATTGCTCCGGCTTGGGTCGGTTCTCCTTGCCGGGCCAGGTTAGTTGGAGCTTGGGGTGTTTGGTGATGGCTCTACTTCCTATTCTGGCACTTCTTCTCCCTCTGTACCGGTAGTACCATTTTGCTGCCAGTCATCGGCGATAACCTTCCAATCCACTGGTCGCGCGACATCCTCTCCCGCACTGTCCTTGCCAGTCCAAACCGCCCAGAAGTCCGGGTCGTTGGAGCGGGGGCGCTGTTCAATGGGTAGTTCATTCATCCTGACCATCACCGGAAGTTCCGAAGCCCAGCCCAAAAGAACTGCATGGCGTGAAGGCAATGAAGGTAGGTCGCGGAGCAGACCGCGCAGATTGTCAGGGGTCAGCTTATGCACAAGCTCCTGGTCACGGTCGTTGCTGATGCGGTGTAGCAGATAGCTGTTGCATTGGGATAGTACGGTGGGGGATAGCTCGCTCGGGCGCTGCGAGGACAACACCAACCCTAACCCGAACTTGCGTCCTTCACGGGCGATCTTCTCGAACACTTGGCAGCAGATGGCGGCTGAGCTTTGGTTTTCCGCGTCGTCTGTATAGCGCTTGATAAAGGTGTGCGCTTCTTCCATCACCAGTACGGTGGGCAATGTCTTGCCGTTGTTCAATTTACGATAGCGTTGCAGGGCCTCCAGCGTCATACGCGCGATCACGGCCGTGATGATGTGTACCACTTCGGCGGGCACGAGCGAGAGGTCGATGATGCTGATGGAGCCATTCGATGCTTGGCTATCACCCATGTAGTTGCTTAGCCAGTTGTCCAGTGAAAGACCATCGGCATTACCCGATACGACTTTCATGCGGCTGTCCGACAAGATGATGCGTATGCGCATCAGCATAGTCTCGACGTACTCGGATACACCGATCAACTCGGCCGTGGCCTCCACACTTCTTAGCAACTGATCGCCGGAGAAAGGACGAGGAACGTCTGCATCGATGGGCAAGATCTCGACGTCGCTGCCACCAAAGGTGGCATGAGCAGCCCTGATCAACGATAACAGTTCGCCCACTTCCACTCGCGTGAAATCATATGTTGGGTATTGACCACTACGCGCATTGACCAACGTTGATATCTTATCCCTGACAGCAGCGAGGCTTGTCTTTTCGTCGTCAGTAAAGCCGTCGTGTTCGCTCAGTCCATCCTGCCACTTCTTGATCTTCTCAAAGAAATTCTTCGGATGCGGGAAGTTCGCCCATGGCCGACCTGCATTATTTTCCAATTGCAAGATGCTCACCAATGTGCGCAAATAGCGGCGCATCTCATGACCGGGTGTCATAGCTCCGGTGAATACACCGTCTCTGACGGACCTTAGCGCTTGCACCAAGGTCGGCCGTTGGGTCTTGGCGCTGGCTTGGGTAAACGCACTCCACTCCGCACTGTTCCAGAACCACAGGGGTATCTGAAGTTGCGTCACGCCATCGCCGGGCTGTACGGCATACACCCTCACCTTGCCCATGTCCTTGAAGGTGTTGGCGTACTCACCATTCGGATCGAGCACGATGAAGCGGGCATTGGGGTCGTTTCCGCTGCGGGCTTTGCGTGCCTCGGCCATGGACCAGCGGAGCAACCCGGCGACCGAGCAGGACTTGCCGCTCCCGGTATTGCCAAGCACGGCCAAATGACGGCCAAACAAGCGGTCCGGATCGACCCTGACTTCAGCATTCGCGGCCAACGGACTGGTTCCGATGAGTATACGGCGATCGTCGCCCGATTCCACGATGGCTCGTAGTTGATTCTGCGTCGGAAGCAGCACGGCATCACCCACCGATGGGTAGCTTTCCACACCGCGCCGGAAGCGATAGTTATCCTCTCCCTGTGGCGACCTGCCTTCATGCGCCAACACGCCCAACGGATTCAGGCTCATTTTGCGCAATGGATAGGGCAGGTCCACCAATCCGAAGTCCTGCATGCCCTTGCGCTTGGGGTATTGCGACCGCTCGATGGTGATCCATTCAATTTGCGCGACCAAGTATCCTTGGTCGCTTGGGATCAACACATAGCTGTTGATGCGAGGGAATTGTCGAGGCGTGCCAGTATTGAGGGCCACGCCATCAGGTGCTTCGATATCCAAGAGCACCTTGATCTCGTCCGGTGAAACGAAGTCGATGGTGCCGATACGCAAGGAGTCGGCGAATGCCAATGGCGACTGGCTCATTGGTGACCCCCAGTCCCCGGGGCAGATGTTTCCATCTCCGCTGCTGCATGCTCGTCCCTGCGAGGTTCAGTGCCCATTCGCTGTTTGATCAGCTCGCTCATCCGGTAGGTCGTCTTATCAATGGCTGCCTTCGGCATGAAGTTTTCCGTCAATGTGGTAAGGTCGGCCAAAGCGGGGCCAATCAACAAGGAAATCTGCGATGGCCTACCCATCTCCGCATAGGTCTTCATGATGCGACCGAGTGGCCTGTCGTCGTATGCAATAACGACCAAGTGCGTCGAGGGGATGGTCAGCATATCGCGGACAACGCGATTGATATGCTCGTCACCAAAACTGTAGCCGTAGGTCACCAATGTGCTGTTCGGGCGACAAACGGCTGCTGCAAAGTCACGGAACAGTTCCACATAGGGGTAGTCGGCTGTTTCCCTGTCCTTGGCGGCATTGGGATAAATCATCAACTGGTGGGCTGTGACTTCACCAATTCCCGGCACCTTCAAATAGGGTTCGATATCCTGCGCCCCGAAAGGCAATCCAATGCGCCGGATGTCCTTGCCTGCCTGCATCCAGTCCACCGAACCATGAAGCTTGGCGTAACGTGCCACACCCTCGAGATAGCGCGGTTCACCCCGTATGCCGGGCGGGTTGTAGTGCATGTCCAAGTCTAGCCTGGAGGAACGGAAGATCGGCATGAGGTTGCCCAAGAACCGGTCCAAAAGGTGAAGTCCGGCCAACTCCGCACCCGCCTCTATCAACCGATCGTAGTTCGTGGTGAAAATGCTCAGTCGATCACGCACCCCGGTACGGCTGGCAAAGCTCATTAGGAAGGTGACCAGTGTATTGAACGCCTGTTCACGATCTTCTTCCTTTGCCTTGGCGATACCGGCTTCACCACGCAGGATGGACTGCGCGAAGCTCTTCATGCCGGTTTGTAGTTCCAGGCATAATTGTCCGGCGTCGTCCTTCATTTCCAAGATTTCCAATCCCCGAAGCAACTCGTTGGCAACACGTAGGTGGTCTTCCAAGTTGCCAGTATTCCTACCAGCCGCCCGAGCAGCTTCACCTGCGGCCTGCTCAATTTTGTCCTTGTGTTTTTTCAAGGCCATAGCATCCATGCCAGCCGCGCTGTTTCCTGTAGCCAAACGGTGGACAGCATGGGTAAGGCCGGAACCAGCCAACAGTGAAAGGTGCTCTGATTGGAACAGCGATGTGAGCCAAGGCTCAATACGTTGACGCAGTTCCTTCACCCCGAACTCTCCGGTCACCCACGAAGCACTGGAGCCTTCGCAAAGAACGTACTTGGCTTCAGCCTCATCGAAGCGGACCGGCCTATGGTCATCCCGTACTTTGAGGATGTTCTGTATATCATTCGGTGTTTTCTTGGCCATCAGTCACGCGCGTACTGGGTGTATGAACCTATCTTGTCTCAATGCACTTAGTCCGGTTGCAAATGTCGGTTCTGGGGTGGCATTCTTTTGCTCCTTGACTTGCCGACCATTAGAATTGAATTGCTTGGGGAGGTTCTAAACCTTTTGGTGAGTGGGATGCCAGATATCATGGGTTACGTACAAAGGTCGGGTCAGACTATCGCCCAACCAATCGTGAACACTTCCTCCACCTTCAACCGCTGCTCCAGCTTCCCTTCTATCCCCGCGATCAATTCATCGCGGCGGCGGTCTATGGCATCCTGGGCTTCGAAGAGCGCGCGGCGCTTGGCATTGCGCTGCTGCTCCAGCTCGCGCATGGCTTTTTGGTAGCGCAGCTTTTCATCCAAGGTGAGCGAGGCGGCGGCGGTGCGGCGCGTGTCCTTGATCTGCTTGTCGATTTCCTTGATGTCGCGTTCCAGGGCCACCTTTTGGTCGTCGGCCCAGCCGTCGAGCTTGGTGGCTTCGGCCTCGTAGTAGCTCAGGTTGCGCTGGGTCACTTCGCGCTGTACGGCCTCCTTGGCTTTCGCCAGTTCGGCGGTGAGCAAGTCGCTCACGTGCGATGCAGTGGTTTCCTTGGCTTCGGCGTCCAAGCGGAAGAACTCCTTCAGCACGTCCGGTGGCAGCACTTCGCCCACGGCGGTGTGGCCGGCCAGCAGCAGGTGGTCCTCGGCGGTGTCCATGCTTTCGATGGTCACGCGGCGCAAGGTGAGCAGGCCGCTTTGGCCGATGAAGGGCTTGAGCACGCTCACATTGCCCGCGTGCCCGGTGAGGTCGAAGGCCACGTCGGCCATGGGCGTGGCGCGGTCGCGTGCCCGTTGCACCACGGTTTCCGCCAGTGGTGTGCCCATGCGGTAGTCGTGCGCGGTGGGGGCTAATTGCGGCAGTTCGTATTCGCCCAAGGGCACCTCCAGTCCGAAGGGCTTGCTGTGCAGGGTGAAGCGGCGTTCATCGGCGAAGGTGGCGAAGGCGGCAAGCTCGTGGCTGCTGAGGCGCATCAGCATCTTCTGGAAGCGGTCCAAGCTGGCCTCGGTGCGGCTTCCGTTGAGCATGAGCTTCTCGCGCACCTCATCGTCGAAGTGCTCAATGAGCTGCTGGCGGGTGCGCTTCATGTCCTCGTCGATCTGGAACTGGAACTCCAACTGCAGGTCGTCGAAGGATTTCCTGATCTCCTCCTTGGTGCGGCATTTCTGGTAGATGTCGGCGATGCGGCGCTCGATGTCCACGCCGTTCTCCAGCGCGCCAAGCACCTCGTCACTGGCGCCGAACACGCCGTTGAAGAGCTTGAACTTCTCGCTGAGCAGTTCGAACACGCGCTCGTCGGCGGCGTTGGCACGGTTCACAAAGTTGAGCACCACCACATCGTGCTGCTGTCCGTAGCGGTGGCAGCGGCCGATGCGCTGCTCGATCCGCTGCGGGTTCCAGGGCAGGTCGTAGTTGATGACCAGCGAGCAGAACTGGAGGTTGATGCCCTCGGCGGCGGCCTCGGTGGCGATCATGATGGTGCCCTGCTCGCGGAAATAATCCACCAAGGCGCTGCGCATGTCCACCGTGCGGCTGCCGGTGATGCGGTCCGAGCCTTTGTTGGCGGCAACCCAATCCGCGTAAATGCGTTTGCTCCGCTCGTCGGTGTTGCTGCCGTTGAAGAGCAGGAGACCGTCCTTGTATGCCGTTTTTGAAAGCAGCTCCAGCAGGTATTCCTGTGTACGGCGGCTTTCGGTGAAAATGATGGCCTTGCGGCTTCCGCCCAGCCGTTCCGTTTCCTTGAAGGCGCGGTCCAGCGCCTTCAGCAGGGCATGGCCTTTGGCATTGTGCTCCACGGAAATGGCCAGGTCGCGGAAGGAGCGGAGGTCGTGGAGTTCCGCTTCAATGAAGGCACGATCCGCTTCGGTGGCCGCTTCCTCATCCTCGGGCCATTCCTCCGCACTTTCATCCAGTGCCTCGAAGTCCTCGTCCAGCGATTCGCCGAGATCCAGCAATTCCAAGGATTGCAGGATGCCTTCCAACCGGGCGATGAGCTTTTCCAACGCACCGGCAATGGCGAAGGTGGAGGAGGCCAGCAGTTTGCGCAACACCATGGTGATCAGCGCGCGTTGGCCCTTGGGCAAGGCGGCGAGATGCTCGCGCTGCAGGTAGGCGCCCACCAGGTCGTACAGCCGCTCTTCCTTTTCGGAGGTGACGAAGTCCTCCACCAGCGGATGCCGCGCGGTGAACTTCACGTTGAGCACTTGGCGGCGAAGTGTGCGGTGGCACACGGGCGCGAGGCGGGCCTTGAGGCTGTTGTACACGTCCTCCTCCTTCACCGAGGCGAATTGCTCACGAAAGCTTTTGTCATCGTTGAAGACCCGCTCGTCAATGAAGCTCACCAGGCCATAGAGTTCCATCAGGGAGTTTTGCAAGGGCGTGGCGGTGAGCAGCACCTTGTCGCAACCCGAGAGAGCGTTCTTGAGCTTGTTGGCGGTCTTGTTGTCGGGCTTCCACACGTTGCGCAGGCGGTGCGCTTCGTCAATGACCACCAGGTCCCAGGGCACATCCCGCACGTGGGCCTCCTTGCTTGCGGCGAACTGGTATGAGCAGATCACGATCTCCGGCAGCTCGAAGGGATTGGCCTTCCCTGTTTTGACTTTTGCGTTGAAGCTCTTTGCCTCGAGGATGTGGCAGGGCAGGAAGAACTTCTCGCCCATCTCCTGGTGCCATTGCTTGCGCAGGTTCGCCGGGGTGATGATGAGGATGCGCCGCTTGCGTTCCGCCCAGCGTTGGCTGATGAGCAGGCCGGCCTCGATGGTCTTTCCAAGCCCTACTTCATCCGCCAGCAGCGCCCCTTTGCTCAACGGCGACTTGAACGCGAACAAGGCGGCCTCCACCTGGTGCGGGTTCAGGTGTACGCGTGCATCCACCAATGCGGCGGCAAATTTCTCCACGCTGTCACTGGGCCATCGGCGCGTGAGTTCATAAGCGTAGTATTTGGCGTGGTAGGGGGTGAGGGACATGGAGGTTGAACAAGGCCGCACAATGTACCGCCCATGCAGGAATCAATGGATGGCGCTAGATCCTGCCCAATTCCTGGGTTATACAGCCGTCCACCCCCCCCGATACAAACCTTCCCCATCTTCCTGTAACACGCCCCCGTCCCGGTCGTCGGACCTTTGCATCGTCAAGACCTACCACGATGAACACCACGCCGTATGAAACCTTGCGCTTCACCACCACCGGCATCACCTGCGGGGGCTGCGCCAACAGCGCCGCCAACATCCTGAAGCGGCTGCCCGGCGTGGTGGCCGTGCGGGTGGATGCCGCCAGCAACACCGCCGAGGTGGAGGTGGAACGCGGTGCCGTCAACCTGGACGTGCTGCAAGACGCCCTGAAACCCGCTGGCTACGGATTGATCCCTGAAAAGGCCAATGCGTGAAGAAGAGATGAAGTGAAGGAGGAACTCCAAGCTTTCTTCACCTCTTCACCTCTTCACCTCTTCACCTCTTCACCTCTTCACCTCTTCACCCCTTCATCTCTTCACCTCTTCACCTCTTCACCTCTTCACACCATGACCCAGATCAAACAAACCTTCCCCGTCACCGGCATGACCTGCGCCAGTTGCGTGCTCCACGTGGAGAAGGCGCTGAAGGCGGAACCTGGCGTGGAGGACGTGAGCGTGAACCTGGCCACCAACACCGCGCAGGTGAGCTGGCAGCAAGGCCGCACCGACAGCCAGCACCTGAAGCAGGCCGTGCGCAACGCGGGCTACGATCTGCTGGTGACCGATGAGGGCGACGCCGTGGCCGAGGCGGAGAAAATCCAGGCCGAGCGGTTGCGCGGCTTGAAACGCAAGCTGATCGCCTCGCTGGTGCTGAGCATCCCCCTGGTGGTCATCGGCATGTTCCTCATGCACGAGCCTTGGGCCAACCTCACCATGTGGGCCTTGAGCACGCCGGTGGTGCTGCTCTTCGGACGGCAATTCTTCGTCAACGCCTGGAAGCAGGCCAAGCACCGCACGGCCAACATGGACACGCTGGTGGCGCTGAGTACCGGCGTGGCCTACCTCTTCAGCGTATTCAACATGGCGTGGCCGGACTTCTGGACCAGCCGCGGACTGGAGCCGCACGTGTACTTCGAGGCGGCGGCGGTGATCATCACCTTCATCCTGCTGGGCAAATTCCTGGAAGAGCGCGCCAAGGCCGGCACCAGCAGCGCCATCAAGAAGCTCATGGGCCTGCGCCCCAACACCGTGCTGCGCGAGGCCGCCGACGGCACCACGCGCGAGGTGCCCATCGCCGACATCAACGTGGACGACCTCTTGGTGGTGCGCCCCGGCGAAAGCATCGCGGTGGACGGCGAGGTGGTGGGCGGCGAGAGCTATGTGGACGAGAGCATGCTCAGCGGCGAGCCCGTGCCCGTGGCCAAGACCGCCGGTGCGTCGTTGCTGGCGGGCACCATCAACCAGAAGGGCAGCCTGCGGATGCGCGCGCAGAAGGTGGGCGCGGCCACGCTGCTGGCGCAGATCGTGCGCACTGTGCAGGAGGCGCAAGGCAGCAAGGCCCCCGTGCAGAAGCTCGTGGACAAGGTGGCGGCGGTCTTCGTGCCCGTGGTGATGGGCATCGCGCTGCTCAGCGCCATCGCCTGGTGGATCTTCGGCGGCGAGCACGCCTTCACCCAAGGGCTGCTCGCGCTCGTCACCGTGCTGGTGATCGCTTGCCCCTGCGCGCTGGGACTGGCCACGCCCACGGCCATCATGGCCGGCATGGGCAAGGGCGCCGAGAACGGCATCCTGATCAAGGACGCCGAGAGCCTGGAGCGCGCGCGCCACATCACGGCGATCGTGCTGGACAAGACCGGCACCATCACCGAAGGCAAGCCCGAGGTGCAGGAGGCCGTAGGATTGGACGATGCCGAAGCCACGGCAGCATTGTACGCCATCGAATCAAGATCGGAACATCCGCTGGCGGAAGCGGTGGTGCGGTACTTGAATGCGGGTGAAAGGCGAATAGTGAATAGTGAACGGACAACATCGCTCGGCACCATCCACCATTCACCCACCACCATTCACCATTCACCAACCACCATTCACCATTCACCAACCACCATTCACCATTCACCAACCACCATTCACCATTCACCCATCACCGCCTTCGAAAGCCTCACCGGCAAAGGCGCCTCCGCCACCATCGCCGGCACCACCTGGCTCGTGGGCAACCGCCGCCTGCTGGAGGAGCACGGCATCGGCATCACCGGCGCATGGCGCGAACACGAGAAACGCTGGCAGGAACACGCCCACACCGTGATCTGGCTCGCCGACGGCACCACCGTGCGCGCCGCATTGGCCATCGCGGACAAGATCAAGCCCACCGCCGCAGAGGCCATTGCCCGTCTGAAGAAGGCCGGCATCAAGGTGTACATGCAGACCGGCGACGCGCGCCGCACCGCGCAGGCCGTGGCCCAGGCCGTGGGCATCGACGACTTCCGCAGCGAGGTGCTGCCCAAGGACAAGCGCGCCTTCGTGGAGGGCCTGCAGCAGCAAGGGCACGTGGTGGCCATGGTGGGCGACGGCATCAACGACAGCGAGGCCCTCGCCAAGGCCGACGTGAGCATCGCCATGGGCAAAGGCAGCGACATCGCCATGGACGTGGCCCGCATGACGCTCATCAGCACCGACCTCAACGCCATCCCGCGCGCCATCACCCTCTCGCGCAAGACCGTCAACCTCATCCGCCAGAACCTCTTCTGGGCCTTCATCTACAACATCATCGGCATCCCCATCGCCGCCGGGGTGCTCTACCCGTTCAACGGTTTTCTTTTGGATCCGATGATCGCGGGCGCGGCGATGGCGCTGAGCAGCGTGAGCGTGGTGAGCAATAGCTTGCGGTTGAGGTGGGCGAGGTTGGGTTGAACGCTCAGCCCTTCTTGCGGCCTTCCTCAAGTCGTTTCATCGCACCGGCGTTCAGCAACGAACGCATCTGCGAAATGGCGATCGCGTTCAACTGCGTCAGGCGTTCAGGTGCTGCAACACCCTGATGGATCAGCACCGCATTGATGCTCTCCAGATTGGACAGCACCACCAACTGCTCCAGCGTGGCGGCATCGCGCATGTTGCCATCCAGGTCCGGGAATGCACGCCGCCATTCCGCCGCCGTGCGTCCGAAGAGCGCCATGTTCAGCAGGTCGGCCTCGCTGGCGTACACCGCGCTGGCCTGCGTGCGTGTCAGTACCGGCGGTATCAAATGCTCCTTGATCGCATCCGTGTGGATGTGATAATTCACCTTGGCCAGGGTACGCTGGAAATTCCATTCGAGGGAGCGGGCATCCGCTTCGGCCGCTTTCAAACGTTGGAACTCCGTGATGAGGTAGATCTTGAAGGTGGGGCTGAGCCAAGAGCCGAATTCGAAGGCGATGTCCCTGTGCGCGTAGGTGCCCCCGCCGCGTCCCGCCTTGGAAATGAGGCCGATGGCATGGGTGGCCTCCACCCACTTGGACGGGGACAGCGAGAAGCGGTTCAATCCCGCTTCGCCCATAAACCTCTCGAATTCGAGGGGTTTAAAATCGGGGTTGTTCAGCTGCTCCCACGTACCCAGAAACTCCACCGTGTTCTTGTTCCGTAGCCAGCCGTATAGCACGGTCTCATCCCCGAACCCGCGCACCATGTCAGTGAGCGAAATGTAATCCTGATCGTGGCGCGTGGCGATGCTCACCTCGATGCCTCTCACGGTAATGCTGCGCTTCTTCATGTCGGCTGGTCTTTGCAGGCTTCGTTTCTTCCCATCGACGGTTTTTCCGCCGATCGGCGTTTGCCCAACATACACCACACACGCGGATGCGTGCATTGCTTGATGCATGATCAGGGCGTGCCCCCTCGCCGCCCGCCATGCCACGCGCGGGGTCGGGCCATCCGCTATAGCCCCGGCCGTCCGCGCCGCGCGGGTGGCGCTCCGGGGGCACCTCGTGCCTCGGTGCCTCCTCGCTGCACACCCGCGCAAGGCGCTTTCGGCCGGGGGCTGCCGCTGCTGTCCCTCACGCGGAAAACCCGCAACCCATCCGCTGCGGAACCATTATGGATTCATTGGTGTCCGGGATAACATCCCAACACCGGCTGCGACACCCTCCGGGGTCGGCGCGCACACGGGCCTGTTCGTCTATAAGCTTTGACCCCTCCGGGGTCAGGCCCCTTTGTTGACGCTGGGTTCTTGACCCCGGAGGGGTCGCAGCTTGTAGCATTTGCCCACCACATGGTATTCGACCCCGGAGGGTGTCGCAGCTGGTGTTCCTGACACGGGGAGCTTCGTTGCACGCCCCATCCATTTCCATACAGGGCAGGGCGTTCCGACCTATGCCGATGCTTATCCCGGACACCACTGATTATGGAATGAAGCAAAGGGGGTCGTGCCGCCCATTTTTGACCATCAACAAGATCCTGACTTACTTGTGGTCCGCTCAAACCCGGAATGGACCCGCTCGCCGAGACGCTCTTCCTCGACATCGAAACGAACGGCGACCGCCTGCTCGATATCGGTGCGTTGCTGGGTGCGGGCGAGCTGCACGACCGTGCATTGAACAAGCTCACCCCGCTGATCGCACGGGCCAATTATGTCTGCGGGCACAACATCGTGGCGCACGATGCACCCTTTCTCGCAAAAAAGGCGGGCACCACCCTCTTCGAAGGCAAGTCCTTAGTGGACACCTTGTACTGGTCCGCGCTGCTCTTCCCGGAGAAGCCCTACCACCATCTGGTGAAGGGGTACAAGCTGCACGACGAGGATGCACCGAACGATCCCTTGAGCGATGCCCGGCTGTGCAAACGGTTGTTGCAGGAGCTGATCGGTGCGTTCCATGCGCTGGATGCCCCCTTGCGGTCGATCTACCATGGGCTGCTGCACCGCCGGCCCGGATACGGCGGCTTCTTCGCACTGGCCGGTGGGCAGTACACCGCTGCCGGTGACCTTGCCGCGGTCATCCATGCATACTTCGGCGACCGCATTTGCCGTTCGGCAGACCTGTCGCACCTGATCACCGGGCGGCCGGTGGAACTGGCGCATGCGCTAGCCCTGGTCTCCACGAGCGCTGCCTCGATCCTGCCGGCCTGGGTGGTGAAACAACTGCCATGGACCGATGAAGTGCTGCGGCTGCTCCGCTTCGCAACCTGCAAGGATCCCGGTTGCGGATATTGCTCCAACCGCCTGGACCCGAAACGTGCGTTGCGGGAGATCTTCGGCTACGGGGACTTCCGGCGCTTCGATGGCGAGGACGGCATGGGCGTGCAGGAACAGGCCGTAAGGCATGCGCTCGGCAAATAGCTGAGCGCGTTCATGATCGCGGGGGAAGAAGTTGAAGTGAGCGTTATCGCTCACCCCTCAATTGGGATCCGAGTACGCCGGGTTGTTCAGGAACTCCGTGTCCGTAAGCGTCTTCATGAACGCCACCAAGGCCGCGCGGTCCGCGGCGTCGAGCGGGGTCCCTCCATTGAGGAAGGGGAACATGTGGTTGTCCAGGCCGGGCGAGGAGACGATGGAGTCCGCGTAGAAATCCACCACCTCTTCCAAGGTCGCAAAACGGCCATCGTGCATGTAAGGCGCCGTGACCTCTATGTTGCGGAGGGTGGTGTTCTTGAACTTGCCGAAATCGGAGTGCTGCCCCGTCGCTTCCTCCTGGCCCAGGTCCCCGAAGCCCACCGTTGAACCGATGTTGAACATGCGGTTGTCCGAGAAGAAGGGGGCCACATGGCAGATGTTGCAATGGGCGCCATCGAAGAACAAGTTCCTTCCGGCCTGTTCCTGCGCGGTCAACGCGGTGCTGTCCCCGCCGTACTCGAATCGGTCGAAGCGGGAGTTGAAGGAGATGAACGTCCGTTCGAACTGTGCGATCGCTTTCACCACGCGCATGCTGTCCACGCCGGGCGATCCGAAGGCGTGTTCGAACAGCAAGGGATACACGGGATCCGCGGCCAAGCGATCCACCACTTCGGGCCAGGTGTTGTGCATTTCCACCGGATTGGCCACGGGACCGAAGGCCTGCATCTCCAGGCTGGGCGCGCGGCCGTCCCAGAAAAAGAATTGGTCCCATGCGGGGTTCACGATGGCCATGGAATTCCGCCGTCCGGGGGAGCCGTCCGTGCCCAGGGAAACGACCCTCGGATCCGTGAATGCATGATCCTGCTGGTGGCAGGTGGCGCAGGACATCGAGTAATCGTTGGATAGTGCTTTCTCATAAAACAACTTCCGGCCCAGCGCGACCCCTTCCTCCGTCAAGGGGTTGTCCGCGGGCATCATCAACACATGTGAGGCGTCCGTGGCCCATTCGGGAAAGGACAACTGATAGGGCGTGGGGCCGTTCCATTCCTCACCGGCAGGTTGCGCCTGTTCCGCATCACGTTGGCAAGCGTACAGCGTGAACAAGCCTGCGCAGAGCAGAAGCACCGGGTTGCGTCCGTTCATTCTCATGCGGCGAAGTACGTTAAATTGTTCTAATTGTCCAGCTGGTTCGAATGCGGCCCCGAAGGTGAAGCTTTCGTCCTTCGCCTTCTGCCCACATCCGGGGATGCGGGTATTTGGAACACGTTTCCGGTGCCGCTGCAATTCCAAGCCTCGCAGCAAAAAGGAACTCCTTCTGTCCATTTCGCAATACCTTGGCTACCGTATGTGGAAGATGTCATCCATCAGAAAGCGGCGATCGGCCCTGTGGCCCTTGGTGCTGTTGCTATTGCTGGCAACGGTGGCTCCAAAGCTTTCACGGATGACCTGCACTTCCAGCGGGCGCAGTTCGGTTCAGATTGGCGATGCCCGTGATTGCTGTCCGACCCCTGAGAGTACGGATCCACATCTGAGCTTTAACTGCTGTGAGTTCTTCAGCGTGCAAGCTGAGATTCCAACATTCATCTTCGATAAGGTCGTAGCACCTGCTCCAGTGCAGGCCATAGTGGTCGCTTGGGGAACAGTGACCGTCGCACCTCGTTCCGGGCACACCTTTTCAGCAAGGCCACAGTACCGCCCACCTCGCTCCATGAGCGCCCGTTTGGCGGACCTTCAGGTTTTCCGCGTCTAAGGATCGAATCTGCGGGCCCCATGGTCCGTTGCGCATGATGGCATGGCCCATCGCGCTTTCCCGTGCCCTTTCCATTCACTTACGACGATTGAGCGACTTCCCTGCGGGAACCGCAGAAGGCACATATGGTGCCCCTCAACGGACCAATACAACACGACCATGAACAAGTACAGCCTGATCATCCTCGCCTTTGCAGTGACCACTTGGACCGCCTGCGGCACCACCTCGACCAACGAGCAAAAACACGACCACATGATGAACGACAGCACGCACAGGATGAGCGGCAGCACCGCCACCCACTCCTCGGAGGAGATGGCATACGCCTGCCCGATGCACCCGGAGGTAACGGGCAAGGATGGGGACAAATGCTCGAAGTGCGGGATGTACCTCGAACCCATAGACTGACCGCAACAACTTAAATACAACGACCATGAACACCTGGGAACTCCATCCGGCACTCGTCCACTTTCCGATCGCCTTGCTGCTGAGCGGCGTGATACTCGACCTCTACGGTTGGCGAAAGCAACGGGAGGACCTGGCGCGCGTGGCGTTCGGGCTGATGGTGGCGGGCGTGACCATGGGCCTCTTGACCATCATCACCGGCATCATGGCCTACTACACGGTGCCCGCCCACACGGAAGCGGCGCATGAGCGGATGACCTGGCACATCTGGATCCAGTCGATCGCCATCGGCGTGTTCGGGCTGATGTGCCTGCTGCGTTGGAAGCGCAGAAAAAGCTTGGCCACTCCGCAGTCCCTGTTCCTTGCAGTGTCAGCGGCGGTGCTGCTGATCGTGGGCTCCTACCTCGGCGCATGGATCGTGTATCGCGGCGGTGCAGGTGTGGACCCTGCGATACTGGCTCCGGAGGTAGTGGAAGGTCACCATCACCACCATCACGGCGGGGACGTGGACGAGGACCACGATGGAGATCACCACGACGGGGACCACCACCATGATGATGATGACGACCACGACGAGGACCACCACCATTGATCGTTGATCCCCGATGCCATTCCCCCTTGACCCATGTTGAACAAGCTCATTCATTATTTCCTCGCGAACAAGCTGGTGACGGTGCTGCTGTTGCTCTTGCTCGTCGGCTGGGGGCTGGTCACCGCGCCTTTCGGCTGGGACCTCGGGCCCTTGCCGAAGGACCCGGTGGCCGTGGATGCCATCCCCGACATCGGCGAGAACCAGCAGATCGTCTTCACCAATTGGCCCGGCCGTTCGCCGCAGGACATCGAGGACCAGGTGACCTATCCGCTCACCACCAGCTTGCTGGGCATACCGGGCGTGAAGTCCATCCGCAGCTCATCGGTCTTCGGTTTCTCCAGCATCTACGTGCTCTTCGACGAGGACGTGGAGTTCTACTGGTCGCGTTCGCGGATCCTGGAAAAGCTGAACGCGCTGCCGACCAACCTGCTGCCCGCCGGGGTGCAACCGGCGCTGGGCCCCGATGCCACGGCACTGGGCCAGGTCTATTGGTATACGCTGGAAGGCCGCGACCCGCAAGGGAACGTGACCGGGGGATGGGACCTGAACGAAACGCGCACCGCCCAGGATTTCCTGGTGAAGTATGCGCTGAACGGCGTGGAGGGCGTGAGCGAAGTGGCCTCCATCGGGGGCATGGTGCAGGAGTACCAGGTGGATGTGGACCCCGAGGCGCTCAAGGCCTTCAACATCCCGCTGGACCAGGTAAGGCTTGCGGTGAAGAACAGCAACCGCGATGCGGGCGCGCAGACGATCGAGGTGAACAAGGTGGAATACCTCGTGCGCGGCCTCGGCTACATCCGCTCGATCGAGGACCTCGAACAAGCGGTGGTCACCGTGCGCGACAATGTGCCCCTGCGCGTGAAGGACGTGGCCCACGTAACGCTGGGACCCGCCACGCGCCGCGGCCTGCTGGACAAGGGCGGTGCCGAGGTGGCCGGCGGCGTGGTGATCGCGCGCTACGGCGCCAACCCGCTGGCGACCATCGAGGCCGTGAAGGAGAAGATCGCCCAGATCGCACCGGGCCTGCCCTCCAAGGTATTGGCCGATGGCACCCGGAGCCAGCTCACCATCGTGCCTTTCTATGATCGTACGCAACTGATCCACGAAACGCTCGGCACCTTGGAGGAAGCGCTTTCCCTGGAGATCCTCGTCACCATCCTGGTGATCCTGATCATGGTGGTGGAGCTGCGCACTTCGCTCATCATCGCATCGCTATTGCCCATCGCCGTGCTCATGGTCTTCATTGCCATGCGCTACTTCCATGTGGATGCGAACATCGTGGCGCTTTCGGGCATCGCCATCGCCATCGGCACCATGGTGGACCTGGGCATCATCCTCTCGGAGAACGTGATCCGACACGTGGACGAGGACAAGGGCCGAAGCAAATTGTTCGACGTGGTCTACAAGGCTTCCGCGGAAGTGGGCTCGGCCATCCTCACCGCCGTGAGCACCACCGTGGTCAGCTTCATCCCGGTGTTCACCCTGCAAGCTGCGGAAGGGAAACTGTTCCGGCCGCTCGCCTTCACCAAGTCGTTCGCGCTGCTCGCTGCGGCGCTCGTGGCCTTGTTCATCCTGCCCTCCTTGATCCAACTGGTCTTCGGTGTGGATGGTCGCAAGCGGTGGACGCGCATCACCCTGCGTGCCCTGATGATAACGGGTGGCATCGTGGCCTTGGTCCTCGGGCAGCTTTGGGCCGGGTACACGCTGCTTGCCTTCTTCGCCGCACATGTAGTGGTGGACCGCAACAAGAGCGGCAACCGCTGGGTCAAGAACCTGCCGTTCGCCGTGATCGTCGTTGCAGCGGCCTGGTTGCTCGCCGAGCTCTGGCGGCCCTTGGGCGTGGAGCGATCGCTCTTTACGAACTTCCTGTTCGTAGGCACGTGGATCGGTTTGATACTTGGCCTCTTCCAAGTGATCCAACATTACTACGAACGGATCCTGCGCTGGTGCCTGGACCATAAGGCGGCCTTCCTTTCCATACCGATCTTCATCGTGTTCTTCGGCGTGATGATCTGGTTGGGGTTCGGGCGCATCTTCTCCCCGGTCTCATCCCTGGCCAACAAGGCGGGCTGGAACATCCAGCGCACGGGGCCGTGGAGCACGATGGCACATGCCTTCCCCGGCGTGGGCAAGGAGTTCATGCCCTCGCTGGACGAAGGCAGCTTCCTGCTGATGCCCACCAGCATGCCGCACGCTGGCGTGGAACAGAACACGGAGGTGGTGAAACAGCTGGACATGCGCGTGGCCGCCATCCCCGAAGTGGAGATGGTGGTGGGCAAGCTGGGCCGCGCGGAGACCGCGCTGGATCCCGCGCCCATCAGCATGTACGAGAACATCATCAACTACCGGCCGGAGTATGAGGTGGACGAGAAAGGCCATCGACAGGCCTTCAAAGTGGATGATGACGATCGCTTCATCCTTACTACAGGCGATACCGTTACACAGCTGGAAGCACTTACGCCCACCTTCGACCGCCGCACGTTGATCCCCAGCACCAAGGGGCGCTACTTCCGCAACTGGCGGGCGCACATCACCAAGACGGATGATATCTGGGACGAAATAGTGCAGGCCACCAAGCTGCCGGGCGTTACCTCCGCGCCCAAGCTGCAACCGATCGAAACGCGCTTGGTGATGCTGCAGACCGGCATGCGCGCCCCCATGGGCATCAAGGTCTTCGGCCCGGACCTGCCCACCATCGAGGCCTTCGGGCGCGAGCTGGAACCCATCTTGAAGGAAGTGCCGGGGGTGAAGGCCGATGCGGTCTTTGCCGATCGGATCGTGGGCAAACCCTACCTGCAATTGCGCATCGACCGCCAGGCCATCGGCCGCTATGGCTTGACCGTGGAGGACATGCAACGCACCATTGAAACGGCGATCGGCGGCATGGTCAACACCACCACCGTGGAAGGGCGTGAGCGCTACCCGGTGCGCGTGCGCTACCCGCGCGAGCTGCGCGACACACCGGACCGGATCGCCCGCATCCTGGTGCCTACCCCTACCGGCGTGCAGGTGCCGCTGGGCGAATTGGTCCATGTGGAATACGAACGCGGCCCCCAGATGATAAAGAGCGAGGACACCTTCCTGGTGGGCTATGTGCTCTTCGACAAGGAAGAGGACCAGGCCGAAGTGGACGTGGTGGAAGCCGCACAACATGCCATTCAGGAGCGGATCGACAACGGGGAGCTCACGGTGCCTGCGGGCGTGAACTACCATTTCTCGGGCAGCTACGAGAACCAGGTGCGCGCGATGAAGCGGCTCTCCATCGTGGTGCCGCTGGTGCTTCTGATCATTCTGCTCATCCTGTACTTCCAGTTCCGCAGCATACCCACGGCGCTCATGGTGTTCAGTGGGATCGCCGTGGCCTTCTCGGGAGGCTTCATTCTCATCTGGCTCTACGGCCAGGGCTGGTTCCTCAACTTCGACATCGCCGGGATGAACCTGCGGGAACTGTTCCAGATGCACACGATCAACCTGAGCGTGGCGGTCTGGGTGGGCTTCATCGCGCTCTTCGGCATCGCCACGGACGACGGTGTACTTATCGCGACCTACCTCGACCAGAGCTTCGCCGCCATGCCCACGGAGGACCGCCAAGGCATCCGAAAGGCCGTGACAGTGGCCGGGAAGAAGCGTGTCCGGCCCGCGCTCATGACGATCGCCACGACGCTCATCGCGCTGTTGCCGGTACTTACCTCCACGGGCCGTGGCGCCGATATCCTGGTGCCCATGGCCATCCCTTCCTTCGGCGGAATGGTCATCGCCATCATCACCATTTTCGTTGTTCCCGTGCTCTACAGTGCGCGCATGGAACGGCGCATCCAAGGCAACAAGCCATGAGAACGATCCTCCTGCTTTTCCTCTGCTCCCTGGCGCTGTCGCAAGCATCCGCGCAGGACCTGGACGCGCACCTGCGCGCTGCCGCGGAACTGAACCCCGCTGTACAGGCGCGCTATGCGGAATTCCAAGCGGCGCTCAAGCGTTCCGCCCAGGTCCGGGGCTTGCCCGATCCAACGCTCACTGCGGGTTTCTCCCTCACGCCGCCGGAAAAGCTGATGAACGCTGAACGGGCGCGCTTCTCGCTGATGCAGATGTTCCCCTGGTTCGGTACGCTGGGTGCGCAAGCGGAAGTGGCCGACCGCCAGGCCGAAGCACGTTACGAGGCCTTCCTCAGTGCGCGGAACGAGCTCTTCTACAAGGTCCGCGTGGCCTACTACCCCTTGCATGAACTGGGGCGCGACATCGCCATTGCCAAGGACGACCTGGCCATCCTGCGCAGCTACAGGGCCTTCGCCATGGCCCGCTTCAAGGGCGGCACCGGGAGCATGGTGGACGTCTTGCGCATCGACCTCCTGATCAACACCGAAGAGAACGACATCGCGATCCTCGAAGAACGGCGCAAGCCCTTGCAGGCCACCTTCGCGAGCACCGTAGGCTATGCCGGGCCGGTGATCGTGGACGTGAGCGACAGCTTGCAGCTCGTGGACCTGGCCAACTATACCACGGACAGCCTGGAGCACAACCCGCGACTGGGCGAACTGGACCGAAAGGCATCCGCGGAATTGGCCCGGGCCGAGGCCGCGAGGAAGATGGGCCTGCCGCGCTTCGGGCTCGGCGTGGAATACATGGCGATGGACAAGCGCTCGCCCCTGATGATGCCGGGCATGAGCAGTGGCGAGGTAATGCCCATGGTGAGCCTGAGCCTGCCGATCTATCGCAACAAATACCGCAGCGCGGTGGAGGAAGCACAGAGCTTGGAGCAGGCCGTGCAAGCGATGCGGCAACAGACCGCGAACGAACTGGGCAGCGCCTACGAGACGGCCTATTTCGAGGCACACAAGGCCGCGCTCAACGTGCAGCTGATGGACCGGCAGATCGGCATCGCCCAGCAAGCGCTGAACCTGCTGCTGGACGCGTACAGCAACAGCGGCGACGACCTGGAGGAAGTGCTGCGCATGCAGGAACAAGTATTGCGCTTCCGGCTTATGCGGCTCTCGGCCATGCGCGAACACCACACTGCCATTGCCCAACTGGACTACCTCACGGCCAAACAGATCGTGAGGCCTTGACACGAAAGAACCAACAACCAACAACCAACAACCAAAAACCAAACAACGATGAAGACGAGGAACATGTTCAAGATGGGCCTGATGGCCTTTGCGCTGATCGCTTTCAGTGCATGCGGAACTTCGGGCAACGAAGCGGGCACCGCAGTGGATGCTGCCCAACAGGAAGAAGTCCACAGCGATGGTGCAGCACATGCGCACGATGAGCAAGTGGCGACTTACCAATGCCCCATGAAGTGCGAAGGCGACAAAACCTATACGGAAGCAGGAAATTGCCCCGTATGCAAAATGAACTTGAAGGAGGTGTAATGGGCCGGTCGGCAGATACACTTTCCACTGACGGGATGCGATCGGTCTGGTATGCAAGGGGCGTACCGGGCCATCATCCGCAGCTATTTCAACGCAAGTACACGCCCACCGATAAAAGGAGACAGTTCCAACGACCATTCAAACTTCCACGACCATGACTACCAAGTCTTTCTTCTCCCGTTACCGCACCGCGTTCATTGTCGGCATCGCCCTCATCGCAGGGCTCTTGCTCGGCAGGGCCTTCTTCGGCGGCGGTTCTTCCGGATCATCCGCAGCGGCCCATGAGCACCATGGTGAAACGGGCCAGATATGGACCTGCTCCATGCATCCGCAGATCCGCATGAACGAGCCCGGCTCCTGCCCTATCTGCGGCATGGACCTCATCCCGCTTGCCTCCATGGAGGAGGATATGGACCCGATGTCCGTTCACATGACGGCCAGTGCCATGAAGCTCGCAAGCGTGCAGACCATGGTGGTGGGCACGGGCGGAGGTGCGGGCAGCCTGCGCCTGACCGGAAAGGTGGTGCCGGATGAACGGCGCGTGTATGCACAGGCCTCGCACGTGGCGGGGCGGGTGGAGGAATTGCTGGTGAACTTCACCGGCGAGACCGTGCAGAAAGGACAGGTCCTGGCGCGGGTGTTCTCTCCCGAGCTGGTGACCGCGCAGGAGGAATTGCTGGAAGCCCACCGCGTGCGCGAAGCGCAGCCTTACCTGTACGCCGCGGCGCGCGGAAAGCTGCGCAACTGGAAGCTGAGCGATGCACAGATCGATGCGATCGTAGCGGCGGGAGCAGCGAACGGTGTGATCGCGATCCTGGCGGATGTAAGCGGCGTGGTGGTGGAAAAGAAAACGGACCTGGGCGACTACCTGAAGCGCGGCGACGTGCTCTACGAAGTGGCCGACCTGAGCCAGCTATGGGTGCAGTTCGACCTCTACGAGAGCGACCTGGGCAGCACCCGGAAGGGCGATACCATCCAGTTCACCGTGCGCTCCCTGCCCGGCAAGACCTTCAGGGGCCGCATCACCTTCATCGATCCCATGGTGGACCCCGCAACACGCGTGGCCCGCGCCCGGGTGGAGCTGAACGATCCGCAAGGGGCGTTGAAACCGGGCATGTTCGCCATCGGCACCGTGCAGGCGAAGCACCTGCATGGCGATACCAAGGCCTTGGTGGTCCCACGCACGGCCGTGCTCTGGACCGGCCCGCGCTCGGTGGTGTACGTCCGTGTGGGCGAAGGGCAGTTCCGCCTGCGCGAGGTGGTGCTGGGCGCTGCCATGGGCGATGATGTGATGATCGCCTCCGGCCTGAAAGCAGGAGAAGAGATCGTGGTCCATGGCACCTTCACAGTGGATGCCGCAGCTCAATTGAGCGGCGCACCCAGCATGATGTCGCCGCAAGGTGGTGCCATGCCTGCGGGGCATGACCATGGGAACATGTGAGGGAAGCCGCATGGGTCCCGATCACGGGTTGCCATGCACGCCCGAAGCGTAACACCAACCGATCATTTTGACGAACCGGACCACCCAAATGAACATGCCAACATCCTCCCGAATGCAGATCATCGCCATGCAACTTGGCGGGCTTGTGTTCCTGGTCCTGCTCGCCGTGCTGGTGATCCACCATTCCACGGCGCGATTGGACCGGGAACAGGTAGCGGGATCCTACCGAATAAAGCTGCCTCTACTATTCGATGACACGGAAGCACCAGCCACCGTGGAACTGCACCCGGATGGCCGGATAGGAACGTATGGACCGAAGGGGAGAGCGATCCAAGAGGGAACCTGGTCGTGGGACCGTTCCGAAGGCTGGGTCCGCTCCGATGTGCCGGAGCTGGACCGTCGCATACGGGGATACCTCGGATGGACCGGCCCCAAGCTGTTCTGGAGGAACCAGCCCGGAACGGTTGATCTGGAGGAATTCACCCTTCAAACCATGGAACCATGAAGCTGTCCGCCATCGATCCATCCGCCGCAAGGAACTCCGGACGGGACCGGGGATCCATGGTCGCACTCCTGCTGGCCGCCTTCCTTATCGCACTGGCGTTCGCCAGCGGCCATCGCGCCACCAGCGACCTCACGTGGCCTCCGTACATGGACTTTGACCGCGATGCCTCGTTCGCACAGAGCATCCTGGACGGGCACTATGGAGAGGACCCCTTGTATCGGGATGAAGTGTTGTGGTTCACCCCGCTCGTATTCACCATGGAGGCGTTCATCGTGAAGGCCACCGGTGTGTCCATCCAGGTTCTCCAGGCCCGGGGCGGGGCATTCCTCAACCTGCTCGGGCCGATCGCCTTCTTCCTCTTGGTCTGGCGCATGTTCAACCCCTTGATCGCGGTGGTGGCCTTGTGGGCGCAGCTCTATCTGCTGCCCGGCCAGGAGCCGGGCTGGGCGGTGGCCACCTATTCCCCCTGGCTCCTTCCGATGATGTTCTCCCAGGGCTTGTTCTACCTGATGGTGATCGCCCTGCTCGGCTCCATCCGGACCTCCGCTTGGCCCGTATGGATGGGGATGGGTGCCGGTGCCGGTGTCCTCTTCCTGGCACATGCCGCACCCGCCATGATCCTGGTGGGCATGGTGGCGATCCATCTGATCCGCGCGATGTTCACCGCATGGCGCGCCGGGGACCGCGCCGGGCTGCTGGCCCATGTGAAGTGTGCCCTTGCTTCGGCCATCGCCTTCATCGTGATCACGCTGCCCCTCACGTGGTACGTGGTGGGCTACTACGGATTGGACCAGGTGAACCGCATCCCGTCGGCCTATACGTACACACCATTGTCACTTCGCCATCTGCAGCTGTTCCTGTTCCACAACGTTTCGCTGTTCAACCTGATCGCGGGCATCGGGGTGGTGGCGCTCTTCCGGGGCAAGGGGCAGGCTTCCCGGCCGGTGATGCGATCATGGGTCCTGCTCGCCCTCTTCCTCGGCTTTTTCGGCTACATGGCCGTAACACTGGGCTTACACTACGGCATCGAACTGCCCATGGCGGTGCCGACCTTCCATTTCTATTTCTACCTGAAGGCAGCCCTGGCCATCGGCTTCGCCCATATCGTTGTCCGTTCCGTGGAGCGCGCTTGGCAGTACCTGCGCCGCAAGCGCGATGACAGGGGCATAGCGACCGGGACGACGTGGACCCTCGCGGCCGTGATCCTTCTCCAAACGGTCCTGGGCTATCCCGCATACGCCAACCGGCCCGACCTGGTGGACACCCGCCAACGGTGCATGGTGCGCATGGCCGACACCGGCGCGACGGACATGTGCTACTTCATGCGGGACCAGCTCCCCTGGGAGGCCGTGGTGCTTTGTGACGATGAACTCTCCATTTGGGTCCTGATGGCCTCCGCGCGCAAGACCGTGGCCACCAACGCGTCCATGGCGAACCCGTACGTGCTCCCCGCACCACGCGAGCAGGCCAGGGCAGGAATGTTCGCCGGCTTGGAGGCCCCTGCACCTGAAATGGACAGCCTGCTGCAAGCATACGATGTGACCTACTTGCTCATTCGCCGAAGCGAGGCGGAGAAGTACCCCGAACGCGGACGTTGGTTCCCTCACCTCGTCCATCGGAATGAAGGGTATCTGCTCTACTCCAGGAATTGAGCAAACCGCAATTTTTTCATCCAAACCAAACTCGATGACCAACACAAACCCCAAATCCATGAAAAAGCTCTTACCCCTCGCCTTTGGCGCACTGCTCTTCCCTGCCCTGCTGCAGGCCCAAGTACCGATCACCGTGGATGTGATCACGGACGACTACGGCTATGAAGGCTATTGGCAATTGGTGCCCGACGGATCCGCGTGCGGCAGCAACACCATCGCCTCCGGCGGGAACACCGCGGTGGGCTGCAACGGCGGTGGCGTGCAGAACCAGGCCCCGGGCGGTTATGGAAACAACCAGACCATCACCGAAGGACCGTTCAACCTCTCGGACGGCGCCACCTACAACCTGATCGTAGTGGATGATTGGGGGGATGGCGGGATCCATTACAACGTGCGGGCAAATGGCTACCTGATCGGCGAATATGCCTCAACCGGGGCGGGCAATACCTTTTCCTTCGTGGCAGCCGTTCCTGCGGAACTGGACCTCGCCGTCAGTGAGCTCACCAACCCGAAATACGCCTTTGCGGATCAGGCCATTACCGTGGCAGGCACCCTCCGCAATCACGGCACCGCCACGATCAGCAGCCTGGACCTCAACTATACCATTGATGGCGGCGACCCTCAGGTCGCTTCACTGTCAGGGTTGAACATCGCTTCCGGCGAGGACTACCACTTTGAGCACAGCATTCCCTGGACGCCGACACAGACCGGCACCTACGACCTGGACGCCTGGGCGAGCAACTTGAACGGCGCAGCGGACCAAGCGCCGGCGAACGACCACAACCTGATGCAGGAGGTCATCAATGCACCCATCCCGAACATCATCGACCAGTACTTCTACGCCACGCCCACCTTCACTACCGTGGGATCCAGCAGCGACCAAGTGAGTTCACCGCGCGACCTGGACTTCCACCAGGACCTGGCCCGAAATGAACTTTGGGTGATCAACAAAGGCACCGAGAACTCCGGTGGCAGCACCGTCACCTTCTTCGATGCGGGTGCCCCTGACATGACCCACCAGTATAAACATGACGGGAACGCATGGCATTTCATGAGCCTTCCCACTGCCATCGCCATGGCGGACAATGGCAACTTTGCAACAAGCCCCGGGGTCTATGATGCCAACCATGACGGAGGAACGCCATTCACCGGCCCTGCCTTGTGGAGTTCGGACATGAGCATCTATGCGCAACCGTCGGGAGGCAATGGCAGCCACTTGGACATGCTGCATGAAAGTCCGTACAGCCAAGGGATCGCATCGGAGACCTTGAACCGCTTCTGGGTGGTGGACGGCAACCTCGGCGATATCGTGATGTACGACTTCGAACACCCCCACGAACCAGGCGGTTCGGACCATTCCGATGGTGTGGTCCACCGGTATGATGAATTTACCATCACCAAGGACCCGAACAACAACGTGGTGAGCCATTGCGTGCTAGACCACAACACCGGATGGCTCTATGTGGTGGATTTCGGCGGGCAACGCGTATTGCGGCTGGACATCCATTCCGGAACGCCGGGCGGTACGCCGAGCTTCGGCCCGCACGAACCTTTCGCGGAATACCAGAACATCGTTGGGGCCACTTGGGAGCCCGTTGTCACAACCGGCTTGGTTGAGCCTGCCGGCATTGAAGTGATAGGCAACCGCTTGCTTGTTTCCGATCATTCCACCGGCGACATCCTGGTCTACGACATCAACTCCGCGCCGCCGTTCAGCCTTGTCGGCACCATATCCACCGGTGCACCGGGCATTATGGGCATCAAAGTGGGCCCCGATGGCCACCTGTGGTATGTGAACACCCCGAACAACGAGGTAGTGCGGATCGATCCGGCGGCAGGCGCTGGCATCACCGAGAATCCTCCCCCAACGCTTAGTGCCCACCCGAACCCAACAAGCGGGACGGTATACCTAGCAGGCCTCTCCGATGTTAAAGGGAACGCAACCCTCGACGTGCTGGACATCACGGGAAGCATCGTGCTCACACTGCCCGTATCCACCGCACTGCATGGGATCGACCTCTCCGGTCTGTCCAACGGTGTGTATGGAATCCATGTCAGGGAATATCCTGCCAGCATGGTCCGGATCTTGGTAGAACATTGACAAAAGGATCGGCTGGGTCCGCTGCTTCCTTAAGGGCCTGATCGAAAGCCCGGACGATTGACCTGCCTGATAAGGCAAAAAACGAAAAAACCCATGACGATGAAGAGCATCTTCCTGAACTTTTGGGCCTTGACCCTTTCACTAAGCGCGAGCGCCCAAATACCTCATGCAAATACAACCACCATGGAAGTGGACGGCAACTGCGGCATGTGCAAGAAGACCATCGAGGCTGCGGCGCTCGTGAAGCACGAGGCCATGGCCAGCTGGAACAGTGACACCAAGGTCGCCACCATCACCTACGACAGCGCGCGTACGAATGTGGACGCCGTGCTGAAGCGGATCGCGCTGGCGGGATACGACAACGCGAGCTACCTCGCGCCCGATGCCGCCTACGCCGCGTTGCCCGGCTGCTGCCAGTACGATCGCACGCTGAAGAAAGCACCCGTCGCGGCCGCGGAAGTTCATGACCACGCTGGGCACCATGCGGAAACCGATCAAGTGGTAGCACCGGCCGCAAACAATCCGTTGGCGCCGGTGTTCACGGCCTACTTCAAACTGAAGGATGCACTCGTGGCCTCCGATGCCGCACAGGCCCAGGACCAAGCGGCCGCACTGAAGAATGCCGTGGATGCCGTGGACATGTCCGCGCTGGGCCACGACGTGCATACCGTGTGGATGCGGGTGATGGGGCCGCTCGCGGACCGTTCCGGAAGCATCGCGAACACCGTCAAGCTGGACGAGCAGCGCAAGGCGTTCATGCAACTGACCACACCGCTTTCGGAACTGGCCAAGGCCGCGCCCGGGGCCGTCCCCGTGTACCTCGCCCATTGCCCCATGTATCAAGGTGGCGCCGATTGGCTCAGCTTGGAAAAGGAGATCAAGAACCCATTCTACGGCAGCATGATGCTCACCTGCGGCAGCGTGAAGGAGACGATCGTGAAGTGAGACAAGAACCTTTCGACAGGATGAGCAGGATGTACAGGATAGAGCTATGCATGGAGGACTTTGGTGAACTTCCGTGCATTCATCCTGTACATCCTGCACATCCTGTCAACGTATTGATCCTGTTCCTTGCCTTCTTGTCGTTCTCGTCCGTGCGCGCCCAGGTCCATGTACCGGGCACCACTGTCCCGAAAGGCGACTTCATCCCGAAGGTGACGCGCTATGACCTGTACGTCACCGACACCGTGCTGAACTACACCGGCAAGGACGTGCCCGCCATCGCGGTGAACGGGCAAACGCCCATGCCCACACTGTACTTCACCGAGGGCGATACGGCGATGATCGTGCTGCACAACCGCCTGAAAAAGGGCGAGACCTCCCTGCATTGGCACGGCCTGATCCTGCCCAACGTGTACGACGGCGTGCCCTGGCTCACCACGCCGCCGATCAAGGCCGGGGAGAGCTACACCTACAAATTCCCGCTGAAGCAGCACGGCACCTATTGGTACCACTCGCACACCATGCTGCAGGAGCAGAGCGGCATGAACGGCGCGCTGATCATCCACCCGCGCCGACCCGATACCATCCCCGAGTACACGCTGCTGCTCACCGATTGGACCGACATGAAGCCCAGCGAGGTGGACCGCCTGCTGCACAACGGCAGTGACTGGTTTGCCATCCAAAAGAACAAGCTGCGGCCCGGCACCGTGCAGAGCTACAGCGACGCCATCCAAGCCGGCGCGCTGGGCACCAAGCTGGGCAACGAGTGGAAGCGCATGCACGCCATGGACGTCAGCGATGTGTACTACGACCGCTTCCTCACCAATGGCAAGGTGGAAGATGCCGCACCGCGGTTCAAGGGCGGGCAACAGGTGCGGCTGCGCATCATCAACGGCAATTCGTCCACCTACTTCTGGATCCAGTACGCCGGCGGAAAGATGCAGGTGGTGGCTACCGACGGCGCCGATGTGGAACCCGTGTCCGTGGACCGCTTCATCATGGGCGTGGCCGAAACCTACGACGTGATCGTAACGCTCCCCGCCGACAGCACCGCCTACCAACTATTGGCCACCGCCGAGGACCGCACGCGTTCAACATCCCTTTGGCTGGGCAACGGCATCCGGCAGCTCGCACAACCGTTGGGTCCGCTGGACTACTTCGCCGGGATGAAGATGATGAACGGCATGATGAAGATGAACGGCGACCTGGATGACATGGGCATGAAGATGGGCCTCCAGCGCATGGACATGAACGAGGTGATGTATCCGGAGATCACCGGTGGAAGAAGTGAAGAAGGGAAGAAGGTGAAGGAGGTGAGGGAGGGAGCGCGTCGCTCCGCTCGCGATGACGGGAAGGGAAAGGAGGTGAAGAAGCAACCGGGCCATGAAGCGCATGCCGCAGCATCGAGTACGGAGCGCCCGGTGACATTGAACTATGCGATGCTGCGCGCGCCGGAACCCACCACCCTGCCGCCGGGACCGCTGAAGGAGCTGCACTTTGAGCTAACCGGCAACATGAACCGCTACCTGTGGTCCATCGACGGAAAGACGATCTCCGAAGCGGACAAGATCAAGATCCACAAGGGCGAGAACGTGCGCCTGATCCTGCACAACAACAGCATGATGCGCCACCCCATGCACCTGCACGGCCATTTTTTCCGCGTGCTGAACGGCCAGGGCGCCTACGCCCCGCTGAAGAACGTGCTGGACATCATGCCCATGGAGACCGACACCATCGAATTCGCCGGTACCGAAAGCGGCGACTGGTTCTTCCACTGCCACATCCTCTACCACATGATGAGCGGCATGGGCCGCGTGTTCAGCTATGCGGACACGGCAACCAACCCTGAACTCGGTGACCCCAAGCGTGCCTGGCGCAACTTCCTGAAGGAGGACAAGCACTGGCACCTCATGGCGCAGAACGACTTCGCCACCAACGGACTGGACGGCGAACTGATGCTGATGAACAAACGCTGGGAGCTGCAGACGGAATGGCGGCTTGGCTACACCAAGGAGCACGGCCAGGAAGTGGAGGCCCGCTTCGGCCGCTACGTGGACCGCATGCAATGGCTCTTCCCCTACATCGGCGCGGAATGGCGCTCGCACCCCATGGACATGGACATCCACGAGGACAACCTTTTCGGTGAGCCCAACACCTGGGACGACCGCAAAGCGCTCAACATCGGCCTGCGCTACACACTGCCCTTCCTCCTGGTGCTGGACGGCCACATCGACACGGACGGCCAGCTGCGCGCTTCGCTGATGCGCGAGGACATCGCCCTCACCCCGCGCCTGCGCATGGACCTGATGGGCAACACCGACCTGGAATACATGGCCGGCCTGCGCTACGTGCTGAACAAGACCTTCTCCCTACGCACCCACTACGACAGCGACATGGGCCTGGGCGTGGGACTGACCTTGACCTATTGAAAGCGGCCAGCGCATGCACGGTGGTGCATCGCAGCGATCAGTTGGGCGTGCCCCCGGCTGTCATGCTGGGCAAAGCCAAAGCAGGCAGCCGGGGTCGGGTGCTCCGCTATAGCCGGTTTTGTCGCGGCCAGCGGTCGCGGCACTGCGGGGTCTGCTCCCCCGGATGAACTCCGGGGCTCGCAGCCTCCTCGTTGCACGGGCCCGCAAGGCCGCGCCTGCACCGGGCTGCCGCTGCGCCCCCTCACGCAGGCCACGCCAACCTCAGCGCCGCATTCCAATCCGCTCGCAACAACCCGGCTTTACCTTGATTACCTTTGGACAACTCCTGTCCAACGCCATGAACGCTCCTGCACCCTTTTCCCAAATGCTCCGCACGCAACGCGAAGCCGCAGGCCTCACCTTGCAAGCAGTGGCCGCCAAGCTGAAGGTGGACCTCAGCTTAGTGAGCAAGTGGGAGCGCGGTGTCCGCAAGCCGTCCCGCGCACAGGTCATCGCACTGGCCCGCGTCCTGAAGGCCGATGCCAACGCGTTCCTCATGGCATGGCTCCGTGATGCCGCCGTGTATGCCGTGGGCGATGATGAGCTGGCCCTGGAAGCCTTGAAGGCCGCCGAGGCGCAGGTGGCCTACAAGCTGTTCCAGCAGCAGGACCGCAAGGCCATCGTCCGCAAGCTGAGATCCGGCCTGGCCCGTTTTCCCAAGGTGCGTAAAGCGTGGCTCTTCGGCTCCTTCGCCCGAAAGGACGACAAACCCGGCAGCGACATCGACCTGGCCATCGAGGTGCAGGATCCCTTCAGCTATTTCGACCTGGCCGATGTGCAGTACCAATTGGAGCAGCTCACGGGCCGCAAGGTGGACGTGGGCTTCATGGATGCCTTCCGGCCCCACGTGCGTGCGCGTATCGAACCCGATCTGCAGCTGATCCATGGAGCATGACCGCGCTGATAGCCTGCCCGCATTGCAGCGCATGCGGATCACGATCGCTCGGATAAAGGTCCACATACAGGGACGCTCGATGGAGCAATTCCTGGCAGACAAGGTCCTGTGCGATGCCGTGCTGATGCAACTGAGCGTCCTCGGCGAGGAAGTGCGCCGCGTGGATCCGGACCTGCTCAACAAGTACGATTACCCGTGGCACAAAGTGCGCGCGCAGCGCAACGTCATCGTGCATGACTACTTCGGCATCCGCCTGCCATCCATCTGGGCCAATGTGCAGCAAGACCTCGGCCCTTTGGATGAACTGCTGGAACGCATCATCCAAAATGAATTCTCCTGATCTGCTGCTCGGCCCCCTGTGGCAATAACAACACGGGCTTCGGCGTGGGCGTGACGGTGACGTATTGAGACCACCCTGCGCCGCCACCGTTAGGACAGCGCGCCGAAGAAGGACTCGAGCTTTCGTTCGTCCAACCGCCCATTGGTCCGCACGCCGCTGCAAAGGTCCACGCCAAAGGGTTGCACCATGTCCACCGCGCGCTGCACATTGCCCGCGTTCAATCCGCCAGCGAGGAAGAGCGGAACGTTGATGGCTTCGCGGATGGCTTTGCTCAGCTGCCAGTCGTGCGCGCGGCCCGTGCCGCCGAGTTCCTTCACCGCCAGGTTCGGGTTGCCGCTGTCCAACAGGACCGCATCCACGTGTTGGGATACTTCCACCGCTTCGCGCACGGAGGCCTCGTCCAGCACATGGATCACCTGCACCAGTTCCACCCCCGGCAGTTCGCGCCGCAATCGGTCATACTGCCGCTCCTCCAACGCATCCACGATCTGCACGGTGGTGGTGCGCACCCGCCGATGGTGCGCGATGATCGCTTCCGCGCTCGTCTCACTGGTGAGCAGAAAGGTGCGGGTGGGCGGCGCCACGCTGCTTGCGATGTCGGCGATCAATGCATCGCCGATCACCCCCGGGCCGCTTGGCATGTGGCCCACAAGTCCCAGCGCATAAGCACCGTGGGCAACGGCGAGTTGCGCCTCTTCCACACTGCTGATGCAGCAGATCTTCACCTTCACATGGGCCATTCTTCCGTGGTTCTGGTCGCTTGGGAGAGCGAAAGATAGCCTATGCCTTCACAGCGTTGAACGATCCACGACGCTGGATGCGATCGAACCGGCACCTACCATAAGGTTCGTCATCTCTTGAATGAGGATCGGATGTTGATCGGGGTTCTTTGGTTCCTGGTTCCGGTTTCCACATCGTTGGTCGGCAGGAGCGCCTGCGCCCTCTCGCGCAAGACCGTCGCCCTCATCCGCCAGAACCTCTTCTGGGCCTTCATCTACAACATCATCGGCATCCCCATCGCCGCCGGGGTGCTCTACCCGATCAACGGTTTCCTTTTGGATCCGATGATCGCTGGCGCGGCGATGGCCTTGAGCAGCGTGAGCGTGGTGAGCAATAGCTTGCGGTTGAGGTGGGCGGGGTTGGAAGGGTGAATCCAGGCTGCGGGGGCGCTACCACGGGGGCGGATCAATAACCTCCGGCGTTGTCATCTCCGCGCGGGTCCGCACCACCCTCCAACTTGCCATCGCCGCGCACCAGCACCGCATCCGCCCGGCCGATGGCGTGCTTTAGCTTGAAGGCGTGGCCCAT
>JAFEAI010000276.1 GCA_018266475.1 Bacteroidota bacterium
CGCGGTGTGCATCACCATGCCGTTCACCTGCAGGCATACATCGATGAATACTGCTTCCGGTTCAATCGCAGCTTCATGAAGGAAGGTGTGTTCGAGAACCTGCTCAACAGGATGATGCGGGCGGACCCTTGTTCCTACCAGGCCCTCACTAACCCCTAAGTGCCTAATTCAATGTTTGAAATAGCAATTGTGCAGGTGCCGCTTGCCTGGCCGCAGGGGTGAACCGGCGGGACCCCACGGATAACCGCTTCCGCCCCGGAACGGGCGGCATAGGCAATACCCGGTCCGCAGGATAAACAAGGCCGCAAGCCGGGGGGTGCCCACCCCGCCGCTTGCGGCCATGGCATTATGAAAAGCTACGTGCGCAGTCCGCACGGGGGGGGGCGATCAGACCTTCTTGCCCACCTTCCTCACCTGCTTTCCCTTTCCGGCATTGCCGGCCTCCTTCCAGTCGGCGAGCTTCTTGGCTGCCTTGCGCTTGCGGTTCGCCTCCGTCCTTTGGTCCTGTGGCATGGTTGCTAGTATTTGGGCTGCGAAAATAGGCCGAACATTGCAGCAGGCCATCGGATGCCCAGCACGGCGTGAAATCCCATGCCGGGCACAGGGTAGCGGGGCAAGGGGTCCCGTAACCGGCAGGTCCCGGGGCAAATTGCGGCCCGCCCCCCGTCTTCGCCGATCCGTATGGGCCCAATGGGGAACTCGGAAGGCGGGCGCCCCTCCTCCTGCACAACCTCATTTCCGCGCAGAACGGGCACGTTCCGGCATGCCCGGGTTGGCCCCAAAGGCAGTAGCCTACAATTCCTTATCTTTGGGAATCCTAAAGTTTGACTTTACGATTCCCAATGCGCTACACCGCTCGCGACATCAGCCCGATCCTGTTGAAAGCGGCACGTTCCTTTCCCGCCGTGGTGCTTACCGGGCCGCGCCGGGCGGGCAAGACCATGCTGCTTCGCAAACTATTTCCCAAGGCTTCATACACCTTGATGGAGGACCCTGACGTGATCGCCCGGGTACGCTCGGACCCTCATGGTTTTTTGGACGGCCTGAAGCTCCCTGCCGTGCTGGACGAGGTGCAGAACGTTCCGGAGATCTTCTCCTATGTGCGTTCGCGGATCGACAGGAGCCCGCGCCGCACGGGGCAGTGGTTTCTAACGGGATCGCAGGATGCCCCGTTGATGAGGGGTGTTACTGAAAGCATGGCCGGGCGGGCTGCCCTATTGCAGCTCTATCCGCTGGCCACCACCGAATCGCCCAAGGTGGACCTGTTCCTCGGCGGCTATCCCGAGGCTGTGGCGCGGCCGGCGAGCGCCTCCCTCTGGTTCTCCTCCTACGTGCAAACCTACTTGGAGCGCGACGTACGGGCGGTGACCAACGTGCGCGACCTGGCCACCTACCGGCGCTTCATGGCCATGCTGGCCACCCGCCACGGCCAGTTGCTCAACCGCACGGACCTGGCCGCACCATTGGGCGTGAGCGTGCCCACGATCAGCCAATGGATCAACGTGTTGGAGACCACGCAGCAGATCATGCTGGTGCCGCCCTACCACGGCAACCTCGGCAAGCGCATGGTGAAATCCCCGAAGGTGTACTTCCTGGACAGCGGCCTGGCGTGCCATTTACTGGGGATAGCCTCGCGCGCGGAACTGGAGCGCTCCCCGTTCAAGGGCGTGCTCTTCGAGGGCTTCATGGCGGCGGAGGTGGTGAAACGGCAAGTGAACAAGGGCCTGCGGAAGGAGATCTACCATTACCGCGATGAGCACGGGTTGGAGGTGGATTTCATCGTGCCGGGCCGGAACGGCGGCATCAGCCTGGTGGAGTGCAAGGCCGCCCGCACCGTGCTGCCCTCCATGGCGGCAAGCATGTTCCGCGTGCGCGATGTCCTCAAGGGGAATCAAGCCATCAAACAGCCGTTCCAACTTTCGGTGATCTATCGGCCCGTTTCGGCAACTACTTCCGTAAGCCTTGGCAATGGCGCAAAGGCGATGGCGCCGACAACATGGCTATCCCGATTTTGATGGCTCCAGCACTTTGGGAATCCTAAAGTTGAACTTTAGGATTCCCAAAGTTTGAGTTCAACATGCATTGCGGCCCGCCCTTCTGCGGCCGTATGTTCCGCCGTGTTTCCCGCTATTCCGCCGCACGGGGCATGGCGGCTCCGTTGCCCGCTGGCCTGGCGGCCCCCGTCCACGGGTCCCGGGCAGGCCGGGATGCGCCGCCTTCGCCCCTCACCCCCTCACCAGCTTGCGGTACTTCAGGCGCTTGGGCACGATGTCACCCACGCGCTTCCTGTAATTCTCCTCGTAGTCGCTGAAGCCGCCCTCGAACCAGTACACCTTGCTGTCGCCCTCAAAGGCCAGGATGTGCGTGCAAACGCGGTCCATGAACCAGCGGTCGTGGCTGATGATGACAGCGCAGCCGCTGTAGTCCTCGATGCCCTCTTCCAGGGCGCGCAGGGTGTTCACGTCCAGGTCGTTGGTGGGTTCGTCCAGCAGGAGCACGTTGCTGCCCTTCTTCAGGGTCATGGCCAGGTGCAGGCGGTTGCGTTCGCCCCCGGAGAGCACGCCCACCTTCTTGTTCTGGTCGGGCCCGGTGAAGTTGAAGCGCGCGAGGTATGCGCGACTGTTCACCAGTGTGCCGCCGATGTCCATCATCTCCTGGCTGTTGCTGAGCACCTCCCACACGGTTTTCTCCGGCGCAAGGTCCTTGTGGGCCTGGTCCACATAGGCCAATTGGACGGTATCGCCCAGGGTGATGGTGCCGGTATCGGGCTTTTCCAGGCCCATCACCATGCGGAAGAGGGTGGTTTTGCCGGCCCCGTTGGGCCCGATGATGCCTACGATGCCTGCCGGGGGCAGGGTGAAGTTGACCTCCTCGAACAGCAGGCGGTCGCCGAAGGCCTTGGAGACCCCCTTGAACTCGATCACCTTGTCGCCCAAGCGCTGCCCGTTGGGGATGAAGATCTCCAGCTTGGCTTCCTTCTCCTTGACGGATTCGCCCTGCATTTTCTCGTAGTTCTGCAGGCGGGCCTTGCTTTTGGTGCGGCGGGCGCTGGCATTGCTGCGCACCCATTCCAGTTCCTGCTTCAGCACGCGCTGGCGCTTGCTTTCCTGCTTCTCCTCCTGGGCCAGGCGGGCGGTCTTCTGCTCCAGCCAGTTGGTGTAATTGCCCTTGAAGGGGATGCCCTCGCCGCGGTCCAGTTCCAGGATCCAGCCGGCCACGTTGTCCAGGAAGTAGCGGTCGTGGGTGATGGCGATCACGGTACCTGCGTAATTGTGGAGGTGCTGTTCCAGCCAGGCCACGCTTTCGGCGTCCAAGTGGTTGGTGGGTTCGTCCAGCAGCAGGATGTCGGGCGCTTGCAGCAGCAGGCGGCACAGGGCCACGCGGCGGCGTTCACCCCCGGAAAGCACGCTGATCGCGGCATCCGGCTCGGGGCAGCGCAAGGCGTCCATGGCCACTTCCAGCTTCTGGTCGATCTCCCAGGCGCCGGTGGCCTCAATTTTGTCCTGGAGCACGCCTTGGCGGGCGATGAGCTTTTCCATCTTGTCCGGGTCCTCCAGCACCTCGGGATCGGCGAACTTGTTGTTCACGTCCTCGTATTCCTTCAGCAGGTCCATCACAGGCTGCACGCCTTCGCGCACAATGTCGATCACCGTTTTGGTCTCGTCCAGCACGGGTTCCTGTTCCAGGTGGCCGATGGTATAGCCCGGGGTGAGGTGTACGTCGCCCTGGAAATCGGTGTCCTTGCCGGCAATGATGCGCATGAGCGTGGATTTACCGCTGCCGTTGAGGCCGAGGATCCCGATCTTGGCGCCGTAGTAGAAGCCGAGGTAGATGTCCTTGAGGATGTTTTTCCCGGAGGGCAGCGTTTTGCCCACCTTCACCATGTTGTAAATGATCTGCCTGCCCTCTTCCGCCATGTTCGTTCAGTTTTTTCGTTCGTGGAGTGCCCCACGCCCGGTTTTTTCGGGCTGCAAAGGTCCGCTTTCTTTTTGAACCGTGCCAACGGCGGCCTTCCGCCCCCCGGCTATTGGGCGGAAAACAGCTCTATCCTGCCCCAGCGCCCCATTTCCTGCAATCCATCGGGCACATGGTTGCCCAGTTCGGCATCCCGGAAGACGCTTTTGGGCGATTGGCCATGTGCAGGGACCACAAGGAGGAACATACGGCCGCCGGGTACCGGAGGTCCGCCCAGCCGGAGGGCATCGCCCTTGGCGCAGGCCAGGTAGAACCTCACCGGGGCATCCCAAGGGGGCTGCACCCCCACGCGGTCTTCCGGCCTTGTGTTTTCGGCGATCCATGCCGCCGCCTGTTGCGCCTCTGGAAAGCGTTCCACGGCATCCCCCTTGCCGTGCAGGCCGGCCCAGCCGAACAGCAGCAGCACGAACAGGGCGGCCGCCAGCGTGCGCTGGCCCTTGCTGAAGGAGGGTGCCAGTTTGTCCCGCACGGCTTTCAGCAAATAGAACAGGCCGATGGCGCCGCCCATGTGGAACACCAGCAGGGCGTAGGTCCATGCCGCAGGCGGTGCCACCATGTGCAGCACAAGCGCCAGCGGGAACGCACCCAGCACCAGGGCGATCAGGAGGTACCTGTATTTCGCGCTGGCCGAAGCGGCAAAGAGCACCAGCGCCGCGCCGACCAATAACATCACGGTGGAAGATGTGGCGGTGAAGTAGGCCCAGATGTCGAACACGCGGTCCTGCTGGGTGGTTGAGAAGGCGGCCCAGGTGTTGTCCACCATGGAAGGATGGTGCAGCAGCAGGTCCAGGCTGTGTACCATGATCACGGGGAGGTAGCACAGGAATGTGAGCGCCAGGGCCATTACAAATGCCCCGGCCAGTTTCAGCACCCGGCGGCGGATGGTGCTTTGGTACCTGGCCAGGAGCATGAAGAGCACCCAGGCGTACACCATCAGTGCAGGGTAGGCCATGGCGGGAGCGGCCCACATACCCAATGCGCAACTGGCGGCCATGCCGGTTGCGGCCCACATGTTCTCCGATTTCACGAAATAGTGGCCGGCGATCAGGGCCAGGCACGTACACAGCCATACCAGGCTGTACCCGCGCGCCATGGCCGAATACTCCACCAGGGAGCCGCCAGCCGCCACCAGGCAGAGGAAGATCACGGCGATGTGGCGGTTGAACACCGTGCGCACGAAGGCATAGCCCAGGGGCATCACCAGCACGCCCGCGATCAGCGCCGGCAGGCGCAGCGACCAGGTGTGCGGGCCGAAAACCAGCAACGCCAGGCGCGCCAATGCCGAATACAGGATGTGGTTGCCCGCGAAGGAATAATCGCCCAGCAGAAAGCCGAATGAGCGGCCGGCATATTCGGTGAAGGTAACGGCCTCGTCGTAGGTCACCGGCTGGTTCAAGCGCAGGATGCGCAGCACCGTCCCCACCGCGAATACCGCGAGGACGAAGCGCTTGTGGCGGGTGCTTGTACGCCGGAACAGATGGGTGATGCCCTTGGCAAGGTCCGCCCGCAGGCCGCCCCAGCCGGGCTGATGCTCCCTTCTCTTTTTGCGCGTGGATCCTTCCGGCATGGTGGCCACCGGATGCAAACTGGCGGCAATGCGTCAAAAATAGACGAATGAGCTCCACGATCGGCGCAGGCTTCGCAACTTCGCACCGCCCTGCGGCAGCCATGGAACGCATCACCGAATCCCCTTCGCGGCACGACCACCTGGAGCGCATGCCCACCGTGGAACTGTTGGCGAACATCAACCGGGAGGACCACGTGGTGGCCGATGCGGTGCAGCAGGTGATCCCGGCCATTGCGCATTTCGTGGATGCGCTCTCCGAAAGGATGCTGCGGGGCGGGCGCCTGTTCTACATCGGGGCGGGCACCAGCGGCCGCCTTGGCATTGTGGATGCCAGCGAATGCCCGCCCACCTTCGGGGTTCCGCAAGGCATGGTGGTGGGCTTGATCGCCGGCGGCGATGGCGCCATCCGCAAGGCGGTGGAATTTGCGGAGGACGACGCGTTGCAAGGGTGGAAAGACCTGCAGGAGCATGCCATCGGGGCGGACGACAGCCTGGTGGGCATCGCCGCCAGCGGCGGCACCCCCTACGTGGTGGGCGCGCTGGAACAGGCGCGCCGTGCCGGCGTGCTCACCGCCTGCATCACCTGCAACCCCGGCAGTGCCGTTACGGAAGTGTGCGACCATCCGCTGGTGGCCGTGGTGGGCCCGGAATTCGTTACCGGAAGTACCCGAATGAAAAGCGGCACTGCGCAGAAGCTGATGCTGAACATGATCTCCACCAGCGTGATGATCAAACTGGGCCGCGTAAAGGGCAACCGCATGGTGGACATGCAGTTGAGCAACAACAAGCTGGTGGACCGCGGCACGCGCATGGTGATGGACGGCCTTGGGGTGGATTACGACACGGCGAACGCCCTGCTGAAAAAGCACGGCAGCGTGCGGAAAGCGGTGGAGGCCGGGGCTGCCGGCCGTACGGAAGGAAATTAAGCACGCGCCATGCACGCCATAGAACCCTTCTTCAATTGGCGCCACCTGTACACGGCCGAGGAAGACCCGCGCTCGCCGTTCCACGGCACTGAGCACAGCGAGTTCGAGTTCACGCATGCCATCTACGACCATGCCATCCATCCGCAGTGGGATGCATTCGGAAGCAGCACGCTCTACCTGAAGGAGCTGTTCGCCGATTATGACGAAGGCTATGCGGTGATCGAGCTGATCGGGGAGTGGAACGACCTGCTCCACAATGACGTGATGTACTTGAAGCGGGATGTGGTTGAGCCCCTGATGGCAGAGGGTATTTCCAAGTTCATCCTGATCGGCGAAAATGTCCTCAACTTCCATCCCGGGGAGGAGGATTACTATGCGGAATGGTTCGATGAGGTGATGGATGCCGACGGATGGATCGCCCTGGTGAATTTTTTGCCGCATGTGCGCGAAGACCTGCAGGCGGCCAACCTGGACCAGTACATGGTATTCGGGGGCAAGCTCGACAATTTGGCCTGGCGGCGCATGGCCCCGCATGAAATGAAGACGCGCGTGGAATCCCTCGTCACCAAGCGCCTGGGTTGAGCCCTGCTGCGGCAGCTTCGGGGAGTTGTACGGCCTGGAACCAAGCACTCCCCCCGTGCGGCACATTGCCATTACCCATGCCTCCGTTACCGGCCAGCGCCATTCAACAACATTTCCAGCACCACCCTGTCGATCGGCAGGTCAACATCCCGTGCATGTGCGGTACCCAAGGAAAGCCAGCGCAAGTGCTGTGCCTTGTCGGCATCGGGGCCGGGTGCCGCCTCCCCGTCCCGGAAGGCTTCGGGATGGTCCACCTCAAAGGTGTAGTAAATGCTGATGATCTGGTCCAGGGTGCTGAAGGCACTGGGTTGGAAGAAATCCGTGGTATAGAAATGTTCCAGGTGCTTGGCCTCCAGGCCAAGTTCTTCGCGGATCTCCCGCTTCAGTCCGTCCAATGTACCCTCGCCAGGGATGAGCCCTCCGCCAGGGAATTTCGTGATGCGCCTCCCCTGCACCACCTCCTCCGACACAAGGACGCGCCCGCCATGGAGCAGCAGGCCATAGACCCGGATATTGAAGCGCGATACGGTCATCCGCGTTTCCATGCCCTTACCATTTCCCGCTTCCCCGGTGGCCCTGCCAACCGTTCCACCTGCAATCCTGCAGCCGCCATCGCGCGCCTTGCGTTTCCGCTGGCGCAATAGGTGACGAGCAGCCCCCCCATACGCATTGCACGGGCCACCCGCCCGAACACGTCACCGGTCCACATTGCAGGTTGCACCCTTGGTGCGAAGGCATCATAGAACACCAGGTCGAATGCGTTCCTATCCTCCAGTTGCTGCACGCGCATTTTCTGCCAGCAAAAGCTAAAGCCACCGGACAGCACTTGCCGTACACCGGGAGGTGCCGTCATCATCGCCTCAAATCCGTCCTTCCATGCAACACCTCCCACAATGCGTTCATGCGCCATGGCGGCACGCACTTCCTGCGGCACCGGGAACGGCTCCAATGCCACATAATCCACCTGAAGGTTGCGCTGTACGCATTCCGTCCACGTAAGCAGGGCGTTCAGCCCCGTGCCCAGCCCCACCTCCAATACGGCCAGCTTCCGGCCAACAGAGGCACACAAACCGTTGCGGATGTATACATGGCGGCTTTCGGCAGCGGCACCATGCAGCGAATGATAATGCTCCCCCAAATGCCGACTGTCCAGCGTAAAGGATCCATCCGCAGTGCGCACCGGGACCAGGTCCTCCGGTTGTTGGAACGCATCACCACTGTACGCCATGGCAAGCCAATGGCCGCAAGATAGAGGCGGTCGGGCCTACAGGACGCGTATCTCGGTCCTTCTGTTCATGGCCTTGTGCTCCTCGCTGTCGTTCGGGGCCAGGGGCTTGCTTTCGCCATAGCCCTTTGCTTCCAGGCGGTCGGGGGCAATGCCGTTGGACACCAGCCAATGCACCACCACCTTGGCGCGGGCCTCGCTCAGCTCCTGGTTGGGGATCGGGCCCGGCTCGCTGTCGGTATGCCCGCCCACCTCCAACCGCAGCTTCGGGTCTGCTTTCAGGTACTGGGCCAGGGCCTGCAGCGCCACCGTGGAGGGTTCGTCCAGCGTGGCGGTGCCGCTCTTGAAGAAAATGCTGCGCATCACCTCGCTGCTGCCAGCGGTGCTCGGCTTCAGGTCCATGTCCATTTGCAACTGGCCGGATTTTTCCGCCACGCGCTCAAAGTGGGGCAGGTAGCCGGGTACCTTCACCAGCATCACATACTCTTTTCCGGCAGGCACCTCCGCCGTGTATGCCCCCGTGGCGGAATCCAACTTCAGCTGAATGCTGAGGTGGGGTTCCTCCAGGCTCATCAGTTCCACGGAGGCCTCCGCTGCCTCCATCATCTTCAACCCCTTCACAAAAGTGATGAGCCGCAGTTGCTGCTCGCTTTCCGCCATGGGGATGCCGCCCCCCGCACTGGCGAGCATGGCCGTTTCCTGCACCTTGGGCGCTGCGGGGAGGTCCAGCTGGTAGATATCATCCTCCCCCATGCCGCCCGCGCGGGTGCTGCTGAAATAACCGCTTTGGCCATCGGCGCTAAGCACCAGGAACTGATCGTCTCCCGGCGAATTGATGGGCCAGCCCAGGTTTTCCGGCTTGGACCATGCACCATTGCTGCAGGTGGCCTTGAACAGGTCATAGCCGCCCATGGAATTGTGGCCCTGGCTGGCGAAATAGATGGTACTTCCGTCACCGGGGGCAAAAACGCCCTCCTCATCGAATGGCGTATTGATGTTGGGCCCGAGGTTTTCGGGGGCGCCCCAAGTGGCCAGCGCCTTGTCCCAGGGGCTGCGGTAGATGTCGCTGCCCCCCAAGCCTCCGTCCCTGCTGCTTACAAAATAGAGCCATTGGCCATCACCGCTGCGCCAAGCACTGCTTTCCTGTGCAGTGCTGTTCACCGTGGCAGGCAAGGCGACGGGTTCGCTCCAGGCGCCGTTCACCAACGTGCTTTGGAAAAGGTCGCCCCCGTTTTTCTCGTCGCGGTAGATGATCATGGTGCTTCCATCGTCGGCAAGTGCCACCGTGGCATCGTTGTGCGCACTGTTCAGCGGGCCCTGCACGGGTATCGGTGCAGCCCATCCGCCGGCGGTCCAGCGGCTGGTGAAAATGTCCTCATACCACGTATTGGTCACCTTGTTCACTTTTCCGCCGGTGCCCTGCTGGCGCCTGCTGGTGAAATACAAGTTGCCCTTGCCGTCCACAAGGGCGCCATACTCCCCGCCCTCCGTGTTGATGGCCCCGCCCGCATTGGTCACCACCGCCTTCGTGGGGGTTGCCATCAGGGCCTTTCCGCTGCGGCACTCCCGCAGGCGCTTGTCCACCATGTTGTAGGTGCGGTCGGGGTCCGGTGAAAGGCGGACCACTTCGCCGTGCTTCTTGAACTCGGCGATGGCCTCATCCCATTTCGCGTTGAGCTGGAGGGCATGGGCCAGCAGGTAATGCACCCTGGGCATGAGCGGGTCCAGGGCGGCGGCCCGCTGAAAATGCTCCAGTGCCAGGGCAGGCGCAGGGCCGTTCAATTGGCACACGCCCATTTTGTAGTGCAGCTCCGCATTGTCGGGGTTGATGGCCAGTGCTTCGGCGTAGGCTGCCATGGCGGCCGGAAAATCCACCCCGCCGCGCAGGGCCAGGGCATCCCCTTTCTTCACCGCGGCCAAGGCGGTTTTGAGTTTTCCCGCATCGGCAATGTGCTCCTTGTCGAAGGGCACATTGGCCGTTGATTGGGCGTGGATGCCCATGGAAACAACGAGCAGGGTTGTAAGGAAGGTGGTGCGCATGGGCATCGGGAAGATGGATCGGTCCTGTTGCAAAGCGGCTGTTCATACGCGATCGCCGGTGAAGGGTTCGCGCACCGGGCCGCAGGTACATTTGCCACCTGGCCCGAACAGGCCAAGAGCAGCATAGATGGCAAAAAGAACCACCGCAAAAAAGCCTTCCGGGGCCAAGGCTTCGGCACGCCCCCCCGGGAAGAGCATCCTGACGCCCAAATCCCTGGAGTTCCTTGAGCGCTACCTGAACAACGCCAGCCCCACGGGCTTTGAGAGCAGCGGCCAGCGCCTGTGGCTGGACTACATCAGGCCCTGGGTGGATTCATACTTCACCGACCCCTATGGCACGGCCGTGGGCGTAATCAACCCCGATGCCAAGTACAAGGTGGTGATCGAGGCGCATGCCGATGAGATCAGCTGGTTCATACACTACATCACCAACGAAGGCTTCATTTACGTGCGGCGCAATGGTGGCAGCGACCACATGATCGCCCCGGGCAAGCGGGTGAACATCCACACCGACGGCGGCATTGTAAAGGCGATCTTCGGATGGCCGGCCATCCATGTGCGCAATGGCAAGAACGACCCCGTGCCCACACCGGAGAACATCTTCCTGGATTGCGGCTGCTCCAGCAAGGCTGAAGTGGAAAAACTCGGGGTACACGTGGGATGCGTGGCCACCTTCGAGGACGAGTTCATGGTGCTCAACAAGAACACCTTCACGGGCCGTGCGCTGGACAACCGGATGGGCGGCTTCATGATCGCGGAGGTGGCACGCCTGCTGAAGGAGCAGCGGACCAAGCTGCCCTTCGGACTTTACATCACCAACAGCGTACAGGAGGAGGTGGGCCTGCGGGGTGCCGAAATGATCGTGGAACGCATCCGGCCCGACTTGGCCTTGGTGACGGACGTGACGCACGACACCCAGTCGCCCCTGATGAACAAGGTGCAAAGCGGCGACATCGCCTGCGGCAAAGGGCCCGTACTGGCCTATGGCCCCGCCGTACACAACAACCTGCTCCGGAAAGTGCTGGCCGCAGCGGAAGCCGCGAAGATCCCCTTCCAGCGCGCCGCCGTCAGCCGCGCCACCGGCACGGACACCGATGCCTTCGCGTACGGCGCCGCAGGGGTGCCCAGCGCATTGATCAGCCTCCCGTTGCGCTACATGCACACCACCGTGGAAAGCGTACACCGGCAGGACGTGGAGCACGTGATCAAGCTGATCCTGGCCACCGTGCGTTCGCTGAAGGCCCACGAGGACCTGCGGTACATCAAATAGGCGTACGGGGCCGCCATGGCTGCCACTTGGGCGGTGCCTTCCCCCATTGCCGGTGTGGTTGCGGCCGCCATTCGGCACTACTACGGGGAGCATTTCCCGGCCTTGCGGCCATCCCGTGAATTGCGGCCCGCGCATGCAGTCAGCAGCTCCCTGACCTAATTTGGCACGTTTTCCAACGATGCAGGTCCGCTTTATTGCGCCCGGGGAAACCCACGTGCTGCGGCAGCAGGTACTGCGGCCCGGGCAATCCTTGGCGCAAATGGAGTGGCCCAAGGACCATGCGCCGGGCAGCTTTCATCTCGGCATGGAGGCCAACGGGCAATTTTGTGCAATAGCATCCTTCATCCCCGAGGGCAACCCACTTGTGGGGGGGCTGATGCCGCTTCGGCTGCGCGGCATGGCCACCGCACCTGCGCACCAAGGTGCAGGGCTCGGCAGCGCGCTGCTTCGCTTCGGGCTGGAACAAGCACGCCGGCAGGGGAATGACCTGGTGTGGTGCCACGCCCGGGAGCGGGCCGTTCCCTTCTATGCCCGGCTGGGCTTTCTTGCACAAGGCCCCCTGTTCCCCGTCGCAGGCATCGGTATCCACCAATTGATGCACCTGCAGCTGTGAAAAGCGACCGCACGTCCACCGCCACGTGGCTGCCCGTTGCCCTGGTACTGGCCAACCTGGCCCTGAAACTGGGATGGACCGGCGTGAACGAACTGGCCGGCGATGAGCCCTTCACGGTGTACTGGGCACTGCGGCCCTGGAGCGAGCTCTTCGGCATGCTGCGCACGGAGAACAACCCTCCCTTGTTTTTCCTGGTGATGCACGGTTGGGAAAAGCTGGTGCCCCTGTCCGCTGCATGGCTGCGCGTACCCTCGGCACTGTTCAGCGCGCTCACGGTCTGGCCTCTTTTCCTGCTGGGGAAGCGCCTTGGGGGCATCACGGCGGGGATCACGGCCTCGCTGCTCTTCACCTTCAGCCAGCACAACTACGCCTTTGCGCATGAGGTGCGGGCCTACCCGCTGCTGGTGCTGGCATGCACCTGGGCGGTGTGGCAGCTGCTGCGCCTGGCGGACGACCACCACCGCCACCCCGCCCTGCGCCCGGCCACCATAGCATGGCTGGTGGCCGCCAATGTGGTGGCCACCTGGGCGCATTACTTCGGATGGCTGATGGTGGGCCTGGAGGTGGTGCTGGTGTTTGCCGTGCCCCTGCTGCGCAAGGTGCGCGTAAAGATGCTGGGCGCCGCGCTGGCCACGGTACTGCTCAATCTGCCGTTGCTGGGCATCCTGCGGCAACGCGCCGGGGCAAGCCTCACGCAGGGCACCTGGCTGGAGGCCCCCACCTGGGAAGAACCCTACAACATGGTAATGCGCTGGAGCAACAAGCCCGTGGTGGCGGTGCTCTTCCTTGGGCTTGCCGTGTGGGCATTGGTACACCGGCGCGGCCGCGTCCGCCGCAGTTCCCTCGCTGTTCCGTTGTACTGGGCCGGGCTGCCCCTGGTGGGCATGTTCCTCATCTCATTCCTGTTCCCCGTCTACCTGGACAGGTACCTGCTCTTTGCCTCGCCGGGCTTCTACCTGTTGGTCAGCCTCTCAGCCCTCACGCTTCCGGGCAGGAAACGGATACACCAGCTGGCCAGTACCGGCTGCGTGGCGGCCATGGCCTTCACCTTCACCCCCTGGCAGGGCAATGGTGCCCGCCCATCGCTGGTGGTAGCCAGGGCTGAAGCATGGAGGCGAGGGCACACCGCCGTGGTCATTCAACCTCCCTGGTACGACCTCACCTATGCCTGGGCCAGGGATCCGCAACTGTTCCGCAGTGCGGCGCCCCTTGACATCACCATGCGCGAACAAGGGATCTACCCGGTGCAGCGCAACACAATGCCCCCGTTGGATTCCACCGTAGCCACCGTGGTGCATGTGGATGCCTGGGCATCGCTCACCGATCCCGGACAGGACGTGCTGCGCGCACTGCGGGCCACCTTCCAACAAACCGATTCCATGGAAGCCGACCGCAAGGTGATGCTGCGGCTTTTCCGCAGAAAGGAACCGGCCCAGGCACCGCCCGGCCTTCAGCAACCGTCTTCGCATTAACGCAGGAACGGCATAAATCCTACCTTTCGCAGGCATGCTGACCCGATCATGTGGTATCGTTCTCCTGCTGGCCGGGCTGTCCGGCACCTGTTCCTACGGGCAGGTGGTGGTGAACGAGGTGAACACCTCCAACATCAACGGATTGGCGGACGCCTTCGGCGACACCAACAACGATTGGGCGGAACTGTACAACACCACCGGCGCGGCCGTGGACCTTTCCGGCTGGTATTTGAGCAACAAGGTGAACAACCCCACCAAATGGGCCTTTCCCGCCGGTGCCTCCATTGGTGCCAACGGGCGCCTCATGGTGTTCTTCAGCAAACGCAACACCGTGAGCGGCGCTGAATACCACACCAGCTTCAACTTGAACCAGACCGACGGGGACCATGTGGTCCTCTCCAACTCCTCGGCCGTGATCGTGGATGACGTGGTGCTGGCGCCGCACACCCAGGTGGGGCATAGCCGCGGGCGGAGCACCGACGGGGCCAACACCTGGTCGCTCTTTACCACGCCCACCCCGAACGCGGCCAATACGGGTGCCTCCCCTTTCTATGCGCCCAAGCCTCTACTGGACCCGGCAGCGGGCTTTTTCGGCGGCCCCGTGGCGGTGAACATGTCCACAACCGATGCCAGCTGCACCATCCGGTACACCTTGGACGGCTCCGAGCCCACCGCGGCCTCCCCGGCATACACCGCCCCCCTGAACATTGCAGCCACCACCGTGGTGCGCGCGGGATGCTTCAGCAGCACGCCGGGCGTGCCGCCCAGTTTCCTGGAAACGAACACCTACTTCATCGGTGCCTCCCACACCACGGCGGTGCTGAGCGTGGCGGGCGCACAAGTGGCCGACCTGCTGAACGGCAACGGCGGCATCGAGCCCTTCGGCTCCTTTGAATATTTCGGGCCGGACCAACAGCTGCGCGATGAAGCCACGGGTCAGTTCAACAAGCACGGCAACGATTCCTGGGCATACAACCAGCGCGGGTTCGACTACATCACCCGCGACCAGGCCGGCTACAACAGCGCCATCCATTATCCGGTCTTCCATGCCTCGGACCGCAACAAATACCAGCGGTTGATCATCAAGGCCGCCGCCAACGACAACTACCCCTTCGAGAACGGCGCGCACATCCGCGACGCCTTTGTACACAGCCTGGCCAAGGCCGGGCACCTGAAGCTGGACGTGCGCACCTACGAGCCCTGCGTGGTATACCTCAACGGGCAGTACTGGGGCGTGTATGAGATCCGCGAAAAGGTGGACGACAACGACTACACCAAGAAGTATTACGACCAGGACAAGTACGACCTGCAATTCCTGAAAACCTGGGGCAACACCTGGAGCGAATACGGCGGGGCGCAGGCCCAAAGCGACTGGGACGCCCTGCGCGCCTACATCCTGGCCAACAACATGGGCGATGCCGCCGCCTTTGCTTACGTGGACGCCCAATTCAGCTGGAAAAGCTTAGTGGACTATGCCGTGGTGAACAGCTACACCGTGTGCAGCGACTGGCTGAACTGGAACACGGCCTGGTGGCGCGGCATGAACCCCGCCGGGCAGCACAAGAAATGGGGTTACACCCTGTGGGACAACGATGCCACCTTCGGGCACTACATCAACTACACCGGCGTGCCCGACCAAACTCCCGATGCCGACCCGTGCAACGCCGAAAACCTGCCCGATCCCGGCGGGCAGGGGCACATACCCATCCTGAGCAAGCTGATGGCCGAGAACCCGGCGGTACACGACTATTACGTAAACCGGTACACGGACCTGGGCAACACGCTTTTCAGCTGCCAGAAGATGCTCCCCTACCTGGACAGCCTGGTCGCCCTGATCACCCCGGAAATGCCCGCCCAGGTAGCGCGCTGGGGCGGCAGCATGGCGGGGTGGCAGGCCAATGTGCAGCAGCTGCGGGATTTCATCACGGCCCGGTGTACCGACATCCAGCAGGGCATGGTGGACTGCTACGACCTTGAAGGCCCCTACAACGTGGTCTTCAAGGTGGACCCACCGCTGAGCGGCACCATCCGGATCAACTCCATCCAGCCGGGCACATATCCCTTCAGCGGGGTCTATTACGGCGGCATCAACACCACGCTGCAGGCCATGGCAGGCACCAACTGGGTCTTCGACCACTGGGAAACCGTACATGCTAGCGTTGCGCCCAGCCCTTCCGACAGCTTGGCCACCGTGGATTTCGCCGGAAGCGACACGGTGATCGCCCACTTTGCACCGCCGGTGAAGTACCCCGTGGTGCTGATCACCGACCCGCCTTCCTGTGCCTCCATCCGCTACAACGCGGACCTCTATACGTCCTTCCCAGCCACCGTGCAGTGCATCCCGGGATCCACTGATACGCTTACCGCGGTGCCGGATCCGTACTACACCTTTTTGCATTGGGAGTTCAAGTACAACACGCCTAACCAGCACGACACCACAATGCTGAAGATCCCGGTCACCATCTTCTTCCCGGATACCATCATCGCGCACCTGCAGGCGCAGGACTACGTGTATTTCACGCCCAACGCCTTCACGCCGAACGGCGACGGCATCAACGAAACCTGGCGCCCGATCAACAACGTGGTGGAGATGGAATCCTACGCGCTGCATGTGTTCGACCGCTGGGGGCGTGAAGTGTTCACCTCCACGGACCCCTACCAGGAATGGGACGGCACCTGCGGGGGGAAGAAGGTGCCGCCCGGGGTATATGGGTTCCGGGCAAAATTGCGCGAGGCCATCCGCAAGGACCCGCACGAGGTACGGGGATTCGTCACGGTGGTCCGCTGATGGCGCCCCCATGGCGCGGTACCTGGGCCCCACCTATCTTCATGCCCGGCATGGCAACCCGCTCAAGCGCCCGTTTCATCCTGCTCGCCTATGCGGTAAGCTGGGGGCTGTTTGCCATTGCCAGATGGGGCCTGGGCGTGCAGTCCACACTGGGGTGGACGGTGGTGTCCGCGCTGTTCATGCTCGGGCCCGGCATTGCGGCCTTGCTGCACCGCAGGTGGAACCGCCTGACCTGGCGGGACCTGGGCGTTGTGCGCGAAGGCATCCGGTGGAAGTGGATGGGCATCGCCGTATTGATCGCCGTGGCGCTGCCCCCGCTAACGCTCCTGTTCAACTGGTTGCTGGGCGACCTGCTTCACCTGGCCGCCTTCGGGCACACTGCGCTCAGCAAGGCCATGGTGCTTGAAGTGGCCGGGGAACAAGCTGCGGCCATGGGCACCCAGAGCCCGGGGAAATTGGCCGATCTGCCGCTGAACGGAGCGGCCATCCTTGGAATCGCCCTGATCGCTGGTGCGGTGGCGGGCTGCACGGTGAACTTCGGCTTCGCCATGGGCGAGGAATTGGGTTGGCGCGGCACGCTCTTCCACGCGCTGCGGCCCATGGGCCTTTGGCCGCAGGTGCTCCTCACCGGTATCGTATGGGGCCTTTGGCATGCGCCATTGATCCTGCGCGGGCACAACTATCCGGACCACCCGGTGGCGGGCGTGTTCTTCATGTGCATCCTTACCACCGCCCTTGCGGTGCCCATGGCCTGGGTGCGCTTCCGCAGCCGTTGCGTATGGGCGGCCGGGGTGCTGCACGGCAGCATCAACGGAACCGCCGGCGCCACCATGCTCTTCACCAACCACACCAGCAGCCTTGCAGGCGGCCCCGCCGGCATTTCCGCCGTGCTTGCCCTCCTGGTGGCCATCGCCTTCCTGTTCCTGCTGGACCCTGGCTTCCTGCGAGCGTTTTCACACCCATGAAGCAGGCCCTCCTCGCCATTCCGCTGCTTGCTGCGTGCAGCGGTCCACCGGACATGCAAGTGGTACGGGACCATGGTGGCCACATCCGCGCGGAAGTGGCGCGCACGGGCGGCAGGAAGGAAGGACCTGTGCGCTTTTTCGATGCTTCCGGCGCGTTGCGCACCACGGGATCCTATGTGCGCGACAGCCGCAACGGCGCGTGGGTGACCACGGACCCGGCCGGAGATACGCTGGCCATCGTCACCTTCCGGATGGGAAAAAAGGACGGCTTACAGGGCTACTGGTCGCCAAGCGGGCAATTGCTGCGCCTGGAGCAGTTCCATGGCGGCCAGCCGGACGGGCCGCTCTACCGCTTCTTCGCTGATGGCACACCGCGGCAGATCACGTGGTACCGGCGGGGCGTGCCCGACGGGCCCTACCTGGAATGGTACAAGGTGGACAGCAATTCCGTGGCCATTACGGCGGGCCGGTTCCACGCTGGTGAGCGCACCGGGCGCTGGACCTGGTTCTATGGAAACGGCAGGCCGCAGCGGCAGGGAACCTACCTTCAGGGCGAGCCCACCGGCGAGTGGCGATGGTGGGAAGCCAACGGAAGCCTTGCCAGTGCCAGGCACTATCCACCGCCGGACCGGTAACCTTCGCTACGGCAGCACCTTCCCGGGGTTCATGATACCGAGCGGGTCGAACACCTGCTTGATGCCGCGCATCAGTGCGAGCTGCGCAGCATTGAAGGCAATGTCCATGTACGGGCGTTGCACCAGGCCAATGCCGTGCTCCCCGCTCAAAGTGCCTCCAATGGAAACGGTGTATTCGAAGATCTCGCGAATGGCCTTGGGCAATTCCTCCTTCCACACGCCGTCCGGCAAGTCGCCCTTGATGATGTTCACGTGCAGGTTACCATCGCCGGCATGGCCGTAGCACACGCTTTTGAACCCGTAGCGGGCGCCCGTCTCCTTCACCTTTGCCAGCAGGGCCGGCAGTTCATGGCGAGGCACCACGGTATCCTCCTCCTTGTACACGCTGTTGCTCTTCACGGCCTCCCCCACCCGGCGGCGCATCAACCAGAGGCCGTCCTTTTCGGCGGAAGTTTCCGCAAAGAGCACTTCCTGGCAACCAAACTGCTCCATGACGCCGAGGATGGTTTCGCACTCCCGCATCAGCACATCGGCATGGTTCCCGTCCACTTCCACCAGCAGGTGTGCGCGGGTATCGGGGGCTATTGCCACGGACACGCCTTGCACGTAGCGCAGGGTCCAATCGATGGCATCGCGTTCCATGAACTCCATGGCACTGGGCGTAATGCCCGCGCGGAACACCGCCGCCACGGCTTCGCACGCCTTGCGTTCATCGCTGAAGGGCACCAGCATCAGGCGGGTTTCCTTGGGCAAGGGAACCAACCGCAGCACGGCCCTGGTAATGATGCCCAGCGTGCCTTCGCTGCCCACCACAAGCCGGGTAAGGTCATAGCCCGTGGCATTCTTCAGGGTATTGGCCCCGGTCCAGATCACTTCACCGTTGGGCAGCACCACTTGCAGGTTCAGCACGAAGTCGCGTGTCACCCCATATTTCACGGCCCTGGGCCCACCGGCGTTCTCGGCCAGGTTGCCCCCGATGGTGCAGCTGCCCCTGCTGCCCGGGTCGGGCGGATAGTACAGCCCCTTGGCGGCCACGGCTTCCTGCAGCACCTGCGTGATCACGCCGGGCTCCACCGTTACCTGCAAGTTCTTCTCGTCAATATCGGCGATCGCGTTCATGCGGTCCAAGGCCAATCCCACCCCGCCTTTCACGCTCAAGGCCCCGCCGCTGAGGCCCGTGCGCGCCCCAATGGGGGTGACAGGCACGCGGTGCAGCGCACATAGCGCAACCACCGCAGCCACTTCCTGCGTGTTGCGCGGGCGCACCACCGCCTGCGGGGGAAAGATCAGGTCCTCGGTCTCATCGTGTCCGTAGCGGCCCAGCACTTCGGGATCGGTGCTTACCGCATCCCCGGCCACCACCTTGCGGAGCGCATCCGCAAATCCTTCCGGCAAGGCACGGTTTTCGGAGTGCTGCATGGCATTCATGGCGGCGAAGATCGGCAACTACGGCCATGCTGCGGCCCTGCCCAGGTCCCATTCAGCGGACCGGGGCGCAAATGCCCTGCACATTCCCGTACCGGATGGCCGGAGCCCCTGCATCCCTGCTATTTTGCGCCTCCGCAACTGAAGCACAAGCATGCACAAGACCTTCCTCCTTTCAGCCGGCCTCGTGCTGGCGGCCCTCGCCGCACAGGCCCAAAAGCCGCTGACCAACCAGGCCATCTGGTACAGCAACGCCTTTGCCAGCGACCGGCTGGACGGGCTGCTGAGCATGAACGACGGCCAGCACTACACCACCTTGGAGCAAGATGCCGCAGGCCTGGCGCTCAACGTATATGAATACCGCACGGGGAAAAAAACGGGCACCATCCTGCGCGAGGCGGACCTGGTGCTGCCCGGCGGCAAGGCCCCGATCCCCCTGGAGGACTATGCCTTCAGCGGCGATGAGCGCAGGGTAATGGTGCGCACCGGCACCGAACCCCTGTACCGCTACAGCTTTTATGCCTTCAACTTCGTGTACGACCGCAATGGCAAGGCCGTGGCACCCTTGGCGGACACCACCAGGGCCAAGCAACGGCTGGCCACCTTCAGCCCCGACGGTTCGCACGCCGCATTCGTGCGGGACAACAACCTGTACACCGTGGACCTGGCCACCATGCAGGAAACAGCCGTAACCACAGACGGGGAATGGAACAAAGTGATCAATGGCGCACCGGACTGGGTGTACGAGGAGGAATTCGAATTCACCCAAGCCTATGCCTGGAGCCCTGACGGCAAGAAGATCCTCTACCTGCGCAGCGATGAAAGCGCCGTGAAAGAATACGACCTCACCCTGTACAAGGACCAGCTATACCCGGGCAAGTACCGCTACAAATACCCCAAGGCCGGCGAGGCCAACAGCTTGGTAAGCCTGCACCTGTACGACCTGGCCTCCAAGCGCACCTCGCCCGTTCCGCTGGGCACCTCCGAGACGGACATCTACCTGCCGCGCTTCGGCTTCACCCCCGGCGGGCAAGCATGGTTCATGCGCATGAACCGCCTGCAGAACGAAAAGCTCATCTATACCTGCAACGCCGGCACTGCGGACCCCTCCTCGCTGAAACTGATCTACAAGGAAACCAGCCCCACCTACATCGAGGTGACCGACGACCTCCACTTCCTGAAGGATGGCAGCTTCCTGCTCACCAATGAGCAGGACGGGTGGAACCACATTGCATGGAACAGCGCGGATGGCAAGGTGCAAAAGGTGCTCACCCCGGGCAACTACGACGTGCTGGGCGTGATCGGCGTGGACGAGCAGGCCAAGCGGGTGCTCTTCAGCGCCAGCAAGCTGGATGCCACGCAGCAGGAAATATGGGCCCTGGGCCTCAACGGCAAGGGTCTGAAGCAACTTAGCCCAGCGGGCGGCGTGAACGAAGCCGAATTCAGCACGGGCTACAAGTACTTTATCAACACCCGCAGCACGGCAAACGACCCCGGCGCCATAACCCTGCACGATGGCAACGGAAAACTGCTGAAGACCCTGAAGAACAACGCCAAGCTGAAGAACACCCTGAAGGAATACGCCCTGCAGCCCAAGGAATTCATCACCGTGGCCACCAACGATTGGGAGGGCCTCAACGGCTGGATGATAAAGCCGCCCGCCTTCGACCCCGGGAAAAAATACCCGGTGATGATGACCCAGTACAGCGGCCCCAACAGCAACAGCGTGCTGGACCGCTGGGGCGGGCGCGACTTCCTGTGGCACCAAATGCTGGCGCAAAAAGGCTACCTCGTGGTGTGCGTGGACGGCAGGGGCACGGGCCACCGCGGGCGCAGGTTCCGGCACATCACCTACGGGCAGCTGGGCAAATACGAATCGGAGGACCAGATCGACGCGGCCCGCTGGCTGGCCCATCAATCATACGTGGACGGCACGCGCATCGGCATCCAGGGCTGGAGCTTCGGCGGCTACATGAGCTCGCTTTGCATCACCAAGGGCGCGGACGTCTTCAAGGCCGCCATCGCTGTGGCCCCCGTGACCAATTGGCGCTACTACGACAGCATCTACACCGAACGCTACATGGGCCTGCCCAAGGACAATGCCGCAGGCTATGACGACAACAGCCCCATCAACCACGTGGACAAGCTGAAAGGCAACTACCTGCTGGTACATGGCCTGGCCGACGACAACGTACACTTCCAGAACAGCGCGGAGATGACCCTGGCCCTGGTGCGCGCCAACAAGCAGTTCAGCGAAATGATGTACCCGGACAAGAACCACGGCATCTACGGCGGCACCACGCGCCTGCACCTGTTCACCCTGATGACCGACTTTCTGCTGGAGAAGCTTTGAGGGGTGAATGTCCTATGCTGGCGGTCCCATGCCCGACCTTCTTTTCCGGGCCGCATGGGGACATAGCGCCGC
>JAFEAI010000277.1 GCA_018266475.1 Bacteroidota bacterium
GCCGTTGAGGTCCGTGCCGGTCCAGTCCGGGCAAATGGAATTGTCGGGCATTTGTGCAAATGCCTGTGCGCCCAGCAGGGCGACCGAGGCGGCAGCGAGTAGTGCTTTCTTCATTGTGAAACAGTTTTCTTGGTATGGGGGTTGGTTGAGGATCCTCTTGCACGGCATGCTCTCCAAGCAGGCACCACCAAATGTAGCCGGCCGCCGGTGGTGCCATGGCCCAAACGGGTTCCTCCCTTGGATTCCTTCACGCGGGCGGGAGCGGGTTGCGGTGCTGCGCAGTGCCATTGGCAACGCTATCTTTGCATGGAGCGAAATTCAAACATCTGGCGCAATGGTAAAAACGAATACCCTGATTTCCTTGGCCGCTGCACTGGCGGCATCGGCCACGCTGATGGCCCAGGCACCTGTGGTCACCCTCACCAATGCCGCGGTGCAGGTGGTGAACAGCACCACGATCACGGTGAACGGGGAGCTTGCCGGGGACATGACGATGGGCGTGGCCTTGAATGCGGAAAACACCAGCGGTACCGCGCGCGTGATCAACGTAAAGCGCTATGAGCTGAACGTGCCGCACGGCACCACGAACTATTTCTGCTGGGACCTGTGCTACGCCGAGCGCAATGCAGGCGCGTCCCCCTTGTGGATCGGTGCGGACCCCATCCCGATGGCCGCCGGTGCCACGGCCACCGGGTTCCACGCCTACTATAAGCCCATGGGCCATGCGGGCACGGCCACGTTCCGCTATGTATGGTACGACATGAACAACACCAATGACAGCACATCGGTGGACATTGTGTTCAATGCCACGGAGCCCGCGGGCATAGCCGAGGCCAGCGCGGTGAAGGGCTTCAATGCGTGGCCGAACCCCTCCACGGGCGGGAGCATCACCTTCAGCTACGACCTTGGGGCCGGCGCGCAAGGCGTGCGGCTGGCGGTGTACAACCTGCTGGGCGAACGCAAAGTGGTGAAGCCGTTGGGCGCTGCCCAAGGCCAGGTGGTGCTTGGCGAGGGCGAGCTGGGCAGTGGCGTATGGTTCGCCGTGCTGGAGCGCAACGGGCGGGCACTGGCCACCAAGCGCATCGTGGTGGCGCAATAACGGGTTGTCCTTTTTGGGCCGAACGGCCAGCGGGGCAGGTCCACGCTGGCCGTTCGCTTTTTGCACGGCACGGGTTTCGCGCTTGGCGGGCCGGCACGTTCCGCAAAGGCATGCGGCGGCCGCATTGGTGGCGGTGGGGCCGGTGGAAGAAGGAGGAGGAGGGAACGTGCCGGGAATGGAAGCCCCATGCCGATGTGCCGGGCCTTCAGCCCTGCACCTGCGGATCAACAGTGTTGCAACATCGGTTCGCGGGTTCGATCAGGACCGCCGCGTGGCTTCAGCCTGGCGCCCGCACATCAGCAGCATTGCAACCCCACAATGTCCGCAAGCAGCAGCGTACCCCCGGAGGGCCGGGGTGGTGCAAATTGGGCTGCGCCACCCCTTGCCGGAGCAAGAATGGCCGGCCCACGGCATCATTTGGGCGGAGGTGTACAAACCGCGGAAAACGGAGAAAGAGGAACGATCAGGCCTTCGGGCGGGCGCACGCTGAGTCCTATTCGCTGTGGTGAGCCCGTCGAACCACACCATCCCCACCATGGTAAATCCCGCTGTGGTGACCGCCCGTTGTATGGTGCCGTGCGGGCGCGATCCCGTCCGTTCAATTCCGCGCCCTTTCATGGAGCGGTTCGCCAGCGGCGGCACTGCACGGGCAACGGGTCTGCGGGGCGGCGCAAGGAAGGAACTGTAAAAGGACCCGTTGCGGTTTGGAAGTTCAGCTTATTTTGCAGCCCTTTTTGAAAAACCCCGGCGCATAGTTCCACGCGTACCCCAATGCCCGCAGCAAGCAAACTTGGCGGGTGGCCTTGAATGATAGACAGCCTACGCGGCGAGCTTGTGGAGCGCTCACCCGACCATGCGGTGGTGGAGTGCGGCGGGGTGGGGTACCTGGTGTACATCACTGCGGACACCTATTCGCGGCTGCCGGGCAAGGGCGCCTGCCGGTTGCACGTACACTATGCCGTAAGCGTGGACGTGCGCAGCGGGCAGAGCGAGCACAAGCTGTACGGATTCCTGGACGCGGAGGAGCGTCACCTGTTCCGGCAGCTGATCACGGTGCAGGGCGTAAGCAGCACCATCGGGCTGGCCATCCTGGGGGCGCGCCGGGCGGCGGACCTGCGGTTGGCGATCATGGGAGGCGATGAAACGGCGCTGAAGGCGGTGAAGGGCATAGGGCCCAAGCTGGCGCAGCGCATCGTGCAGGAGCTGGGCGGCAAGCTGGCCGCGGACCCCATTGAAAAGCGGGCGCGCCCGGTGCATGGCGGGGGCAATACGGTGAAGGCGGAGGCGTTGTCCGCCTTGATCAGCCTTGGCCTGGACCGCACCAAGGCGGAACGGGGGCTGCAGCGCGTACTGGATGAACACACGGGGGACCTGCCGGGCGTGGAGGAGCTGATCCGGCTCACGCTGAAGAACAACTGAGCCGCCCGCGCAATGATGAAGCCCCCACCGCACTTCCGGCGCCTGCTGCGCGGCCTGCTGCTGTTGCTGTTGCCGTGCCTTGGCATACAAGGGGCCAGGGCCGGGCTGATGGTGGTGCTGCAGGTGGACAGTCCGCAGATCGACCTGCACTACCCCATCACCGACCCGCCGGCCACGGGCGACCACAACACCGGCACCATCGACCTGGGCACGCCCGGCAACGTGACCAACGACGTGGTGTACGACCCTTCCACGGGGCAATACATTTTGCGGAGCCGCATGGGGGAGAACATCGACTACCGGCCCCCGCAGAGCATGTCGCTGGACGACTACATGAAGTACGACATGCAGAAGGCCATGAAGACCTACTGGGCGGAAAAGAACCAGGAGGAGACCGAGCGCGCGGCCAAGGGATTGATCCCGAGCATCCAGGTGCGCAGCGAGGCCTTCTGCCGGATCTTCGGGGGGTGCAACATCGACATCCGGCCGCAGGGCAGCGCGGAGGTCACCTTCGGGGTGAACACCAGCAAGACGGAAAACCCGCGGATACCGGTGGACCAGCGGAAGATCACCACCTTCAACTTCAACCAGAAGATCCAGCTGAACCTGGTGGGCAACATCGGCACCAAGCTGAAGATCAACACCGCGTACAACACCGAAGCCACCTTTGACTTCGAGAACCAGGTAAAGCTGAACTTCGCCGGTGGCGAGGACGACATCATCCAGAAGCTGGAAGCGGGCAACGTGAGCCTTCCGCTGACGGGGCAGCTGATCCAGGGCAGCCAAAGCCTGTTCGGCCTGAAGACCCAGCTGCGCTTCGGGCGGCTCACGGCCACGGCCATCTTCAGCCAGGAAAAGGGGCAGCGCAAGAACATCGCCGTGGCGGGCGGCGCGCAAACCACCAACTTCGAGATCAAGGCCGACCAGTACGAGGCCAACAAATACTACTTCCTCAGCTACTTCTTCCGCGAGAACTACGAAAACGCGCTGCGCACGCTGCCCACGGTGAACAGCGGCGTGCAGGTGACCAAGGTGGAAGTGTGGGTGACCAACACGCGCAGCGACTACACCAACAACCGCAACATCGTGGCCTTCACCGACCTGGGCGAAGTGGTGACCCCGGCCACCGTGGCCGCCAACCAGGTGAGCGCCAACCTGGTGAACTCGGGGCTGCTGACCGGCACCGGGGCCACGCTGCCCTCCAACGCCACCAACAGCCTGTACAACCTGGTGGCCAACAACGGGGGCATCCGCTCCTTCACCTCCGCCGGTGCCGCGCTGCAAGTGATGGGCATGCAGGCCAGCAAAAACTACGAAAAGCTGGAAAGCGCGCGCCTGCTGGGCCCCAGCGAATACACCCTGAACGAGCGCTTGGGCTTCATCGGACTGAACCAGAACCTGAACAACGACGAAGTGCTGGCCGTGGCCTTCCAATACACCTACCAGGGCATGACCTACCAGGTGGGCGAGTTCAGCACCGACGGCGTGGCCCCGCCCAAGGCCATCATGGTGCGCCTGCTCAAGAGCACCATCACCAACCCGCGCCTGCCGTTGTGGGACCTGATGATGAAGAACGTGTACTCCCTGGGCGCCTTCCAGGTAAACCCGCAGGACTTCCGCCTGGAGCTGCTTTACAACAACCCCACCACGGGGGTGGACCTGAACTACGTGCCCAAGGCGCCCATCGACCAGATCCCCCTGCTGCGGGCCCTGGGGCTGGACCGCCTGGACCAGCAGGGCGCACCGCACCCCGACGGCTGGTTTGACTGGGTGGACAACGCCGCCACCCTGGGCGGCACCATCAACTCGGCCAATGGCCGCGTGTTCTTCCCTGTGCTGGAACCCTTCGG
>JAFEAI010000278.1 GCA_018266475.1 Bacteroidota bacterium
TATACGGCCACCTGCACGGTATCCTGCGCGGTGCATCCGTTCAGGTTCACGGCCACGTGGTAGCTGCCCTGGGCGGTTACGGTGAAGGTGGCGGCGGTGCTTGCATCCTGCCAGAGGTAGGTGGCACCGGGCACGGCGGCGTTCAGCAGCAGGGTTTGGCCTGCGCAAATGGCGGTGTCATTCCCCAAGGCCACGGCGGGCATGGGCTTGTAGCCCACCAGGATGGTGTCTCGCGTGCTGCAGTTGTTGCGGGTTGCCTGCGCCCAGTAGGTGCCGGGCTGGCTTACGCTGAGGGTGGGCGCGGTGGACCCGTCCTGCCAGAGGTAGGTGCTGCCGGGGGAAAGGGCGGAGAGCAGGAGCGTGCTTCCCGCGCACAGCACGGTATCCGGGCCGAGGTGAACGGTGGGTGAAGGGTTATATGTGATGTTAACCTGGTCGCTGTTCGCGCAGTTGTTGGCGGTAACGGTAACTGCATAGGTGCCGGGCTGCGTTACGTGGTACACCGGATTGGTGCTTCCGTCCTGCCACGCGTATGTGCCTCCGGGCACGGTTGTGGTCAGGTTCACCACATCCCCGGGGCACAGGGCGAGGTCCGGGCCCAAGTTGACGGCAGGCAGCGGGGTTACGGACACATGGATGGTATCGCGCAGGACCACCGTGGCGGAGATGTTGATGTCGTCGATGCCGAAATCGTCGCCGATGCCATCGGCGGAGGTGACGTGGAGGCATGCGTTCACGCTGGTCTGGCCGGGCCCTGCCGTCCAGGTGGTGGTAAATTGCTGCCAGCCGGCGGCATACGGGGGGAAGGTGAAGTCGGGCCATTGTGCAAGCGCGCCGTCCATGTACCACAGGATGCGGGCGGGGGTGGCATTGCTCAAGGTGCGTCCCCGAAAGGTCATGGTGTAGGTCTGGCCCGGGCAGCAGGTGATGGTTTGGCACCATACATCAAGCTGGTTGTTGGCCCAGCTCACATATCCGCCGTTGCCGATGAGGAAGTTGCCGTTGCCGGTGCCCTGGAACTGGTTGTGGTACCAGCTGGCATTGGGGCCCACGGTGTAGTATCCTTCGTTTTGGACGTTTATTAGCGAGTAGGTGTATTGTGAGCTGAATCCGGTATTGCCCAGCGAAAAATCCCCGTTGTACACGCGGTTTCCGCTGGGGTAGCTCACCTGGCACCAGTAATCGCCGGCGGTGTTCACGGTGATGTTCTGCGAGGTGGCGCCGGTGCTCCATAGGTAGTTGGAGAAGCCCGCAGGCCCTTGCAGGATTACGGAGGATCCCTGGCAAATGGTCTTGTCAGCCCCCAGGTTGATGGAGCAAGTGGGCTGGGCAACTGCCGACAATCCCACCATGGCTGCCATCAGCAGCGCCAAGCCGGATACCGGGGATGTTGTTGCTTTCTTCACGCTTAACGTGTTCCACCTTCAAATTTCGGGCCTGGAATGCAAGAGGCACCTGTTGCCATCACCGCAATTGTTCACTGGGCCGTCAACACCCGGTTGATTCCTTGGTAAAGGTGCTCTTCCACCACGGCGAAGTGTAGACGCAATAGATCGCTTACGCGTTGGCTGCGTCCGGTGCTTTCCGCATTGTACACGATGGTATTGAAACAGAGCAGGCCGCCTTCGGCCGTGCATTTGCGGAGGTTGCCGATGAAGGGTTCCCCGTCCACGCCGGGGGCCAGGTCCAGTTCATGGCAAAGGTCCACCAGCACCAGGTGGTACCGGTGGCCATGGCCATGCGCGAAGGCGAGGGCATCGGCTTGCACAAGGTTCAAGCCACCTATGCGGTCCGCGCGGAAATAGGTGCGGGCCAGGCGGATCATTTCCGGATCGCCCTCCACGCCGACGATGGGCGCCTGCAGGCCGATCTCCTTGCGCAGGATGTGGGCTGCACTGCCTGCGCCGAAGCCCAGCAGGAGGATGCTTCCGGGGTTCCTTTCCTTCACGCGTTGGTCATCCAGGCATTGCTGCCAGATGGAATGGAGGTTTCCAAAGCTCTGGTTGGCATTGTTGCTGTTCACCACCAGCTGGCCCTGTTCCCACACCAGCTTCAGCGGCCCGTACCGCCCCGGGCCTTCCCATTCGGTGATCGGCCATGCATAGCTCAGCAGGCTTTTCAGCAGGGACATGGTGCAAAGGTCGCCTTTTGCGGCGATTATCTTCGCGCGCCCCGTCCGCTGTGAAACGCCTTTCCCCCATAACCCGCTATAAGCTGCGCAAACTGCTGAAGTATGCGCTGGTAACGGCCACTACGGGTTCGGTGCTGATGCTGTTCGGCGGGCAGGCCGGTTGGAAGCTGCTGGTGGCCTGGGCATTGCTGGGCATTTGGACGGGCGTGCTGGAGGAGTTCCTGTTCCGCCGCAGGTTCAGGTCCCTTGCCATCCCGCTCCAGTTCATCGGAAAGGCGCTCGCGGTAAACCTGTTCACGGTGGCGGTGCTGGGCATAGCCTGGCTGGCGGGGCACGGCCGCGGAGTGCCCGTTGCGGAGGGCGTGCGCCTGCCGTTGGAGGATGTGGTCACGTCCATCGGCATCTACCGCTTTGCGCTGCAGGTGGTGGTGATCACCTCGGTGGCCATTTTGGTGGTGCAGGTGGAGGAGTTCATGGGCAGGCGCTTTTTCATGGGTTTTCTGCTGGGGTGGTATGACAAGCCCCGTGTGGGGGAGCGCGTGCTGCTAAGCATCGATCTTGTGGGCAGCTCGGCCTTGAACGAACGGCTGGGGGACCTGCTCTACTTCCGGTTCCTGAACCTGACGCATTCGCTGATGACGGATGCGGTGCTGCGGCATGATGCGGAGATCCACAAGTACGTGGGGGATGAGGTGATCTTCATCTGGGACATGGGCACGGGCCTTCAGGCCTACAACTGCCTGGCGCTCTTTTTCGACATCCAGGAGCGCTTGGAGGCACACCGCCCGCGCATGCTGCGGGAGTTTGGTGTGGCGCCGCAGTTCCGGGGGGCGGTGCATGGCGGGCGCGTGATCACCGCGCAGGTGGGCCACATCAAACGGGCCATCGACCTTAGCGGAGATGTGATGAACACGGTAAGCCGCGTGCTGTCCCTGGCGAAAAGCCAGCATGCCGACCTGATGGTGACGCAGGAAATAGTGGACCGCATGCCCGGGGCGCACCTGTCGTACCATTTCGGGGAACCCGTGCCCATGCGGGTGAAAGGGGGCAAGCGCGAGCTGATGGTACGCACGGTGCAGAAGCTGCCGGGCACCGGGCCGGCACGGCGGAGCGGGGCAAGGAAGGCGGCCATGGCCATAAGCACGGTGGCGTTGCTGCTGCCGCTGGCCCTATGGGCACAAACCCCGGTGCCGCTGGTGACGTCCTACGGGCAATTCGCGGCCTTCTCGGGCGGGGAGTTCCGCGAGCTGGAAGGGCGCAAGCCGCAGGCCGTGTTCCAGGGAGGAAACAAGTTGGCCTATATCAACGATGCGGGCGACCTCAAGTTGTACACGGACGGCAAGGTGGCGACGCTGGAGCGCGGAGGGCCGGTGGATGTGGCGGTTTCAAGGAACCTGATGGCGTGGCAATACGGGCCTGCACTGCGCGTGCCCTTGGCCGACGGCGCGTCCACCATCTGCAGGCAGGTAGGCCGCTTCACCGTGGGCGACAGCATCATCGCGTTCATCGACCAAATGCAGCACCAGGTAAAGGTGATGTGGAAAGGCAACGTGCTGCCCGTGGCGGATGTGCTCATGGACAGCGATGTGCCCTGGAAAAGCGGGTCGAACACCCTGCTGCTGTACGACCAGGGCCGCAAGCGCGTGCTGCTCTTCTACCGGGGCCGGGTATCCACCTTGTGCAACGGTGACGACCCTTCGCGGTCGGTGCCCGGGGGCGATGTGGTGGCCTTCATGGACGAATACGACAACACCTTCCGCATCTTCGACAAGGGAGAGCAGTACGAGGTGGAAGCCTTTGCCCCGCAGAGCTTCCAGGTGGGCGAGGGGCTGGCCGCGCTGGTGAACACATCAGGCACCTTCCGTTGTTACCAGGGCGGGCGCATGTGGGATATCATGGACTTCGCCCCGGATGAATACTGGGTGCGCGACAGCGTGGTGGTGTTCCGGGACAGGAACCAGTTCAAGGCGTACAGCAACGGCGCGGTGGAAACGTTGGAGAGGAACATGCCCGCCCAATGGAACGTGGTGGGCGGCTTGGTGGCCTGGACCGATGAGCGGGGCGTGCTGAAGGCATTCCGCGCCGGAAAGCGCTACACGGTGGGCACCGAGGCCGGCATTGGGGAATTCAAGGTCTATCCGGGCACCATCACCTACAAGAGCAACGGCGGGGACACCAAGGTGTGGTGGAACGGCAAACTGTACAGCCATTACTAAGCAGTTGCATGGCATCGCCGGGGAATGGCATTCCAAGGCCCTGGGCAAAAGGGTGGGGGATGCGCCGGTGCCTACCGGCCTCTTGATGCGGCCCGTGGGGGCAGGGGATACCTTTGCCTTCCCGCCTACCGTCGGGATGAAACACATGCACCCATGGCGGTCGTCCGTAGCGGCGGCTTTCCTTTTACTGCTCATGGCTGCGGCCATGCCTGTGCGGGCCCAGCGTTTCCAGGTGGTGCTCTCGGGCAAGGTGACGGACATGTACTCGGGAGATCCGCTGCGGGGGGCCTTGGTGCGCGTGCTGAAAGCCGGGCAGGAAGATCAGCAACGGATCACCAAGGGCGATGGCCGCTACCGGTTCGAGCTGGAGCGGGGGTGGAAATACGAGGTTTGGTTCAGCAAGAAGCACATGGTGGCCAAGCACGTCATTGTGGACACCCGCGAGATCCCGCCCTATCCGGACGTGCCGTTCTACGAAATGGACCTGCAGATGACGCTGTTCCCCTGGATGCAGGGCGTGGACCTGGAAGCCTTCCAAGAGGCGGTGGGCCTGGCGGCCTACAAGGAAAGTGTGCGCAACATGAGCTGGGACACGCCCTACACGAACCAGATGCGGCCCGTGCTCTCCAAAGCAATGGATGAGTACGAAAAGACCTACCGCGGGTACTACGAACGGCGGGACCGGCGGGAAAAGGAGGTCTACCGCTGAACGGGCGGCACCATTGGCGGCACATCACCGAACCAGCCATCCGGCGGGAGGCCAGCGACAAGGAACGCGGATTCCTCAATGGATCCCCTTCACCGGCGATTTCCGCAACCGCCTGCACCAATAGGCACCTGCCATTGCACCACGTTGCCGCCCAATGAGGCCGTGGGAGGGACGGTGGCCAAGTGGGAAGCATTGCTGGCCACGGTGGATAGGGTGAACTGGAAGCTCAGGCCAGCCCTTACTGCTTCGAGCGGTTCATTCGGGCATGAACAAAGCCACTACCTTCGTGCCAATGAACACGAAAAGCACATACAGACGAGTGCGGTTTCATGCAACACTCACCACACAAGCAAAAAAGCGTCTCCGTCGGATAAGCGAAGAAGAGGACCGGAGCATGAGCGCGATCCTCAATGATATCATCATGTCCATCACCTTGGGAACGAGCCGAGCAAAAAGGGATGAAGCGGGCGCACAAGCATTGATTGCAAGGAACCTAGGCGCGTTGAAAGACAAAGTGAGACCTGAAGATTGGGATCGGGATGATCGCATCGGAGACATGCTTAGGAAATACGCACGGCAATGATCCATGTTCTGATTGATAGCACGGTGCCTTTGAACATCTATTTGGACGGCATCAAAGGACAAAATAGGCCAGGTCCGAAGGCCAGTGCTGAAGTCATGGCAGCTTCATGGAAGGGCAATATCCATGGGTATATCACCCCCACTGCATACAGCAATGTTATCTATTTCCTGAACAAGTTCCTTTCACCAGGCGAAGCAAGGGTCAAGGCATCGGACATGCTGGATTCATACGACATCATCGGCCAGGATGAAAGCGTGTTCCGTGATGCCTTGGCCAGCGGATGGAAGGACATAGAGGATGCAGGACAATACGAGGCGGCACGCAGGAACGCGGCCATCACTCATATTTGCACGAACAACGTTGACGATTATCCGGTCAAGAACATGAAAGTCCTGACACCGGAAGAACTATTGATGCTCCTGTAATAAAATGGTACATGAGCAATCGCACCCCCCCGCCCGGCGCGGGGTTTCCCATTTTACACATCTTGCGCCCCGCGCCATTGCTGCGAAAGGCCCGCATCATGCGGGCCGTATCCATTGCCTTGCGGTTGCGTTTCGGGCCGCTGAAGTTTGCAACGTGTTCAACACACAACCAAGCAGAACAAGGGCGGCTTTGAAAGCCAATGGCTCCGCACTCGTGCGATGCAGACGCTCGCCCCACCGCCATTCACCATCCTGGCCCTGGGCAACAGTGCAGGCGCGGCGGTGAAGCGCTACACGGTCGGTGCGGATTCCGCATAGGCGGCCAGCAGTTTAATGGCCTCCATGGCCTGCCTTGCATCATGTACCCGGAGGATGTCCGCGCCGGCAAGCAGGGCCAGCGTGTTAAGCACCGTGGTGCCGTTGAGGGCCTCGGCAGGTGTGGTGCCCAGCACTTCATTGATCATGCGCTTGCGCGACAGGCCGGCCAGCACTGGCACCCCCAATTGCCGGACGGCAGGCAGTCCCTTCAGCAGCGCGAAGTTGTGCGAGCGGTTTTTTCCGAATCCGAAGCCGGGGTCCACCACTACGTCCGCTATGCCGGCATGGCGGGCGGCCAGCAGCCGTTCACTGAGGAATTTCACCACCTCCGCCAGCACGTCCCCGTAGGCAGGGGCCCGCTGCATGGTGCGCGGCGTACCCTGCATGTGCATCAGGATGTAGGGTGCGCGCACCGCCGCCACCGTGCGCAGCATGTCCGGGTCCATCAAGCCGGCGCTGATGTCGTTCACCAGGTCCGCGCCGTGCTCCACCGCCTCGCGGGCAATTGCTGCGCGCCAGGTGTCCACGCTGATCAGCGCATGCGGAAACTCCCGGCGCAGCGCACGGATGGCCGGAAGCACCCTTGCCCGCTCCTCCTCCAGGGGCAGCTCCGCAGCGCCCGGGCGGCTGCTGGCGCCGCCGACATCCAACAGGGATGCGCCATCCTCCAGGAGGCGCGCGGCCGATGCAAGCACCTGGCCGGTGCTGCCTAAGCGCGTGGCGGCCACGAAGGAATCCGGAGTGACGTTCAGGATGCCCATCACCACCGGCGGCCGCAAGCACACCAAGCGCCCATGCACGCCCCACACGATATCTTCGCCCGCGCCCTGCATGGCCCCAAAGGTGGGGCTTCAACGGCAACCATGGAAAGGACCCTTCAGCAGTACGACCGGGCCACCGGTGCGTGCATGGACATTTTTGCCAAGAAGGCACGCGATTACGGCACCGCCTGGCGCATCCTGCGCGTATCCTCGCTGACGGACCAGGTGATGATCAAGGCACAGCGTATCCGCACCTTGCAGGAGGTGGGGGAGGGCAAGGTGGAGGAGGGCATCCGCCCGGAGCTGGAGGGCATTGTGAACTACGCCGCCATGGCGCTGGTGCAGCTGGAGCTGGGCGTGGTGGACACACCTGACCTTTCCGCAGTGGAGGCTGAAGCGCATGTGCGGCGGGCCGTGCAGGCGGCCCGTGACCTGATGGCGCGGAAAAACCACGATTACGGCGAAGCATGGCGCGCCATGCGCATCAGTTCACTGGTGGACCTGATCCTGATGAAGCTCCTGCGTATCAAGCAGATCGAGGACAACCAGGGCCGCACCCTGGTGAGCGAAGGGATCGATGCCAACTTCCTGGATATCCTCAACTATGCCGTCTTCGCACTGATCCACCTGGACCAGGAGGAGCAGGCCTCACTTCCCGCCGGTGGCAGGGGCGAATGAGTTGTACATGGCCTCGGCCACGTACAGGTAATCATCGTATGAGGCGGCAGGGGCCGCATACGTGAAGATGTAGGAACGCCCGTCGGCCTCCTGCACGCGCTGCAGCAAGTGTACGCGGCTCCCTTCAGTGCCGTACTCGTATTCGGCCCAATGGGTTCCCTCGCCGTTGTCACCGCCCGAATCGATCACCTCCAGGCCCACCGCATGCTGTGCCGCTATGCGCTGCTTGAAGGGGGCGGCCTTGCCGTCGATGCCCTGCACGATCATCCGCACAGGCGTATCCAATCTGCGGAACACCACCACGGTATCTCCGGCAGCCGGGGTTTCCACCGCCCATTTGCCCGGATGCCTTATGCTGAACGCATCCGATTTCCACACCTTCCAGGCAGGAACCGTGTCCTTTACGACCCGGGTGACCACGCGCACGTCCTGCGCGCACAAGGTGAAGGGAAGCAGAAGTGCGGACAAAAGCAGGGCGCGGTGGAAGAAGGGATTCATGGCTTATGAGGGAAAATGTGCGGTGCCAATATCGGCATAGTTGCGTGAAGTCCGTGCCCCGTGCCCGATGATTCCAACAACGGCATGTTGGCAATTGCGGAAACGGGCCGCAGCGACGGCGGCCCGGCGCAAGATTTTTGCATCCCGGCGCGAAAGACAAGCCCCATCGATGAAACTCACCCGCTGCCTGCTGCTGGCCATCCCGCTGCTTTGCATGGGCGGGCATGCATGGGCGTTCCGCCTGCGGCTGAACGGGCTGGTCACCGAATACTCCACCCAGCAACCCATGCAGGCGGCCCGCGTGCGCATCTACAAGGACGGGCTGCTGCTGGCCCAGCAGGCCAGCAATGCAGCGGGAAAGTACGCGATGATGCTGGAGAACAACGCGCACTATGTGCTGCGGGTAGATGCGCCGGGGTACCAGGGAAAGAGCATCATGGTGGATACGCACGGCACGGAATGGCAGGGGGACAAGCGCATCGCCGAACTGCTGGTGGAAATGCGGTTGCCGTCGCTGCGGACCGGCATCGATCTTTCCTATTTCGATCTTCCGCTGGGCCTGGCGCGGTTTGAGCCGGCCACCGGCTTCACGCGGTGGAACAAGACCTACGAGCGCAGCCTGGCCATGGGTGCCCATGCGCTCATGGAGCAGTATGTGCGGCAGGAAGCGGAAATGCCTGCCGCAGGAGCCGAAGCACACCGGCGGGTGATGCCCGCGATCCGCCTGTGACGCCACAAGCTGCGGCCATGGCCGTTACCCGTGCGCGGGTGTTAGCAACCTTTGCCAATTGCCGCCAAGGGCGCGGCCAGCGGCGGCCTACCTTCGCGCGGTCCGGGCCTTGCAGGGCCCGTGCCTGAACCCATTACACAGGACCATCCGCCATGCGTTTCTTTCTCTCCTTCTGCCGCATCCTGGTCGGCGCCACCTTCATCATCAGCGGGCTCATCAAGGCCAACGATCCCTTGGGCTTCAGCTACAAGTTGGAGGAGTACTTCGCCGCAAGCGCGCTCGGGCTTCCCTGGCTGATGCCCTACGCCGTGCCCCTGGCCATGCTGGCATGCCTGGCGGAGGTGGTGCTTGGGTTTGCCGTGCTGGTAGGGGGCAAAATGAAGCTGGCCACCTGGTCACTCCTGGCGCTCACCTTGTTCTTCGGATGGCTTACCGCCTACACGGCCACATGCGATCCCCTGGCCAAGTACGAGGTGGTGGTGAACGGGGTGAAGGAGCTGCGCGATGTTACCTGCGTTACGGATTGCGGATGCTTCGGCGATGCCATGAAGGGCTCCTTGGGCAGGCCGCTCACCCCATGGGAAAGTTTCAGCAAGGACATGGTGCTGCTCGTGTTCGTGCTGCCCTTGTTCATTTTCCGGAAGCGGATCAAGTTCAATACCTGGGGCGACGACCTTGCCCTGCTGCCCATCGCCATGCTGCTCCTTGCGTTCTACTGCTGGGTGTTCACCTGGTGGTTCCCCTTGTTGTTCTCCTTGGTGGTGCTGGGGGGGTACCTGCTGGTGAAACGGCTGACGGAAGAACCCAAGGGGCAATGGATCACGGCGGCGTGGGTGGCCGCAGCCACGGTGGCCTTCATGTGGTACGTCCTGGTACACCAACCGGTGCGCGATTACAGGCCCTATGCCGTGGGCAAGAGCATCATCGAGCAGAAAAGCCAGGCCAAGCCGCCGGTGAACCGCACCTACGTAAGCTACCGCAACAAGACCACCGGCGAGGTGAAGGAATACCTGACCACGGAACCCTACCCATGGGACGACCCCAACTTTGAGAACGTGCCCAACAGCACGCGGGTGGTGGAGGTGGAGCCGGGCGTGGCCTCCCAGGTGCAGGATTTCATCCTCTACAACCGGGACGGTGAGGACATGACCGAGGACGTGCTCAATGCCCCGGTGCCCGTGCTGCTGGTGGTGGCCAAAACCATCGGGGAAACGCGCACCAGCTGCCAACCGGCGATCAATGCCTTGGCCGAAGCGGCGCAGAAGGCCGGGTGGCAGGTGTACGGCCTTACCAGCAGCGCCTATGACCAGACCGAGGAATTCAGGCATGCCAACCAGAACATGTTCGAGTACCTCACCTGCGACGAGATCACCCTGAAGACCATGATCCGCAGCAACCCCGGTGTGGTGGTGATGCAGGAAGGGACCATTCGCGGCAAATGGAGCTGCCATGATGTGCCAAGCTTCGCCAAGGCCGCAAAAACGTTGAAGTAGCCCGGTTGCACGCGGACCAGGTCCATCCGGAAGCAGCCGTACTGAGGGAACGGGCGAATTGAAAAACACGAAAAGACCCATGCCACCTAGCGGGAAGAAGATGATCGTTGCCGGAAACTGGAAAATGCACACCGATGCACAGTCGGCCGCAGCCTTGGCGGAACAAGTGGCGGGGCGGTCCGCGCAGGAGGCCGGGCAAGTGCAAGTGGTCCTTGCGCCGCCGTTCCCCTTTCTTGCCGAAGCGGTAAGGCGTGCCCGGGCAGCCGACCAGGAAAACGGTCGGCAGTGCGTCATCATCGCCGCGCAAAACTGCCACGAAGAGGAGCAGGGCGCCTACACCGGTGAAGTAGGCGTGCCCATGCTGCGGTCCATTGGCGTGGGCGCATGCATTGTTGGCCATAGTGAACGGCGCCAGTACTATGCGGAAACCGATGCCGCGGTGGGAAGGAAGGTGGAGCGCCTGCTGCAGCACGGGCTGATGCCCATTTACTGCTGCGGTGAAGGCCGTGAGGACCGCGAAGCCGGCAGGCACCGGGAGGTGGTGGCCCTCCAACTGCGCACGGCCCTTGGCGCGATCCCCGGCCATGGGCTGGCCAAGGTGGTGGTGGCTTATGAACCCGTATGGGCCATCGGCACCGGCCTTACGGCCACGCCCGCGCAAGCCCAGGAGATGCATGCCTTCATCCGGGCGGAACTGCGCGCTTTGGCCGGGGAGGCCGCCACGCACATCCCCATCCTCTACGGAGGCTCATGCAAACCGGACAATGCGGCCGGCATCTTTGCCTGCCCGGACATCAACGGGGGGCTGATCGGCGGCGCCTCACTGGCCGCGGAGCCGTTCATGGAGCTGGTGCGCATGGCACGTCACGCCCAATCGCCCGCCTGATGCCCTACACCGAGGTCGATTTCCTCATCACGCCCTGCGAACCTTGGCGCGACCTGCTGATGGTGGAGCTGATGGAACTGGACTACGAGGGTTTCGAGGAAACAGCCTTCGGACTGAAAGCCTACGTGGAAAACACCAAGTTCAACGAGCGTGTGCTGGGCCGCCTGATGGTGCTGCGGGATCCGCACGCCAAGGTGAACTACACGGTGCGGGAACTCCCCGAAGTGAATTGGAACGCCCGGTGGGAAAGCGAATTCCAACCGGTTGAAGTGGAAGGCAAGGTGCGGATCCGCGCGGAGTTCCACCCCGCCAAGGGCGGATTCATCCACGATATTGTGATCACGCCCCGCATGGCCTTCGGCACGGGCCACCACGCCACCACGCGCATGATGGTGCGCTCCATGTTGCACCATCCCGTGAAAGGCCAGCGCGTGTGTGACCTGGGCTGCGGCACCGCCGTGCTGGCCATCCTCGCCGAGCAGATGGGGGCCGCCGAGGTCCTGGCCATCGACCATGATCCCCTGGCCGTGGAAAACGCACGGCACAACGTGGCCATCAACCGTTGTAAGCGCGTGATCGTGGAAAAGGGAGGAACAGGGCTGGGGAAAGGCGCAGGCTTCGGCACTATTTTGGCGAACATCGAACGCAATACCTTGATCAATGCCATGGCGGACATGGTGGCGGCCCTGGCACCGGGGGGGAGCCTGCTGCTGAGCGGGTTCATCATGGGGGATGCCGCCTTGATGGACGAGGCCGCAACACGGCACGGATTGAAAAAGGTGCAAGACCTGAATGACGGCGAATGGGCATTTTCAAGATGGGAAAAACCCGCAGCGCAAGCAAAATGACCACCAAACTGGTGCAGGCCGCGGCCCTGCTGTTCGCAGGGCTGGCCTTCAGCACGGCCGGCCATGCACAGGCCCCCGTGTTCACCGATGACCAGGCCGCGTTCCAGGCGGAGATCAACACCTTCCTCACCGCAGCCAACAAGAAGGAAGGCGCGGCCTTCATGGAAAGCGTGTTCATTCCCTTCTGGAACGGCAGCTTCCTCAATGCGGGCCTGCGCACCAGGATGGTGGCCTTGGCCAATGTGATGGCCAAGAAGCGCTTTGCCGCACTGCCGGATTTCAAGGACATGCTCGGAAACGCCGCAGCCTTTCCCGCCAAGGGCCACAGCCAGGCCGAGTTCGATGCCTGGCTGAAGGGGCTTGAAAAGGCCGGGCGCTCCACGCGCAAGCAGGACTTGGACGACATGCTCGGCCTGGGCAACGGCCTGATGGCTGAAAATGTGCTGTACAAAACGGCCGCATCCAACTGGCACCTCCGCAGCGGGAAATTCGTATTTGCCTTTGACAGCGTGCCGAAGATCGACGTTGCAGCCACCGACCTCGTGTGGTGGACCCGCACGGACAGCTCGGTGATCGAGGGCACCAGCGGAACCTATTACCCGCTCACCAACACCTGGGCCGGAAAAGGAGGCCTTATCACCTGGAAGCGCGCAGGCCTGAAATCGGACCAGACCTATGCGAAATGGGCACACCCTTACATCCTCAAGCTCAAAACCCCGGAGGTGGCCATTGACAGCGTGAACTTCACCGACCCGTACTTTGACAAGGTGCTGCTGGGGCAGGTAAAGGACAAGCTCCGGGCCAATGTTACCGAGGAAAGAGCATCCTATCCCCGCTTTGAGAGCTACGACCGCCGCAAGCGGATCAGCGAGATCGTGCCGGGGATCGACTTCGAGGGCGGGTTCAGCATGCAGGGCGCCAAGCTGCAGGGCTACGGCACCAAGGAGGAGCTGGCGTCGCTCACCTTCAAGCGCGATGGCCGCCCCTTCATCACTACGCACGGGCTGGTGTTCACCATCGAACCCGAAAAGATCACCAGTGAGGATGTGGACGTGGTGGTGAAGCTGGACAAGGATTCCATCTTCCACCCCAGCGTAACCCTGCGCTTCATGCGGGACAAGAAGACCCTCACCCTGATCAAACGGGACGAAGGCCTTTCCAAGGGTCCGTTCTACGACACGTACCACAAGCTGGACATGTATTTCGAGGAGCTCCGGTGGAAGCAGGGCGACCCCCTGGTGCAGCTGGGCAACATGCAGGGCACCACCCAAACAAGCACCTCCTTCGAGAGCTTCAACTACTTCGAAAAGCGGCGGTACATGGCCATGTTGGGCATCGATGAGGTGCATCCGCTTTCGCGGATCAGGGCCTTCAGCAAGCAGGCCGGCGAGGAGTTCAGCGTAAAGGATTTCGCACAGTACGCCAAGCTGCAGGTGGCGCAGGTGAAGCCCATGCTGATCAACCTGGCCAACATGGGCTTCCTGGACTATGACCTGGAGGAGGAGCAGGTAAAGGTGCTGCCCCGCCTGATGCAGCACATCCTCAACAGCGCCGGAAAAGTGGATTACGACGTGCTGCAGTTCAACAGCAACAGCCCCGATGGCGTCAACGGGACCATCAACCTGCTCAACAACGACCTGGCGCTCAAAGGCGTGTCCCGCATCATGATGAGCGACTCGCAGGACGTGAAGATCTACCCCTCGGATAAGCAGGTCACCATCAAGAAAAACCGCGACTTCAGCTTCGGCGGCATGGTGAAGGCCGGCAAGCTCACCTTCCACGGCAAGGAGTATTTCTTCCATTACGACCCCTTCATCATCGACCTGCTCAACGTGGACAGCGTGTCCTTCCTGGCGGACAGCTTCGAGCCGGACGACAACGGAAACACCAGGCAGGTGAAGGTGAAGAACGTGCTGGAGAACGTTGCCGGCTCATTGGAGATCGACGCGGCATCCAACAAGAGCGGGCTGCAGGTGAAGAAGTACCCCGACTTCCCCAAGTTCAACAGCACCCGGGAAAGCTTTGTGTTCTATGACCGGCGCAACATCCAGAAAGGCGCCTACAAACGGGACAAGTTCTACTACAAGAGCGACCCCTTCCAATTGGACAGCCTGGACAACTTCGCCAACGACCGCCTGAAATTCAACGGCGTGCTGGTGAGCGCAGGCATCTTCCCCGACATCCGGGAAACACTGCGCCTGCAGCATGATTATGCGCTCGGATTCGTGCGGCCCACCGGGGCCGGCGGCATGCCCTTGTACGGCAAAAAAGCCAAGTTCTCCGAAACGCTCAGCCTGGACAACAAGGGCCTGCACGGCGAAGGCGACCTCAACTACCTCACCACCCTGGCCCACAGCCGCAACCTGGTATTCACCCCGGACACCACCTTCGGCATGGCGGACACGCTCTACAACGGCGCTGCGGCCAGCGCCTCGCTGAACGTGCCCAATGTGCATGCCTCCAACGTGTTCGTGCGGCTGGAGCCGGCCAAGGACGTGCTGATGGCACGCACCACCAAGGTGCCCATGGAGATGTTCGACAAGCAGGCCTACCTGCACGGCAAGACCGAGCTGCGCCCGGACGGCATGACCGGCGCCGGCCTGGTGGATTTCACCAATGCCACCCTCCGTTCCAAGCTGTTCGACTTCAAGACCATGAAGGTGCATGCCGACACCAGCGACTTCCGCCTGACCGAAGGGGACACCACGGCCATCGCCTTCCGCACCGACAACGTGAACGCCACCGTGAAGCTCGACGAACGGATAGGGGAGTTCGTCAGCAACGGTTCCGAGACCAAGGTGGAGTTCCCGTACAACCAGTACGTCTGCTTCATGGACCGCTTCAAGTGGTACATGGACCAGGGCGACATCCAGCTGGAAAGCGACCGTACCGCAGCGGCGGGCAACGAGGACCTCCAGCTCAGCGGCAGCAATTTCATCAGCGTGAACCCCCAGCAGGATTCGCTCCGCTTCATGGCGCCCAAGGCACGCTACGACCTCAAGCGCCACATCATCACCGCCAACGAAGTGCAGTACATCCAAGTGGCCGATGCACTGATCGCCCCGGACAGCATGCGCGTGCGCATCGGCCGCAATGCCAAGATGGACCCGCTCACGCACGCCACCGTCACGGCCAACTTCGTGAACAAGTACCACACCTTGCATGATGCCGCCGTGAACATCGCCGCCCGCAGGCAGTACAGCGGTTCTGGCATCTATGACTACAAGGACGAAACCGGCAAGGTGTTCCCCATAGACATGCGGACCATCAACGTGGACACCACCTTCCAGACCTACGCCCTGGGGCGCGTTCCCCAGGATGCCGGATTCCAGCTCAGCCCGGCCTTCGACTTCTTCGGGGACGTGAAGCTGCAGGCCTCCAGCAAGGACCTCACCTTTACCGGCAACACCCGCATCAAGCACGACTGCCCCGGCATTGCACGCAATTGGATGGGCTTCACCGGCATGATAGACCCCCAGGAGGTATTTATCCCCGTAAGCGATTCGCTGGTGGATGCCGAGGGCTTCCCGGTGGGCGCCGGCATCTACATGACCAAGGACGACCCCTTCACCACCTACGGCACCTTCCTTAGCCGCAAGAAGGACAAGGACGACCGCGACATCATCAGCGCGAAGGGGCTGCTCTTCTTCGACAAGGTCCGCAAGGCCTACCTCATCTCCAACAAGGACAAGATCCGGCAGAACAATCTGCCCGGAAATCTCGTGGGGCTTTCCACGGAATCCTGCCTGCTTTCAGCTGACGGCCACATCAGCCCCGGCGTGCAATTGGGCCAGGTGCAGGCCGATGCATACGGCACCTTGGAGTACAAGGGCGCCGATGCCGCCATCGCCGCCAAGGTTACCCTCGTGGCCGACTTCCCCTTCCTGGGCAACGCCCTGGAAAAAATGGTGGCCGACATCGCCGCCTATCCCGAGCAGAAACAGGTGGACCTCTCCAAAACCCCGTACGAACGTGCCATCCGCGAGATCCTCGGCAAGGAAAAGAGCGACAAGGTGATCAGCGAGCTCAGCATCAAGGGCGAGATCAAACGCCTGCCCGATGAACTGGTGAAAGCACTTGTGTTCTGCGACCTGAACCTGGAATGGAACGCCAAGGACGAGGCCTGGCAAAGTACAGGACCCCTGGGCCTGGGCACCGTGCTGAAGAAACCGGTATACCGCTACCTCAAGGGCAAGGTGGAGTTCCAGCGCAAGCGCAGCGGCGATGTGATGTCCGTGCTGTTGATGCTGGACGATCAGACCTACTGGTTCTTCCAGTACACGCGCAACTACATGTACACCTACAGCAGCAGCGCCGACTTCAACACCATGATCAGTGAGCTGAAGGACGACAAGCGCAAGTTTGACGGGAAGAAGGGCATGCCCGATTACCAGTTCATCCTCACCAACAAGCGCAAGGTGGACGATTTTCGCGACCGGTTCGGACTATGACGATGGAATTCCCCTGGGCATACGGTGTTGCAAGCATGGCGATCGCCTACCTGTGCGGAAGCATACCTACCGCCGTGTGGTGGGGGAAATGGTTCCATGGCATGGATGTGCGCCAGCACGGCAGCCGCAATGCGGGGGCTACCAACACCTTCCGCGTGCTTGGGCCCAGGGCCGGCGTGCCCGTGCTCGCCATTGACATCCTCAAGGGGTTCCTTCCGGTGCGGCTATTGCCCCTCGGCAGCGGCCTTGAACCCTACTCCGACAGCTGGACCCTTTTGCGCGTACTGCTCGTTTCAGCCGCCGTGATCGGCCATCTCTACCCGGTATTTGCAGGCTTCCGCGGCGGCAAGGGAATTGCCACTTCCCTCGGAGGTGTGCTCGCCATCCACCCGGGTGCAGCACTGGTCTGCATCGGGGTGTTTTTCGCGGTCTTCCTCACTACGCGCTATGTTTCCTTGTCTTCGCTTACTGCGGCCGTGGCCTTCCCTGTCGCCGTTATCTTCCTTTTCCACGAAAGCAGCACCGTGCTCAAGGTGTTCGCCGTGCTGCTCTGCGCGGTGGTGTTCTACACGCACCGGCAGAACATCCTGCGGCTGGTGAAAGGGACCGAAAACCGGATGAACATCCTAGGCGGGCCAACTTCCTGAAGCACATGACGCGCACCGCACGGATCCTGCAAAACACCGCCTGCACGCTTGTGCTGGTGCTTGCGGCATCCGGTGTGCTTGCCCAAGGCGGCGACAAGGCACTGAAGGTGCAGGCCGACGCCCTCTTCGATAAAGGGGAATATGCCAAGGCCTACCCGATGTATTCCCAATTGGTCAGCCTTTCCCCGCAGGACCATGAGCTCAATTACAAGCTGGGGGCATGCACACTGTACGGTGACGGGAAAAAAGTGAAGGCCATCGGCTACTTGAAGTTCGCCACCGGAAACCCTTCCATACCGGCCTTGGCGTGGTACTTCCTGGGCCGGGCATACCACTTGGATTACCAATTTGACGAAGGCCTGGCCGCCTACGCGCACTACAAGGGCACGGCCGACAAAAAACTGTTGGCACAGTTTCCCGTGGACGCATTGGAGCAGCAGTGCCGCAACGGAAAATACCTGTTGAGCAACCTCAAGGACATTGAGGTGCTCAACAAAGTGGACGTGGCTGCATCTGACTTCTTCCGCTTTTACGACCTCAGCGACATCGGCGGAAAGATCGTAGTGACCCCGGATGAACTGCTCACCAGCATGGACCGCAAGCGGGGCGAGCGGTCGCTGGTGTACCTGCCTGACAAGGGCGGCCCGATCTATTTCAGCAGCTACGGAAAGGACGGGCGCACCGGCAAGGACATCTACCGCTCGGAACTGCTGCCCGGCGGCAGGTATGCCGCGCCGGTGAAGCTCGCCGGCTACATCAATACCGACCAGGACGAGGACTATGCGGTGATGGCGCCCGATGGCCGCACCTTCTACTTCTGCAGCAAAGGGCACAACAGCATGGGCGGATACGATGTGTTCCGCAGCACCTACGACAAGGGCATGGACGCCTTCAGCGCCCCGGAGAACATGGATTTTGCGGTGAACACCCCTGCCGATGAAATGCTGTACATCGTGGGGCCTGACGCACGCGAAGCCTGTTTTGCCAGCGACCGCGACAGCCGCCAGGGGGCAGTGAACGTGTATCGCGTAAGCACGGTGCAAACACCGATCAACATCACCGTTTTCCAGGGCAGCTTTTCCTCCGCGCCCGACCCTGCCGACAGGCGCGCCCGCATCATTGTGGAAGACGACCTCACGCGCCAGCGCGTGGCCGAGGCCGTCACCAATGACAAGGGCGAGTATGTGCTGGCCGTGCCCCGCGGGGGCAAGTACAAGGTGCTGGTGGAAGCAGGGCCGGGCGGGCGCAGCTTCCTCACCTCCCTGGAGGTGCCGCCAAGCGTGAAGCCGCAGGCCTTCAAGCAGGAAATGGAATTGGCGAACCACGGCGGCACCGGGTTGGGGGTGGAGGTGAAAAACCACTTTGACAAGCCGCTGGACACCGACATCATGGCCCTTGCCCTGGATGAGATCCGGCGCAGGGCACGCCTGGACGTGACCGGAGAACGGCCAGCTGCCGAGGCCCAGGCTGCGGCCACCGTCCCTGCCGACCCGTTGCAGGCTGCGGGATTCGATGGCACCATCACCATGCCGGCCGCCCAGGCATTGGCCCGGCAGGACGCCACTGAGGAAGCGGCACTGGCCAATGAACAACAGCAATTGTCTGCAGATGCCTTTGAACTGGCGCGTGTAAATGCGGACGCCGCGGAGGCCCAGTCACTAAGGGCATCCCAACTTGCGGGTTCTGCGGCCGGCCTTCCCCCGGAGCAAAAGCAGCAGCTGATGGAACAAGCCGCAGAGGCCCGCCAGCGGTCCTTGGAGGCAAGGGACCGTGCCATGGCGGCCTTTCAGGCGGGCACCGGGCTGGCAACGGCCAGTGCCGCCAGCACCAAGCGGGCTGCGGATGCGCAGGCATTGGCAATAAACCTCGACCGCGCATTGGCTGCCAATGACAAAACTGCGGCCACTGCGGAACTGGTGAAGTTGAAGGCAGGCATAGACCAACGCAAGGGGCCCGATGCCCGCCCCGATGACCTGGAGCGGCTGCGCCGGGCGGCAAGCGAGCTGGAGGAAGTGGCCAGGAAAAAGGTGGCCCGCGCCACCGACCAGCGCGAGGAGGAGGCCATGCTCTCCGACCGTACGCAACGCATGGACAACGAGCTGGCTGCGGCCAAGGGGCGTAAACGCGAAGAGCTGGTCCGCAAGCAGGCGGAAATGAAGGAGCAAGCGACCGCCCTGCATCAAGAGGTGGAAAAAGCCTTCGGCGAAGCAGGGCGGGCGGAAGAGGCCGCTGCCGTGGCCCGCGGGGAGGTGGCCCTGGTGAAGTACCTGGGGCAATCCAAGGGCGGGAACCGTACGGCAGGAACCGGGGCTCCGGCGGACATTGTCGCGCGCCTGGCCAAGGTGCAGGAGCGGATGGATGGGCTGAACATCGAGCGGCAATACCTGCCGGTGGTCGCATCCACGCCCGAGGAGCGGGAGCGGCGCACGTTCGATTGGGGCGGCCAGGAGGCGCTGGCAGGCAACTTCACGCCCACGGTGCGGATGGCCTCTTCCGGCGACCGGTCCGCCACTGCGGGAACACAAACGGCATCCGTCCCTGCCGCACTCGGGGGGGTGGTTGCGGCGCCTGCCGCTGCCGCTGCCACTGCCGCCGATGTGGCACAAGCCGGCAAGGAAGGTTCCGGCTTGGCACAGGACAAGGAATCGCCCGGTGCTGCACAGGGCGCGGGCGCCTCGGGCATCGCCCAAGTGCAAGGGCAGGCCGCCGGCAATGCCCCTCCCGCCACCGGCAAGCCGGATGATCAGCTGGCATCCGCCAACAGCAGCCTGGGCGCCCAGGCTGCTTCCAAAGGCGGGAACATGCCCAACGGAGCGGCGGCCGCTCCTGCGCCAACGGCCACTGCCGCCCAACCGTCCAAGCAGGGCCCCGCCACGCCCCCTGCTGCACAACCGGTGGATCCCGCCGGTACTTCCCGTGGCACCGCAACGGAGCAAGCCGCTGGCCAGGAGGCCGCAACGGACCGCGAGGAGCAGGCCTTTCTGCTGGCCAACAAACTGGCGGAGCTCCAGCAACTGCGCGCTGCGGAAAAAGACCGGGCGGTGCGCGACAGCCTGGATCGCGCCATTGTTCAGCAGAAGGCTGCGGTGGAAGCGTTCCGGTCCGGGGAAGGGGTGGCAAATAATGCAGGAACCAAGGCGGCCACACCCAATTTTGAGCCGCTCGAATTCGATGTCTTCATCCTTGATGAAGAACTGGCGGAAGAGGCATTCCCGGGTTTTACTTCCGCACGAAAGGAGATCACGGACGGCCCGGGAACCCCATCGGAGAAGGCCCTCCGCCTGCATGCCTTGGATGTGCAGTTGATGGACAGCCTCGAAGCCCGGGCCCAGCGCACGCTTGCGGCATTGGAGCAGCAACCGGGGAGGGCTGCGGAACTGCTACCCCGCGTGGAGCGGCTGCGTAACCTCAAGGCCAAGCATGCCGACCAGGCGGAAAAGGACCTGGCGGAAGCGGGCCAGCACTATGCGGCCACGGAAACCAAGGCGTTGGAGGATGCGCAACTTTCGGGCAGAACGGCAGCGGTTGCGGGCGCCGTCCCCCAGCAGAACGCCTCACGAACACCGCACAATGATGCCTATGTCCAGGTGGATCCCGACCTGGACAGGGTTTATGCCAGTCCGTTTGCGCCCCGGACCGGAAAAGCGCAGGGAGCCAAGGCGGAAATGGAGCGTGACCTTGGCATGGAGCAGGCCGAACAAGCCCAGATCGACAGCATGGAAGCCGTGCTCTCGGCACTGCTGGGCGGAAAGGAATACGATAAGCTGCGTGAGCGCACGGACCGGAAGATCGACGACCTGCTGATCCACAAGGCCGACCTTGGCCAGCGCTCGGCCTTCATCAGCCGCAGTGAATATGCCGCCGCCCAGGACAGCGCCAAGCTGCTGCTCAAGCAAATGCAGAAGCGCGGGTTTGCCCCGGATGAGCCGCTGGTGCAAATGGCCAAAGGCTACGAGGAAGGTGCCGCGGCCGCAATGGCAAGGGCCAAAACATACCGCAAGCAGGCGGATGACGGTCGTGATATTTTCAAGCGGAACTCGCTCTACCGCCAGGCCTATGCGGAGGAGCTCAAGGCCTTGCAGAACATGGACCGCTCCCATACGGTGCGCAACTATCTCCTGGGCGGGAATGCCTCAAGGGGTGAAGTGCTCAGCTATGAGGAAGTGGAGCAGCGGGTTTATCCGCCGGTGGCGCCCAATGCCACCGCACCGGTGCTTGTGCATGAGCCGACCGCTCCGCCAGCAGCGAGCGGCGTGGTTTCCGTGGAAGCGGAAATACCCGATGCCGCAGTGAAGGGTGCCGTGCCTGGCGCCGTGCATGCACCGGCAGCTGATCGCGTGGACAGCACCACGCTCGCCGATTACCTGCGCCGGTACTATTACCTCGACGACAAGGGCCGGAAGCAGGTAATGGCAGGGGATGCGGAAAGCCGCTACTTCCTGATGAAAGGACGTTCCATGCAAGTGCGGTCGGATGCCGCAGCCATGCGCAATGAAGCGGAAGGCGCACAAACCTTGGCGAACGTGCTGGGCAGTGAAGCAACCACGATGCGTGCCGGGGCAGGCCAGGGAACCGGCGCACAGGATGCCGACAAGCTGCAGGCCAAGGCCGACCTGCTGAAGCAACGGTCGGATTCTTTGCGGGGCGCGGCGGACCATCTTGCCGTTTCCGCGGACATGATCGACGCCCAGGCGGCGTCCCTGATGCAGGCGCTCCCCGCCGACAAGGCCTCGGAGATCATGGCGATGGAGCAGGCTGCGCGGCGCACCGAACCGGTCCTGGCACGGTCCAGGCCTTCCAATTCCGAGGCCGTAACATCCGTGCTTGGCGGGAAGCCGGCCGGCACGGCCACCATGGCCGGCGCCGCACCTGCGGGCAATCCTGCTGCAAAGACGGTGCGTGACACGGCGGAGGTCGCCATGGCCCCCGCTGTGCCTGAGCCAGTGCCTGTGGAGGGCCGCACCGCTGAAGCCCCCCGCCGCATCGCACCGGTGGGCACCACCATTACTTCGGCCCCGGCCCCGTTCGCCGGGCCGTTGGCCAAGGATGTGTTCACCTTCACGGAGCACCCCGCACCGCGCCAGGAAGCCATCCCCATTGATGCACCAATGCCGGCAGGCGTGGTGTACAAGGTGCAGGTGGGTGCATTCCGGAATGCGTTGCCCGTGGAAGCCTTCAATGACATGACCCCGCTCACCGGCGAGCGCACGGCGAACGGACTGGTGCGCTACAGCGCAGGCATGTTCACCTCAGCCGAGAGCGCTTCCCAGGCCGGTGCCAAGGTGCGGGAACGGGGCTACCGGGATGCCTTTGTGGTGGCGTACATGGACGGCAGGCGTGTGCCGCTGCGCGAGGCCATGCAGGCCGAGCGCGCCGCGCTGGCCACTGCCGCGCCTGCCACCGCGCAAGCCGCGCATCCGGTAACGGCAAGCGGCACAGGGCAAGCCCAGCAGCCCGCACCTGCACAGGCACCGGCCAACTTGAGCGTGCCTGCCACGGGGGATGCAGCCGAGGCGGCGGTGTTGGCGGCCTACCCGGCAACAGCCACTGAAGTGTTGGCTGCATTCAAGCCATCGAGCACCGCGGCGGATTATTACAATGACCCCACGGCAGCCCCTGCAAAGCAGGTGGAGACGGTGAAGGGCCTGTTCTTTACCGTGCAGGTAGGCGTGTACAGCAAGCCGACCGCCTTAGACAAGCTGTTCAACATCACACCGCTGAACAGCGAGCGCACCGAGACCGGCAAGATCCGCTACACCACGGGCCTCTTCCTGGATGAAGGCCAGGCCGTGCAGCGCAAGAATGGCACGGTGGGCCTAGGCGTGGCCGATGCGTTCGTAACGGCCTACCTGAACGGCAAGCGGATCCCCGTCCGCGATGCCCGCGTACTGCTGGCCAAGTTCGGCAAAGCGATCCTGGCCGATCCCTCACAGGCCAACCGTTGAGCCGATCTCGTACCTTCGCTTCGCTGAAGCATACAGGCACATGCAGTGGAAGGAAAGCGAACTTGAACAACCAGTGGCCGTAGTGGCCGACCAGGACCTGCAGGAGATCATCCTGCACAACGATGATGTGAATACGTTCGAGCATGTCATCGTTTGCCTGATGGAGATCTGCGGCCATGATCCCATCCAGGCCGAGCAATGCGCGTCGATCGTGCATTACAACGGCAAGTGCAGTGTGAAGCGGGGCACCCTCCGGAAGTTGAGGCCGCTTTGCGAGGCGCTCTGCCAAAAGGGCCTTTCAGCCGATATTCAATGAAGATGACCCAAGCCAGGGCGGTGGCTGTGGCGGCCATGTTCGCCCTCACCGCAGCTTGTTCCAAAGTGCCCATTACCGGGCGAAGCCAGTTGAACCTGTTGCCCGAGGGAGAACTGATGGGCATGAGCCTGACGGAATATGAAGGATTCCTGAAGGAGCACCCCCCGTTGCCCGCTGCGGACGCCCGCGTGAAGACGGTGCGTGAGATCGGCCAGCGCCTGGCCACCGCCGCCACGGATTTCCTTACGGCAAACGGCGCGGCCTCCCGCGTGGCGGATTTCAAATGGGAGTTCAACGTGGTGGACGACCCCACCGTGAACGCCTGGTGCATGCCGGGCGGAAAGGTGGTGGTCTATACCGGCCTGATGCCCGTGACCAAGGATGATGCGGGGTTGGCATTGGTGATGGGCCATGAGATCTCCCATGCAATAGCCAGGCACGGCAATGAGCGCATGAGCCAGGCCCTGGCCATGCAGGGTGCCGACCTGACCCTGCAAGCCATGGTGGCCCAAAAGCCGACCATGGCCAACAACATGTTCCTGCAGGCATTTGGCGTCGGCGGGCAACTGGGGCTGCTCGCCTACAGCCGGAAGCAGGAAAGCGAGGCCGACAAGATGGGGCTGGTGTTCATGGCCATGGCCGGGTACGATCCCCGCGTGGCGCCGCAGTTCTGGCAGCGGATGGCCGCACAGGGCGGTGCCAAGCCGCCCGAACTCCTGAGCACCCACCCGAGCGATGCCCGGCGGATCGCCGACCTGGAGGCCTATATGCCCGAAGCCATGAAGTATTACAAGCCCCGTTGACCGGAGCGTATTATATTCGCGCCCGCTTTCGGTGGATCGCCTGTGGATCGCCGCCAGTTTTGGACTCGTAGCTCAATTGGATAGAGCACCTGACTACGGATCAGGAGGTTTGGGGTTCGACTCCCTACGGGTCCACGAAATGCAGGAATGCCCTTTAACGCAAGTTGAAGGGCATTTTCCTTTCAGGGGCATGGCTTCAAGGCAATAGTGGGTCTCTTGATGGAAGGGGTGGCCCCGCAGCAGGGGCACCGAAATCCCACCTTGGATCGCGCCCCGATTCAGGCCGGCGTTCACGCTCGTTTGCTGCCGGGGCCTGTTGGCCTAGGCTCGAACCGGGGACATCGGCGCCAAAGTGCGGATGCGCTAAACCAGTACCCGCATGGTACTGAAGACCCAATGCCTACCGGGGATGGCCCTCAGAACAGGTCCTTCACCTCAATGAAGTGGAACTCCATGGGGAAGAGGCTTTCGTAATCCTTGCCCGCCTCCGCCATTTCCTCGTCGCCGATCTCGTAGTGCCAGTTCACCTGCACGTGCATGCCCGATCCGTTCACTGCGCACAGGCGGTCGAAGATGTTGTAGAAATGCTTGGTGCTGCTGGTGTCCAGGTAATCCAGGCGCATGTTCACCGTGGTGAGTTCACGCGGCTGCCTGATGTATTCCTCTATCCAGTGGTAGATGCGCTCATAGAACTGCTCGCTATTGGCGGGGAGCGAGCGGCCGGTGACGTCAATGGTGCCGCGGTCCAGGTCCAATTCCACCTCGGGCGATGTGGCCGTGCGGCCAATGTGCATGTGCTTGATCGCCATGATGCGCTGCCTGGCGGCCAAAATAGATGCCGGCGAACACCGGCTCACCGGGTGTTCACGCCATCATTTGAACAAGGAAGCGTTGAAGACTGCGGCTTCCCGGGCCAGGAGCGCCAATGGCCTTGGAGGAGCGGGATGCCCGCCCGGCGGAAGGAGGCCGTGCCTATTTCCCGGGGTATGCACTGGCGATCTGCCCGTCCGTGGGCAGGATGATCTCCGTGTCATTCACCCGGCGCGCCCAATAGAGGAATTTGCCGGTGCCGTGGCAGGCAAAGGCCGATAGGGTGTCGCCCCCGGCAAGCGCCTTCACCGGGAAGGTGCGCCATGTGCCGTTTGCCTCTTCCATGGCCACTTTCACCTCGAGCACTTCGCCGCAAATGTTGCGCAGCTGCACTTGGTACACGCCGCTGAAATCACGCTTGTACCCGTTGTAGGTTTCGCACTTGTCGCAGGGCTTTCCCCACGTGCTGCCCGCCTTGGCTATGCAGTCCGCATAGCTTTGGTCCTGGGCCAGGGCCATGATGGGGGACAGGAGGGCGATCAGGATGATGGTGCGCGGCACGTTCATTTGCAACGGTTGTTCTGTAGGATGATCTTCGCTTCGGCATTGCCCATTTTCCGGCTGGCGGCCCAGTCGCGGCAGGCGCCGGCCAGGTCGCCCGTGGCCTTTTTGCTCCAGCCCCGGTTGTTGTAGGCTTCCTGGTTCCGCGGATCCAGGTTGAGCGCGGTGTCGAAATCCTGGATGGCCAGCTCGGGCTTTCCCCACTTGGCATAGGCGCTTCCGCGGCTGGTATAGGCCCACAAATGGTCGTGTTTGCGGCGGATGACCTCGGAAAAATCACTTACCGCAGCTTCGTATTCGCGTTGAAGGCTGTGGCAAAAGCCGCGCTGCAGGTAGGCGTTCAGATGGTCGGGGTCTTGTGCCAGGGTGCGCGTGAACAGATCGATCGCCGCAGGATAGGCCCCGCGGTTGTAGGCTTTTTCGCCTTCATGGAACAGGCTTTCGGCGGTGGTGGCCGGGGCGGCATCCTGCGCGTACATCGCGCTTGCGGATGCCAGCAAGGTGCCCATAAGGAGGATGGAGCGCATCATTTCGGGCGGGTTCTACGCTTCGGGCCGGGAGCGGGTTGCATCCGGGGCTTCCGGCCATGGCACCGGCCTCCGCATGTAACCCTCCGGCGCCGGGTTGCGTTTTCAGGTCAAATTCAGCAATCATGAACAAGCAGAACAACGCCGTGGCCGTGCGCACACTGATCATGGCCGCAGTACTCGCCGTTGGATTGGTGGCGGCCTTGCTGGCAAAGGGCCTGATCTCCACCTCCATTCTCGCCTCGTGAGCATTGCCATGCGCGGAAGGGCAATGAAGCACCTGCTCCGGCAGGGGTGGCTGCTGGTGTGCATTGCAGCGGCCGGTGCCGCCTTTGCACAAAGCAAGTTCACAATCAACGGCCGGGTGAAGGTGGACGGCGGCAGCCTCGACGGTTGCCGCATGGTGGTGTACCTGGAAGGCGAGAAGCACAGGGTGGTCAGCTCCAACCTGAACCGCTTTTCGCTGGACCTGGAACTGAACAAGAACTATGTCCTCTCGTTCGAAAAGGACGGCTTCGTGACCAAGAAGCTCATGTTCAACACCACGGCTCCAGGCACTGCGGGGCAATCCGGGTTCAGCCCGTTCGATTTTGTGGTATCGCTCTTCAAGCAGTACGAAGGCGTGAACACGGTGGTGTTCAACCAACCCGTGGGCATGATCCGGTACAATGAGGTGATGGGTGACTTCGACTACGACACGGACTACACCAAGAGCATTCAGAGCGCCTTGGAGACCGCACAGGCGGAGGTGGACCGCAAGCAAAAGGAGGAGGCAAGCAAGAACGAGCAAGCGAAGAAGCAGAAGCAACAGCAGGCCAAGGAGCAGGCCAAGGCGGAGGCACAGGCGGCCAAGGATGCCGCAGACCGGCAGAAGGCCCAAGCCAAGGCGGAGGCCCAGGCCGCGAAGGAATCCGCCGCGCAAAAGGCGAAGCAGGAGGCCGCCACCCGCCGGGCGCCCCAGGAACAGGTGCTGGCCAAGCAAGCCGCACCGCCGCCACCGCCGCCTCCACCGCCACCCGCACCTGAGGCACCGCCGCGCAAAGTGCCGCAGGCGGCGCCTCCACCCCGGGTGGCGCAGGTGTCCGCATTGCCTCAGCCAGCCACCTCGGTGGAGGCGCGCAGAAGCACCAGCCCGCGCATGATGGAGGAACCCTCACGCATGCAACCGGCCAAGGCGCGCAGCATGGAAGAGCCGAAACCGAAGTTCGTGCCCACCCCTGTGGTGGTGGTGCGGCAAAAGGACGTGATCGTTACGCCCAATGAGGTGGTTACCGTGATAAAGGTGGAGCGGGGCGAAGTGACCACGGAATACCGCCGGGTGGCGCGCAAGTACAGCGGGGTGTTCTTCTTCAAGGATGGCCGCAGCTGCAGCCAGCTCATATATGAGCGCGAGGCGTTGGCGGAGAATTGATACCATATAGACACTCAATACCATGCGATCTGCTTGCACTCTTTCCGGATGACTTCTCCGCGCATCGGGTTCCGTAGGCACCGCTACGCCACCCGATGCGCGTATCGTCCTCCGAAAAGATCGCGGCGCAGCTTTGGCTGGCCTTGAGTGTCTAAATGGTATGACGTTCGGATCGGTCCGAAGGACGAGCGGAACGTCTACAGCGGCAGAAGCCCTTACCAAAGCACTTGTACTGCGGCCTGAACGGCCATGCCATGCAGGTGGTCGGAGAAGAAACCGGCCACGTGTTGGCTTGCCAAGTTGAGGGTGAGGTGGCGGCCCATGCAGGCTTCCATGCCCAGCAGCACACGCAGGCCGCCAAAGCCGCCATGGTCCGCGCCGAAGGAAAGGGTGAACGCATCGGAGAACGCCACGCGGCGCAGGATGGTGGTGTGCGGCGCGTAGCCGGGCAACGCGCGCTGGTCCACCAGCAGTGCATAGGCGGATCGTAAGTCTCCGGCCCGGTTGGTGCGGGTTCTTCCGAATTCCAGCCGCCCTTCCACCTTGAAAGGCAGCAAGCGTGTGAAGCCACCCTTTTGAAATCCAAGGCCCAAACTGTCCTGGATCCCCGCTTGGTTCACCACGAGGTTCGCCAGGTCCAGGATGTGGGGCACACGGAAGCCGTCAAAGCGCAGCGTGCTGTCCGGGCGCATGGCAAGGGAGCCGTGGCCCCAGGCAATGAAGCCAAGGTCATGCACTGAAATGGTGAGCTTGGCCGGGGTTTTGAAGACCTGGAGAGGACGGCTCCACTGGGCGTTGATGATCGCACCGATGCCGCGGGAAGCAGCTCTCCCTGCCGTATCACTGCGCTGGTAGTTGCCGTCCAGGGCCAGTTCAAGGTATCGGCCATCGGGCGCGGTGAAGAGGTCCGCCTGGTTGATCTGCGCCCGGTTCAGGCCATGGCCGTTCACCACGCCCAGTTCAAGGTAGGAGCCCGTGTTGCGGTTTTCCACGCCGAAGCATGCGCTTTGGAAGTTGACCTGTTCGAAGGCGCTTGGCCCCAAGTGCGCGGTGCGGTCCTCAAAGGGCGTGTTGCCGAAGAAGGAGAGCAGGTATGCATCGCTGGCAAAGCGCAGGCCCAGCAGGTATTGCTGGGCGATGGTGATCCGGGGCATCCACTGTTCCCGGCCGAAAAGGCCGCTTCCCCATGCAAGGGTGGCGGATGCGCCCAAGCTGATGCCGGCGCGGTTGGCGCCGCCCAGCGCTTCCCGGTTGCGTGATAGGATATCGGCGTCCAAGGCGCCACCCTTGTACAAGCCCAGCGCCAACGCATTGTCCAGCACGTTGGAGGTGTACGCACCGGCTGCGGCCACCGTAAGCCGGTGCATGGGCGCATGCGGATGGCCGGCGGTGCTGTCCGCCTGGGCATGGGCCTGTGCGGCCACAAGGAACACGCACCAGCCCCAATGCCTATTCATCCCCGTTCACCGTGTAGTCCGCTTGTACGGTAAGCTGCAGGTCCATGCGGTATTGTTCCAGGATCTGCACGTGCTGCACCTGGTCGGCGGTGTTGAAGGCCGCCACCACTTGGAGCTTTCCGGTTTGGTGCAACAGGTCCATCTGCTGCGCCGTAAGGTGGAAATCCAGCCGGCTGGAAACGGGGGTGTCCACGGTGCCGTCCGTGCCCAGCGTGCCGGATGCAATGGTTCCGCCGGGGGTGAGCGGGGATAGGGGCTGGCCGCCTGCGTCGGCCACGGCCAATTGCACCGATGCGCTGAAGGGGAAGCCGTTGTCGGCAAAGAGGTGCAATGTGCCGCTGCGCCACGCATGGGCCTGGGCCGTGCCGGGCAGGTCCAGGTCGATCACCTTCCGCAAGGCCAGGTCGCTGGCGATCAGCCGCAGCGGAATATCCACGTCCAGCTCCGCGGTGAGCTTGCTGTCGTGGTAGAGGAAGTCATGGCCGTTGCCCACATTGCCCAAGGGGTTCACGGTGATGTCAAGCGCATAGCCCAGCCGGTCGGGCAGGTTGTTCAGGAATTGGAGCAGGTTGCTGTTGGTCCCGTTCAGGTTGAAGGTGGTGGTGGCCTCCTGGAAGTGGCCGCCCAGGTCGATCGCGCGGTTGATGTTCAGGGGGGCGGTGGTGATGTTTGCGGCAAGGTCCACCGACTGCCCGGTGCGCGTATTTACGGCGCTGATGTAATGAATGTCCGCGCGGGCATCCACGCCGATGCCATTGCGCACCCTTAGCGCGGCGCTGGCCTGGGCCAGGTTGATGGTGCCGCTGATATTGCTGAACAAGCCAAGGTCCGCAGTGGCCGGCGCCACGGTGATGTGGCGCATGCCGAAGTATCCGGTGGCATACTGGGGTACGATGCCGTGGTAGCTGACCACGGCGAGCAGGCTGTCCTGGTCGGTGATGGAGACGGCGGGCCCTGCGGCGGAGTTGGCATAGGAAAGGTGCGTGGCCAGTGCGTTCACGGCATTGTGGGCGGGGCCCCGCAGGTCGAACAAATAACCGTCCAAGGCCCTGGTGGCGAAGGTGCTGCTAGGCGCGGCGGGAGTGCCGGGCGGCAATTGCATTTGCACCGCGAAGGGTGTGCCGGACAAGCTGGCCCCGGGCAGGGCGAACTCACCGATGATGTTCCCGTTCATCATGTTGGTGATCGCCACGTCCAATTGCCCCGACCGGACGATGAGCCGGGAAAGTTGCAGGTCCTGCAGGTCGAAGCGGGTCACATCGTCGGTGGCGTTGAAGGAGGCCCCGGGCTGGAAGTCGATCGGCCCCGGGAAGGGGAGGGCATACGCGTACCGGAAGCTGGTGTCCGGAATGTTGAGCACAGTGTCCAAGGACAGGGAGAAAAGCACTGTGGAGTACAGGATGCTGATGCGCCCCTCGGAATCTTGGCTGAGCATGCTGTCCGGCACCAGGTCGCCGATGGTGAGCGAGGTTTTCACCAACGGGGCCGTGATGCCCACATCCCACTTGGGCGGAGGGTTGTCCTTGCGGCAGGCTGCAAGCCCGGCTGCCAAGCAGAACAAGCAGATGGATAGGGCGGGTGCTCCGCTGCGGTACATGGCGGCCAAGGTAGGTTGCAGGTGCAGGAATTGCCCCCTGCTGCCGTGCCGCCCCTTAATTTTGCGGGGTGCAGGCTATGCGGAAAATGATATTGTTAAAGCGCAGGATCTTGGCCCCTTGGCTGCTTAGTGCGGTGGTGATGATGGTCATCTCCTTCGCATGGCACGGCTTGGCGCTCACGGACATTTCGGACCTGCGCATGGACCGCAGGTTGTACTTCGGCCTATCCACGTTGGCTTACCTCATCATCGCGCTGGCCATCACGCGCATGGTGCAGTTCCTCATCATGCGTGAATGGATATCGTTGAAGGGTCCTTTTCCGGTGAAGGCCATGTTTGTGGGCGGCGCTACGGGCATCGTGGTGTACCTGGCCATACTTGCCATGGGCCTGTCCTTTGCCAGCAGGGGCATGCAGCATGCGGTGGTTGATTTTGCCTGGCAGGTGGTGGAGCAATCCGTCGGCGGGCTGATGGTGGGCCTTGGCATCATCTACGACCTGCACCGCAACTTCATGGAGGCGGAGCGGGCGCGTTGAATCACCCCGCATATTTCGCGCCCCACACTTGTGCGAGGTAGGCTGCAAAGGCCTGTTCACGGCGGTTGTCGCCCGGCCGGTAGAACGCGGTTCCGCGCAATTCCGCAGGCATGAACTCCTGATCGGAATGATGGCCCGGTGCATCGTGGCTGTACTGGTATTCCTTGCCGTAGCCCAGGTCCTTCATCAGCTTTGTGGGCGCATTGCGCAGGTGGATGGGCACTTGCAGGTCGCCTGTTCTGCCCACGGCTTCCTGTGCCTTGCCGATGGCGATGTAGCTGGCATTGCTCTTGGGGGCGCAGGCGAGGTATACGGCGCATTGGGCCAGGATGATCCTTCCCTCGGGCCAGCCGATCATCTGTACGGCCTGCATGGTGGTGGTGGCCAGCAGCAGGGCGTTGGGGTCGGCGTTGCCGATGTCCTCACTGGCCAGGATCAGCATTCTGCGGGCAATGAACAAGGGGTCTTCGCCGCCTTCCACCATTCGGGCCAGCCAGTACACGGCCGCGTTCGGGTCGCTGCCGCGCATGCTTTTGATGAAGGCGCTGACGATGTCATAGTGCTGTTCGCCCTGCTTGTCGTACCGTGCCGCATTGGTCTGCACCACGCGGTGTACCAGCGCGTCGGTGATCACCACCGGCTCGCCGCCATCTTGGCTGCCGCCACCGGGGCGGGCTGCGCGCACGCACAGTTCGAAGGTGTTCAGCAGCCGCCGGGCATCGCCGCCGCTGGCGCGCATCAGGGCATCGGTCTCCTTCAATTGCACGTTGGTGCGGCTGAGCTCGGTATCCTCGCGCATGGCCCGGTGCAGCAAGGCGGTGAGGTCTTCTTCGGTGAGCGGCTTCAGCACATACACCTGGCACCTTGACAACAGGGCGCCGATGACCTCGAAGGAGGGATTTTCCGTGGTGGCGCCCACCAGGGTGATGGTTCCTTTTTCCACGGCGCCCAACAGCGAATCCTGCTGGGCCTTGCTGAAGCGGTGGATCTCATCGATGAACAGGACGGCATTGCGTGAAAAGAGCCCGCTTCCGCCGGCTTGGGCGATCACCTCGCGGATGTCCTTTACGCCGCTGCTGATGGCGCTCAGCGTGTGGAAGGGGCGGTCCAGCTCCTTGGCGAGCAGCCGCGCCATGGTGGTTTTGCCCACGCCGGGCGGCCCCCACAGGATCATGCTGGGCAGGATCTTGCCGGCAATGGCCTTGCGGATGATGCCGTCGGGGCCTACGAGGTGGTCCTGCCCCACGATCTCCGCCAGGGAGGTGGGGCGCATGCGTTCGGCCAAGGGCGTGGTTTCCATGCGGGCGGCACAAATCTACCCTGTCCTAAATGAAGGAAGCCCCCGCCGCAAGGGCAGGGGCTTCCTGGTCTGAAGCATGCAGTGGCCTGGTCAGGGCTGGTACATCAGCTTGCCGATGGTGGGCTGGCCGTTCAGGGTGATGCGGTAGAAGTACAGGCCGCCGGCGATCCGTTCAGGCTGGAACTCCACGCGGGTGGGCTCTCCCTTCTTGGCCTGGGCATCCAGCAGGGAGGCTACCTGTTGGCCGGCGAGGTCCACCACGGTTACCGTGAGCGGGCCGTTCGCCTCCGGCGTGAAGGTGATGGTGCTCTGGTGGCGGAAGGGGTTCGGAGCTACGGCCACATCACGGATGGTGTTGGGGTCGTCCGCACCGGCCACCAGTTTGGGGGGCATGCCATCGCCCACATAGATCGTCTGGTCGCAGGTCTCTTCATTGCCGTCCGCGTCGCGGAAGGTCCAGTGGCGGATGATGGTGGCCGGGCAGGAGCCGGTGACGTAGTCCACCCAGTTCCAGAAGATCACCTCCGGGCAATCGGGGTTTTTGCGCGTTACCGGCAGGCCGATGTCCTCGGGGTCCGTGGACGCTCCGCAGGGGACCGAGGTGACGGCAGGGCCGCAGGCAATGATGATCGGCACTTCGCAGGCTTCCTTGCAGCCGTTCACGGAGATCACTTGCGTGGCGGACACGGAGTTGTCGCAGGCATCCGTGGCCGTGAAGGTGCGCAGGATGGTGTAGGTGCCGGCATCCTGGCCGGGGATCACTACGTCATGCGCTTCCACGGGTACGGTGTTCTTGCAATCCGAGGCCCATACGTCCTTGGGCACCGCAGGCACGTCCGCGCAATCCACGGATACATCCTGCGGCACGTTCATCAGCACGGGCGCTTGGGTGTCCTCGATCACGATGGTCTGCACGCAGGTTTCCTCGTTGCCGTCCACATCGCGGAAGGTCCAGTGGCGGGTAACGGTTACCGGGCAGGTGCCGCTGAACGCATCGTAGTAGTTGACGTACACCACTTCCGGGCAATCCGGGTCCTTGCGCGTTACGGGCAGGCCAATGTCCTCGGGGTCGATGGAGGCGCCGCACTCCACGGTGGTGAAGGAGGGCCCGCATGCAATGATGATCGGTGCCTCGCAATCATGCTTGCACCCGATCACGGTGATCACCTGGGTGAAGGTGGCCGTGTTGCCGCAGATGTCCGTGGCCGTGAAGGTGCGCAGGATGGTGTGGGTGCTTGCATCCACGCCGGGAACAGTTACGTCATGGGAAGTGACGGGCACCGTCGATTTGCAATCCGAGGCCCACACGTCCTGGGGTACGGAGGGCACATCGGCGCAATTGACGGTGATGTCCTGCGGCATGTTCATCAGCACCGGAGCCTGCGTGTCCGCGATCAGGATGGTCTGCGTGCAGGTTTCCTCATTGCCTTCGCTGTCGCGGATGGTCCAATGGCGGGTAACGTGGATGGGGCAGATGCCGGTGAACACGTCGTAGTAGCTGATGTCCGTTACGGCCGGGCAATCAGTGTTCTGGCGCGTGGTGGGCAGGCCGATGTCCTCGGGGTCGATGGAGGAGCCGCATTCCACGGTGGTTACAGCAGGTCCGCAGGAGGTGATGATCGGCGTTTGGCAGCCGCATTGGGGTACACTAACCTCTGCGGAAGCCGTGCTGGTGCAGCCGTTCTGACCGGTAACGGTAAGGGTGTACACACCTGCAGCCGTTACGGTGGGGTTTTGCAGATTGCTTGTAAACCCGTTGGGGCCGGTCCATTGGAAGCTGCCGTTGCCGGTGCCAGCCAGGGTAAGGTCATGGGTGGTGCAATCCAGCATTCCGCCCGTGGCCTGTGCGCCCGGTACTTCATTGTCCAGTTCCACCACGGCGGTGGCGGTGCTGCTGCAACCGTTCTGGCCGGTGACGGAGAGGATGTAGGTGCCTGCCACGCCCACGCTGGGGTTCTGCTCGGTGCTGGTGAACCCGCCGGGGCCGCTCCAGCTGTAGGAGCCGTTGCCCGAGCCGTGCAGGGTGATGCTGGTGTTGCTGCAGGTGAGGGTTCCGCCCGTGGCCTGTGCGCCCGGTACTTCATTGTCCAGTTCCACCACGGCGGTGGCGGTGCTGCTGCAACCGTTCTGGCCGGTGACGGAGAGGATGTAGGTGC